>JBCCHN010000024.1:0-55052 GCA_039028695.1 Pseudomonadota bacterium
CACAGCACGGCAATGCTCTCCTCGCCGCGCAGAACTTCCAGAACGATCCTGATCTTTTCTTCGGATGAATATTGATTGCGCGTGGCCCGTCGGATGTCCCGAACCACCTTCTCGGCACTCTCCGGATTGCTGTCGTGTTTTGGTGTCAAAATATCTCCATACGTAGTTACGATGAGCCAAAAACACTCCCTTATTCAATCAACCGAGTCTGTCCAACTTTCCATGACGGGGTACAGCCTCCAAATCAACCGATACATTTGCCTCTGTCGCCTCTACTAGAAGGACCAAGTTCGTCACTGAGTGATACCTGCCATGCATGTCCTGCAGCTCCCACGAGCCCTCTAAGTCGATGTTGCATGGAAAGCTGTGCCGACCATTTTCTAATGGGACGTTGCTGTAAGATTCGAAATAGAACTGCCTGAACTGCTGGTGATTGACCACGTGGTGCACATATTGTGAAAGAGGTATTCCCTCCTCACTATCAACCATTCTAATGATGCTGTTTGTCCGATGGTTTGGGACATTCCAGATCCGACCATCTCGGAGACAGATTGGATTGACAGAGAGGCACCTACAGAACACCTCTTGAATTCTCATCGGCCCAAGGGCCTCCACATACTCCAGCCACTCTCGGTCTTTGGCCTCGTCTAAGGTCAAAGCGTCAATCCCAACACTTGCCGCCTTTTTTTGTGCTTTCTTAGAAAATCCACTCTCGGACACCAAGACAACCTTGTTAATGTTCAAGCCCGAGTATTTGCCAATCATCTGGTCGACCCAGCCAATGTCTACAGGCCTGGATTTGGCGGTGGTCTCAATAGCAATATGTATTCTGGTTTCAATGATTTGGCCTTCCACAAGGATATCAATCTCTCGGGGCGCGTCCCCGCCTGCCGGATCTGGCATTTCAACACTCTCGCGAACAGTTGCGGATTTATCTAATTGACCAACAATCAATTTTATCAGCCTTTGAAACTCGTTTGATCGCTTTGGCAAACAGAATACCTCTCATCGGTGGTTATGCTGGAGTCGTTTGATATTTTAACATGTCCAAGACTTAACATGAGGCGCTTGTTAAGGTTTATTCATACATAACTTTCTGATGATCGGCCCGCCCGGTGCGGGCAAATCCATGCTGGCGGCGCGACTGCCGGGCATTCTGCCTCCCCTCTCACCGCGAGAGGCCCTGGAAGTGTCCATGATCCATTCGGTGGCGGGAAGTTTGGAAGGCGGCAATCTAATGCGACAAAGGCCCTTCCGCTCGCCCCATCACTCCGCCTCCCTACCGGCGCTGGTCGGCGGAGGCCTGCGGGCGCGGCCGGGCGAAGTCTCCCTCTCCCACATGGGGGTCTTGTTCCTCGACGAATTGCCGGAATTCAGCCGCGCCACCCTCGAAGCCCTGCGCCAGCCCTTGGAAAGCGGTCAGGTAGCAGTGGCACGAGCCAATGCCCATGTAACCTACCCGGCCCGGGTGCAATTGGTCGCAGCCATGAATCCTTGCCGCTGTGGCTACTTGGAAGACCCGGCCCAGGCCTGCACAAGGGCCCCCCGCTGTGCCCAGGATTATCAAGGCAAAATATCAGGCCCCCTCTATGACCGGATCGATCTCCAGATTGAAGTCCCCGCTGTCCAGGCCAGCGATCTCACACTACCGCCTCCGGCCGAGGGCTCGGCTGAAATCGCCCAAAGGGTCGCCCGGGCCTGGGCCATCCAATCGGCACGATTTGAGGCTATTGGCACCGCCACCGCACCGAGAAGCAATGCCGAAGCAGACGGTCAACTCCTAGAAGAAATCGCAAGCCCGGATGACGCAGGGCGGCTTTTGCTAACCGAGGCCGCGGAAAAGATGAGGCTCAGCGCCCGCGGCTATCACAGGGTCCTGCGGGTGGCTCGGACCCTGGCCGACCTCAATCAGAGTGAAAAAGTCCTACGGCCCCACATCGCCGAGGCTCTCAGCTATCGCCGCCTTACGCCAGGCCGCATGGAATAGGCTCAATCCAGTTGTCTTCTTGGATTAGGCCCTCTCAGGTTAAGTCGACGCTTTGATCATGCGACCCAGAGGCTGGCCGCCGAAGATATGGAGGTGAAAATGGGGCACGTCCTGGTTCGCATCGGCACCATGATTGGCGAGAATGCGATAGCCAGGACCGTCCAGGCCTTGGTCCCGCGCGATTTGGCCGGCAGCCCTGAAGAGGCCTTCGATCTCGGCTGGGCTGGCCCGCTGGCTAAAATCGTCGAAGGAGACATAAGCACCCTTGGGAATCACTAAGACGTGGACCTTGGTCTGGGGCTGGATGTCGCGAAAGGCCAGAACAACATCATCCTCGTAGACCTTGTCGCAAGGGATCTCGCCGCGCAGGATTTTCGCAAAGATATTCTGATCATCATAGCTTTTGGTCATAGCCAACCCCTCTGTGATTTAATCCTTTGATCGCGCCGCTTTTTCCGCCAGTCCGGAGGTGCCCTTGCGATCCTCGAGCTGGGCCCAAACCTCACCGGGCTCAATGCCTCTGGCAGCCCACAGAACCAGCAAGTGATAAAGGAGGTCCGCCGATTCCGACGCCGTGTTTTCCTTCGTGCCGGACACGCCCTCGATAACCGTTTCCACCGCCTCCTCACCCACCTTTTGAGCGATCTTCGGCAAGCCCTTGGCGAACAGCCGGGCCGTATGGGATGCGTCTGGATCCCCTTTCCGTCGACTGTCGATCACTTGGAAGAGGTGGTCCAAAACCCGGCCATCCAGAGTTTCATCGGCCATTTGTGTTCCCTTTCATCAGCGCCGCTCAGGCCCCCTCGACCAGCCGCATGGGCAGACCGGCAGCCGCCATGTGGGCTTTCGCTTCAGCAATGGAATACTCCCCGAAGTGAAAAATCGAGGCTGCCAAAACGGCGGACGCATGCCCATCGCGCACCCCTTCCACAAGGTGATCCAAGCTTCCGACCCCGCCCGAGGCAATCACCGGAATGGGGACCGCGTCCGCCATGGTGCGGGTCAAGGGAATGTTATAGCCGGCCTTAGTCCCGTCCCGATCCATAGAGGTCAAGAGGATCTCGCCGGCGCCCAAATCCGCCATCTGGCGCGCCATGTCTATCGCGTCCTGACCTGTCGCTTGACGGCCGCCATGGGTGAAAATTTCAAAACGGTCCGGCGCAACGGACTTGGCATCCAAGGCCACCACGATACATTGGCTGCCAAATTTTTCAGCTGCCTCTCGGACCAGCTCGGGATTTTTCACCGCCGCTGTGTTGATGGAGACTTTATCTGCACCCGCCAATAACAAAGCGCGGATGTCCTCCAACGAGCGCACGCCGCCCCCCACCGTTAAGGGCATGAAGCAGACATCCGCGGTACGCGAGACCACATCCAGAAGAATACCCCGGTTTTCGTGGCTCGCCGTGATATCCAGGAAACACAGCTCATCCGCCCCGGCGGCATCGTAAATCTTAGCCTGTTCCACCGGATCGCCCGCATCGCGCAGACCGACGAAGTTGACCCCCTTGACCACCCGGCCGTTTTTTACGTCCAAACAGGGAATAATGCGGCACTTCAGCATGGACCGCTCGCCTTGTTATCGAAGCTGTCGTTTCGGGCAAGCACCAAGGCGGCCGCAGGATCAATGCGGCCATCGTACAAGGCCCGCCCGATGATCATGCCCTGGACTCCCAAGGGAACCACCGCCAGACAGGCGCGGACATCGTCTAAAGACGCCACGCCGCCCGAGGCAATCACGGGGATAGAGATCTCGCGGGCCAAGTCGGCCGTGGCGGCCATGTTCGCGCCGCCCAGCGCCCCGTCGCGGTCGATGTCGGTATAGACAATCGCGGTCACGCCCGCGTCTTCGAAGCGCTTTGCCAGATCGCTTGCCAGCATGTCGCTGGCTTCAACCCAGCCCTCGGTTGCGACCCGGCCCGCGCGGGCATCGATGCCCACCACGATCCGCCCTGGAAAGGCGCGGCAGGCTTCGCGAACGAGATCGGGGTTTTTCACCGCCACCGTGCCCAAAATGACCCGGTCGATGCCAGCCTTAAGCCACCTTTCGATGCCAGCCATATCCCGCAAGCCGCCACCCAATTGGATCGGCAGGTCCACCGCCGCCCTGATGGCAGCCACCGCCGCGCCATTAACGGTCCGACCCTCAATGGCGCCGTTAAGGTCCACAAGGTGCAGCCATTGAAACCCCGCTGCTGCGAAGTCCCGTGCTTGGCCGGCGGGATCGTCGTTGAAGACCGTGGCGGCCGCCATATCGCCGCGTAACAGGCGCACGGCTTGGCCGTCCTTCAGATCAATCGCCGGAAAAAGAATCATCGCCAGGGGTCCGCTGGTATAGGATTAGCCTCAAGTGTTCGGTAAATCGGAAAGATCGGCCAGGTCTTTGCTATAGTAATAGCCCTTCATCCATTGACCCTTTACAAGGGCATACCTGGGATGGATACCCCAACGCTGAAAACCCAACTGCTCATAAATTTGGATCGCCCTTTCCTGGCTCTCGCGAACGTCTAGATTAAGAACGGACAAGCCATCCTCACGGGCCGCATCGGCCACCACCTCCACCAGCATACGGGCCAGACCATGGCCCCGCGACCAGGGAGCGAGGAAAAAGGTGGTCAGGGTCCCCGTCGAAGCCTGGGCTTCATTGTTGCGGGGCGGACGCTGCAATTGGGCCGATCCGGCAATGGTGCCATCCAATCGAGCGACAAAGAGAACCTTTCCCGGAATTAGCAAAGTGCCCTTCCAGTAGGCCTCCATGGTCTCGCGGGTTGGTGGGCGTAGCCAGCCAAAACCGCCACCATCCTCGATAGCCGCTTCCGCCGCATCGCAAAGGTCATTCAAATCAGGTCCGCGAAAGGCGCTCAAGCGCTCCACGGCAACAGACGGAGTAGACTGTCCAAAATGATCGATCATGGGCTCCAACTCAAAAAATTGGCGAGGATTTTAAGGCCAGCGGCTTGGCTTTTTTCCGGATGAAATTGGGTTCCCACTATATTGTCCCGACCGACCACCGCCGCAATGTCTCCGCCGTAATCGGTTTTGGCGAGAATTTGGTCTTGGTCCGCGCAGTGCAGGGCGAAACTATGGACAAAGTAGACTTGAGGATGATCGCCCAAACCCGCCAAGAGTGGATGAGAACAACCCGGGACGACAAAAAGATCATTCCACCCCATGTGGGGTATTTTTAGGTCTCTTCTGTTGGGTCCAGCAAGCGCGGAGACTTCACCCGCGATCCACCCCAAACCGGGATGGGTGCCATACTCCAATCCCCGCTCGGCCATCAGCTGCATGCCGACACAAATCCCTAAAAAGGGCTGGCCACGCTTGTTTACGACATCCTCCAATGCTTCGCGCATACCATCAATCGCGGAAAGCCCGGCCATACAATCGGCAAAAGCACCCACCCCCGGCAGCACGACGCGATCGGCCACGGCGACCTTCTCGGGATCTTCGCTCACAAATACTTCCGGCGAGCGGGCAGCGCTCTTTGCCGCGAACGCCAAGGCCTTCGCCGCCGAGCGTAAATTCCCGGAGCCATAGTCCACTACCGCAACCGACATGAGCCTATAAAGATCCCTTGGTAGAGGGGATTGCATCGGATTTTCGCGGATCGATTTCGATCGCCTGACGCAGGGCTCGCGCCAGCGCCTTGAAAGAAGACTCCACAATGTGGTGATTGTTCGTCCCGTAGAGGTTTTCCACATGCAGGGTCAGGCCCGCATGTTGGGCAAAGGCTTGGAACCATTCCTTGAACAGCTCGGTGTCCATCTCGCCCAGCTTGTCCCGGTTAAAGTCCACCTTCCAGATCAGATAAGGACGGTTCGACACATCAAGCGCCACCCGAGTCAAGGTCTCGTCCATGGGGATGAGGGCGGCACCATAGCGCACGATCCCCTTGCGATCCCCCAAGGCTTGCGCCACGGCCTGGCCGAGAACGATGCCAGTGTCCTCTGTAGTGTGGTGAAAATCGATATGCAAATCGCCCTTGGCCCGCAGATGTATATCCATGAGGCTATGACGGGACAGCTGTTCAATCATGTGGTCCAGAAAGCCGATACCCGTGGAAACATCATAGTTTCCGTCGCCGTCCAGGTTCACGGCGCCCGAAATCTGGGTCTCTTTGGTGTTCCGCGTGACCTTGCCTTGACGCATGCTTTTTCTCCCTAAGCGCGACGATCCCGAAGATCGCGCGCCCTTTTATCAGCTCGTTCCGCCAATCTCCAGTCTCGCTTTACTCTAAACCACCGGCGGACCGAGCCCTTATCGCGTAAGTGTCCTGCAAGAGACGCCTTGACCCCAGGGCCCGAATGGCCCATGTGACTGTCCATGTCAAAAGAAAGCTCCCAAACCTGGCACGGCACAACCATCTTGTCCGTGCGGAAAGACGGTCATGTGGTGATTGCCGGTGACGGCCAAGTCACCCTCGGCAATACCGTGATCAAATCCCAGGCGCGCACGGTGCGCCGGCTGGGCCGCAACGACGTTATTGCGGGCTTTGCCGGGGCAACTGCCGATGCCTTCACCCTTTTTGAGCGTCTGGAGGCCAAGCTGGAAACGTATCCCGGCCAGCTCGCCCGGGCCTGCGTGGAACTGGCCAAAGACTGGCGCACCGATCGCTATCTACGGCGCCTCGAGGCCATGATGGCCGTGGCCGATGCGGGCACGTCGCTTGTTCTAACCGGCACCGGCGATGTACTGGAGCCCGAAGACGGCTTGATCGGAATCGGATCTGGTGGGTCCTTCGCCTTGTCAGCGGCCCGGGCCTTGCACGATATCGAAGGGCTGGACGCCGAGGCCATTGCCCGCAAGTCGATGGCCATCGCCGCCGGGATCTGCATCTACACCAACGAAAATATCATCCTCGAAAGCCTCGAGACCTCATGACCACGCATAACTCAAGCGCCTTTAGCCCCAGGGAAATCGTCTCCGAACTGGACCGTTTCATCATCGGCCAAAAAGATGCCAAGCGGGCGGTGGCCATTGCCTTGCGCAATCGCTGGCGCCGTCAACAGTTGCCCGAGGAACTTCGCGAAGAGGTTCTGCCCAAGAATATCCTCATGATCGGCCCCACCGGCGTGGGCAAGACAGAGATTGCCCGTCGCCTGGCCCGCCTGGCCCAGGCTCCCTTTCTCAAGGTCGAAGCCACCAAGTTTACCGAAGTGGGCTATGTGGGCCGGGACGTGGAACAAATCATTCGAGACCTGGTCGAGGCCTCGATCCACATGACCCGCGAACGCCTGCGCAAGGAGGTACAGGCCCAGGCCGAACTGAACGCGGAAGAGCGGGTGGTCACCGCCCTGGTTGGGGAAAACGCCAGTGAGGATACCCGGCAAAAATTCCGCAAAATGTTGCGGGAAGGCCGCCTGAACGACCGGGAGATCGAAATCGACACCGCCGATCATAGCGGCATGCAATTGCCGACCCTGGACATTCCCGGGATGCCCGGCGCCTCCATGGGGATGCTGAACCTGGGCGACGTGTTCGGTAAAGCGCTGGGCGGCGGGCGCACGAAAAAACGCAAGATGTCCGTCGGCGAATCCTATGAAGTCCTGATCGCCGACGAGAGCGACAAACTCCTCGACGAGGAGACCTTGATGACCGAGGCCATCGAAAACGTGGAACAGCACGGCATCGTCTTTTTAGACGAGATCGACAAGATCACCGCCCGCTCGGAACGGGGTGGCGCCGATGTGTCGCGGGAAGGGGTCCAGCGGGACCTGCTGCCCCTCATCGAAGGTACAACGGTGTCTACCAAGCATGGGGCGGTCAAGACCGACCACATTCTTTTTATCGCTTCCGGCGCTTTCCACATGGCCAAGCCGTCGGACATGCTGGCCGAGCTGCAAGGTCGCCTGCCCATCCGGGTGGAATTGAGCGCTCTTACGCGAGACGACTTCAAGCGTATCCTGACTGAGCCGGAAAATAGCCTGATCCGCCAGTATAAAGCGCTGATGGGCACCGAGGACGTGACCTTGGACTTTACCGAGGCCGCCATCGAGGCCCTGGCCGACCTATCGGCGGAAATCAATTCCTCCGTCGAGAACATCGGTGCCCGGCGCCTGCACACGGTGCTGGAAAAGCTGTTGGAAGAAATCTCCTTCACCGCAACCGACCGCGGCGGGGAGACCATCACCATCGACGCCTCCGACGTGCAGGAGCAAGTGGGCGAGCTCGCCAAAAACACCGACCTCAGCCGCTTTATTCTATAGAAACTTTTATACCACCTCGGCCAGCAGGCGCGCGACCGTGCGTTCGTCCAGCTCGCCGATGCGCCCGGCCAGACGGTTCGCCAACTCGGTGGCCAGGGGGCTTAGGCCGGCCGTATCCACGACCACGCGGGGGTGCGAGAGATCGGCCAGCGCCTGCAGCTCTTCGGCGTCATCCCAAATAATGTTTAGGTATTGGCAAACCCGGTGGACGAACCGTCGGCTAGGTTGGCCCCGGTGACCGTGTTCCATGGCCGAAAGATAAGCTGGGGAGACGTGCAATCCGGCCGCCATTTCTTTCAGCGGAATGTCCCGTTCAGCCCGTATTTCTCGCAACTTCGCTCCAAAAGGAGTCATCGCCAGGCAAAACCCTCTGCTGTTAAAACACATCGCGGACCACAATCTGGTCCGTTCAAGCCTCCTCCTGCTCCCTTTCTTTGCCATTGGCAAGTTAACTTTTGTTTCGGAGTCGCTTCAAGAGCACGTAGATGGCGCCCTCGCCCCCATGCTTGGGCTGAGCATAGCTAAAAGAGAGTATACGTTGCCGATTTGGGGCCTGATTGAGCCATTGAGGCACCGCCTGACGCAATACGCCCGTGCCGGCACCAAAGGGATCGTCCTTGCGACCCTTGCCCGTGATGACCAGCACACAGCGTAAGCCTCGGTTCTGAGATTCTGCTAAAAAACGAGTTAGAATCCCATGGGCGCGTTCCTGGGTATAGCCATGCAGATCCAAACGCCCTTCAATGGACAACTGGCCCCGGCGAAAGCGATCAGCTTTTCTTTTGTCCATGTCGGCCACCGTCCCATGGCCCAACGGCTTGGCAAGCTTCGGCGCCTTAACGGGTGGGCTTTTGTCCTTGGTGGAGAGTTTAGCGGAGCGTTTCGGCGGTTTTTCAGAGGTCACCGCAGCAGAGACGGATCCCGGTTCCGGATCATTTCTTCCAGTTTTATTTGGGGTCTTTTTTGGGGCCTTTTTTAAAGGCTGTGTATCTTTGACGACCTTATCCCATAGAGCTCGGTCTTCTTCGCTTAAGCCGGAGGGCCTTTTTTGACCTGAATCCGGCTTATCATCCGTACGTCCCATTTTTTTGACACCCGACCGTACGTACACGCGAAAATATCTATAGATTTAAGAGTGTTACTCTAGGAGTGACTAATTTGCCCCGTCAAATATTAAGATTTACTTTCCCTTAAGAGACTTTACGGTCAGCGAGAAGCCTGACCGCCAAACCGATTGGTTTTCTCCCTTTTGGCATTGCGCCTGGTGGTCTTGAAACGCCCCGTTTCGACGCTCTAGCTTCCCAGCTGCCGTCGCTCGGCCACGCTTTTAGGCAAAAATAGAAAGTAACGCCCTTCCTGCTTCATGCGACCTGCTTCCGCCAAGGCGTCATCGCCTGTGCCCCAAAAGAAGTCCCCTCGAACCGGCCCCTTAATGGCGCTGCCTGTGTCTTGCGTCACCATAAGACGCTGCAACGGACGATCCGAGGCCGGCCAGGTCGTATCCAAGTAGATGGGTGCGCCCAGGGGCATAAAATCTGGATCGACCGCTAGACTGCGACCCGGCGTCAAGGCGACTCCCTGGGACCCGATAGGGCCTTCCCCTTCGATCTCACGAAAGAAGATATAGCGGGGGTTTTTATGCATGATTGCCTCGGCTTGGCCGGGATTGTCCCGCAACCATCGATGAATGGATTGAGCCGAAGCTTGATCCCGGGGGATCAGTCCTTCCTTGAGCATGTGAGCGCCGATGGCATAAAAGGTCAATCCGTTAGAGCCGGCATAGCCGACCCTGACCCGTCGCCCATCGGGAAGCTGCACCCGTCCCGATCCTTGAATGTGGAGGAAAAAGGCATCGACCGGATCATTGATCCAAAAGAGCTCAAGGTTCTGATCGCCCAACGCGCCCCCATCGATTGTGGCCCGGTCGTGATAGGGCACCAGCTCAGCCCCCTCGAGCCGCCCAACAATATGGGACCCCTTTAAGTCAGCGCGAAATTGACCGAGATTTACCGAAACCAGATCCGGCGGCCGCCTGTAAAGGGGAACCGCATCCGGGGACTGGGGCACAACATCTCCGTCGAGCTCGGTCTCGTAGTAGCCGGTGAACATTCCCTCCCGCCGGCCGTTGTCAGCGACCGAAAAAGGTTGAAACCAAGCCTCAATGGTTCGGCGCACCAAGGTATCGTCATCTCCCGGCAGACTGACCAGAGCTTCGCAAGGCTTTAGCCAGTCCATAACCTGACCGGCAACCTGATCCGGACCAACGCCGCGATCAGCCGGCTGAGCCACAAGTCTGGCGCAGGATTTCATGATCGCCGGCAGCACTTCTGCCGTCCGGTCTTCGTGCCAGCCGGGCAGGGCGTCGAACGGAACAGGCTCTAGGAGCACTACCGGGGTTGGGTCCGCAGACGGGGTCTGCGCAGAAGATACGGCATTTTCCGGTTTATCGCTGACGCCTGCCGGTTCGGCCGGTTCATGCGGACAGCCCGCCAACAGAAAACAAGCCGCGACAATGAAGGATTTATTGGTTTTTGTCCCTAAAAGGGCACGCATATCAGCCGACCCTCGTGGCGGGCCTCAGAAAAAGCGAGACCGCTAGATGTCAATTGGCACTGCCCGTGGCCACCAAGGTCCAGTTGGGATCGCGGCTGCGGGTATTGCGGGCAAATGTCCAGATATCGGTAATGCGCGACACATGACTTGGATCTCCCTCGACCACCTCGCCATCCTTATCGCGGGTCACGTTGACCTGCTCGGAGATGAATTTTACGGTCACAAAGGCGGTCTTTTGCTGCAGATCCGCATCAATGATTTGGCTGTCGGTAATGCCGATGAGGGTGGTTTCCAAGTTGCGTTCGTTTTCTTCCCGATCACGAATGGCTTGATCGAAATTATCAAAAACCTCATTGGCGAGAAGGGGCCGAAGGGCCTTGCTGTCACCCGCGGCAAAGGCAGCGATAATCATCTCAAAGGCCATCCGCGCCCCATTGATAAACTCATTAGGATCAAAACTACGGTCGGCGAGTTTTATCTTGGTCAGGGTCGAGTTTAGGTCAGCGTCTGCATTATCCAGAACCACGTCGCCAACATCAAAGGTCTCGTCAGCTGGCTCAGCCTCGGACGGCGGGGCCTTGCCACGATCCGGAAGATGAACGATCTTATCGTCATCACCCTCCTGCTGGGCAGGCTTGAAGGGATCCTGTCCTGGCCGTTTTTCATGACCCGTGCGCTTTCCGAGTGCCGAGCGAAGCCGGAAAATCAGAAAGGCCGCCACCGCGCCAATAATTATTATATCTAGAAACGGGATGCCGTCATTCATATGTCAACGAGTCCAAATCGACCGATTCTCTTCCAAATCGGCGCTTATGTGATGTAAATAAGGAAACCCCGAGGAAAGAGCAAGTATGGCCGTCCTTTTATTGGTCCTGTTTATCGGCCTCCCCCTCTTGGAAATTGCCGTTTTCATCCAAGTTGGTGAGCAAATCGGCGTTTTGCCAACGATTTTGATCACCGTGCTGACCGCTCTGGCCGGCACAATTTTGTTGCGCGCTCAAGGCTTTGCCACCTTGGCCCGGGCTCGCGCTCAGATGGATCAGGGAATAATGCCGGCCGAGGAGCTATTCAACGGGGTCTGTTTACTGCTGGCTGCTTTTTTGCTCCTGGTCCCGGGCTTCGTCACGGATGTCCTGGGTTTATTGTTGTTTGTGCCTGCCGTGCGTCACGGCCTCCGGCGGTTTTTGGCATCGCGGGTGGATCAAGACAGCAAACAAAGGGTCTTTGTTGATGGTGAGGAAGTTCACATCAATCGAGGTTGGCCGCCGGGAAAGGAACCTAAAAAGGGTCGCGGTAAGGTAATTGACGGAGAATTTGAGGATGTCACCGGCAACGATCCATCCAATTCCGGTAGTGACCGCGATAAGTCGCCGCCGCGGATACCATGATAATTTTGCGCACCAATAGGATCTGGACCCGGAGGTTCGCCCAGTGATCCTCGTGCGCCACGGCGAATCCCACTTTAACGTCCACTTCTCGGTGACCCGCGAGGATCCGGGGATCGTCGATCCAGGCCTTACTGAAAAGGGTGAGGCACAAGCCCGGCAGGCCGCCGAAATTCTTCAAGGCCACGAAGGTCTCAACTACGTTATCGCCAGTCCCTATTGGCGCACTCTCCATACCGCCGAGATCATCGCCGCCAGCTTGAATCTTCCCGTTCGAGTGGATCCGGTGATTGGGGAGCGTGCCTTTTTTGCCTGTGACGTGGGGTCTCCCGCGGAAAATCTCCACGCTCGTTGGCCTTCATTTTCCTTTGACGGCTTGGCAACGACCTGGTGGCCGGAGAGCGGAGAAACTGATGAAGGTATCCAAAGGCGGAGCGATATTTTTCGCCAGCGCATGGCCGAAGATAGCGCATGGGACCAGCATCTGATCGTCAGTCACTGGGGATTTATTCGCGCTCTGACCGGTCACGAGGTTCCGAACGGGAGCATCGTGCGGTATGACCCCATTTCGGGAGAGAGCACCCTATTGCATCAAACCGCCTGATCCCGCTAACTAAGAAATCCAGTTCAGCTGGCCCAAGCTTTCCCCTTAAAACCCGCGCATAGACTATCGAGCAAACCCACTCCAAAGGATGTTAAATGGCCGAGCAAGAAAAAACACCCCCGATGGTGATTAATACGCAGTATATCAAGGACTTATCCTTCGAGAATCCCAATGCGCCTGCGATCTATGCGGCCATGACTCAAAATGCGCCGGATCTAAACATAGCCATCGACGTCACGCCGGTATCGCTCAATGAGACGACCTATGAGGTGGCCTTGTCCCTGAGGGCGGAAGCCACAGTGGGCGAAACCTCGGCCTTTCTGACGGAACTAGAGTATGCGGGAATTGTCACTCTTTCAGAGTCCCTATCCGAGGAAGAAAAAACCTTGAGCTTGATGGTGGAAGCTCCTCGCCATCTGTTTCCTTTTGCCAGGGCGATTATTGCCGGCGCCACCCGGGATGGCGGCTTTCCGCCTTTGGTGGTCAATCCGATCGACTTTTACGAGTTTTATAAAAATCGCCAAAATGAGAGCGCTGAGGCCACAGAAAATGGGGCCGAGGAAAGCCCCAGCGAGGATTCAGCCTAAACCGATTGCCTTTTCTATTGGCGCCAAATGGGTTTGGAAAGCTGATCCAACATCTGTTCGTGGGCAGTTTTTTCCTCGTCGCTTGGTGCATGGGGCCGGGGCGTTCGGGCTTGGGCCTTACCAGTCTCAAGAACGGTATCCTGGCGCGGCTGATCACTCACCAGGGTAAGGCCGGGCTGGCGACCGCCTCGTAGTTCCAGGTAGACCTCGGCCAATAACTCACAGTCCAATAAGGCCCCGTGATAGCTGCGGGCCGAGTTGTCGATTTCAAAACGTCGGCACAAGGCGTCCAGGTTGACCTGGGCGCCCGGAAAACGTTTCCGCGCCAAGGCCACCGTATCGATCGCACGCAGGGAATCGATCAGGGGCATATCCACCTGCTTTAATTCCGCGTTCAGGAATTTCAAATCGAATTGGGCATTGTGGATCACCAGTTTGGCTTGGCCGATAAAATCCAAGAAGTCCTGCGCAATATCGGCAAAAACCGGCTTATCCGCGAGAAAATCCATGGTCAGCCCGTGAATGCGGGCCGCTTCCTCGGGCATATCCCGTTCCGGATTGATATAGCGCCGGAAGGTTCGCCCTGTGGGCATATGATGAAGCAACTCCAGGCCGGCGACCTCGACGATCCGGTGACCGGCTGCGGGATCAAGGCCCGTGGTTTCCGTATCGAGTACAATTTCCCGCATTATAAACTCATCGGATGATAAAATTGAGGCGGATAATAAACTTGGGGCCGCTTCACCTGGCTGACAATGGTAGCAAGGCGTCGGTAAGTGTGCCCCTTGCTGAGGCCGGTGGAAACCACAAAGTCCGCCCGCCGACGCTTTTCCAGTTCCCCTATCTGTCGGGCTCTTATCTGCTCTAATCGCTCAGGACTCATGCCTGGACGGGAGAAAACGCGGCCCTCTTGTACAAATCGGGGAGCCGTTACCACGATCACAAAGTCGCACAAGGCCTCACCGCCGGTCTCGAACAATAGGGGAATATCCAAAGCCACCAGGGCGCGCCTGTGCCTTTGCTGGCACTTTAAAAAGGACCGCGTTGCCTGACGCACCAAGGGATGCAAAACAGCTTCAAGCCGAGCCAATTCCTCTTGCTTGCCAAAGACCAAGGATCCCAAAATGCCTCGGTCGATCAGTCCATCCCGAAGGGCAGCGGGAAAGAGTGCCCCTATCGGATCAACAGCAGCACCGCCGCGACCCAACAAGCGGTGCACACAAGCATCAGCATCGTGAACCGGCACGCCTAAACGCTTGAGCGCTACGGCGGCAGCGGATTTCCCCATGCCGATAGATCCGGTCAGACCCAGCGTAATCAACAGACATCTCCCATTCCACTCTTGATCTGAGGACCGTTCATCGAGGAACCACACCATGACGCCTTAACATTTCCAAAAGCGGTAATAGACAAAGGCCGCGTATGGTGAAAAAGTCGCCATCAACTTGACTGAAGAGCTGTGCACCCATCCCCTCGATCTGGTAGGCACCGACCGAATTCAAGGCCTTATCGCCCACTAAATTTAGGTAAAAGCTGATAAAGGAATGACTGAGGGTCCGCATGGTAAGGGTGGCCCTATCCTGATCATGCCAAATCCGTCGGCCCTGCTGAGCCAGGCAAGTTGAGGTGATAAGGTCATGACTTTTCCCCTGCAGCGCCAGCAGATGGGCTTGTGCATGGTCCATATCCGTCGGCTTATCGAACCATTCGCTTTGACAAGTGAGCATCTGATCCGCACCAATCACCAATGCATCAGGGAAAAGCTGAGATACCCGAATTGCCTTAAGTTCGGCGAGAACCTCTGCAACATCGCTGGCTGACTGGCCTTCCGCCTTCATCGAAGCCTTGATTTCCGACTCATCCACCTGGGCCGGCATTTGCATTACCTCAACGCCGGCCTGAGCCAATAGGTCTGCTCGCGAGGAACTGGCTGACGCCAGGATGATGGCAGAACTTTGGACAGGATCTTGCGAAGTATCCTGAGTCGGTTTTTGGGTGGGGTTTTTGGCGGTATCCAAGGGAATTTTAGGACTTGACGCCTTAGCTCAGTCCAAACCTTCTTGATAGCGGGTGTAGTGGTTCATGATCGTTGCGGCGGTTTCCTCAATGGAGCGCCGGGTCACGTCAATCAAAGGCCATCCCTGCTGAGTACAGAGTTTGCGAGCCATGGAAACCTCTTCACGGACCGATTCGAGGTCCACATAGTCGGTTTGATCCTCGGCCTCGGCAATCATGCGCAGACGATTTTTCCGGATTTGGACCAGGCTTTCCGGGTCTTTAGTCAGACCCACGACCAAGGGACGCCGAGACTGCAGGAGTTCGGCCGGGATGGGGCAACCTGGCACCACCGGGACATTGGCCGCCTTGATGCCCCGGTTGGCGAGGTAAAGGCAAGTTGGTGTTTTCGACGTGCGGGACACCCCTACAACCACAATATCTGCCGCCTCCAGATCGGAAAAAAGCTGGCCATCATCGTGGGCCAAGGCGAAGTTCATGGCCTCCATACGATTGAAGTATTCGGCATCCAGAGCGTGCTGAAGGCCAGGTTGGCCGCTCATTTCCACGCCAAAATAGTTGGCCAAGGTGTGCATGACCGGATCGAGCACGGGGATACAGGGCACGCCAACCCGGCGGCATCCATCGATTAATTCATTGCGGAGTTTATGATTGACCATGGTGTAAAGCACGGCTCCGGGATTTTCTTCGATTCCCTTGAGGACCTTTTCCATTTGTCCGCCGGTGCGGACGAGACTCCAAACATGTTCAATTGGCTCAACGCCTTCGAACTGCACCAAGCAGGCCCGCGCAACCGAGTTGATGGTCTCGCCTGTCGCATCAGAAACCAAATGCAAATGATGACTGGTCATTTTGCCGCCCCGCGCCGGAAATACCCTTCTTGACCCGAAAGTCAGACCCTCATGGCTGCTTTTATCACCTGTGCCCCAAAGATCGAAAAAAAAATTGTGGAAAAAAGGCTTTGTGGACGAATTGGGGGTTTTTCTCTGGTATTGGGGATAAAGGGGGTGCTTTGCTGCTAAGGCCTAATTCGCTCCCACTAAAACCGAATCTTATTCGTCCAGTTATGCCGACATATCCCGATGATGCGAATATCGATGAAAAGGACCAAGGCTCCTTTTTTCATTCAAGTTATGCACCCTTTTCAACCAATTCACGCAGGCCTAGACATCTCGGGTTACCCACCTTTTCCAGTTTTATGAACCAAGAGGTTCACATGGCTGGCCAAAGGATTCGTTTCCGAAGAGTTTTTGGAGAACTCTGTTGAAAAATTATTCATCCCCATCTTTCCCCCCTCCAACAACAAAACCATCTAATTTAAACAACTTTTTTGATTTAGTTTTTGTTTTATGCCGCCTTGAGGATAAACACATGACTCGCAAGAAACGGGCCCGCCGCCAATGATTCTAGGGCTTGTCGGCATCTTCAGGGTCTGCCATATCCTGACGCGCCGACCGCAGATCAAGCACATTTTCCAGGACCATCCAGCCAAAGACGGGAAACCAAAAGTTTGCTGAAAGAAGAAAAACGCTTTTTGAGAACACTTGCCGGTGAGCCGCTTTTTCCACCGCCCCTGTGGCTCATGCGGCAAGCGGGCCGATATTTACCCGAATATCGCGCTACACGGTCGAAGGCCGGCAGCTTTTTGGATCTTTGCTTTAATCCTGATCTGGCCATAGAAGTGACCCTTCAACCCATTCGACGCTTTGGCTTCGACGCGGCAATTTTGTTTTCCGATATTTTGGTTGTTCCCTATGCCCTTGGCCAAAATCTATGGTTCGAGGAAGGACAGGGCCCGAAATTGACACCCTTGGACCCGGCGCGGGATTTGGGGGAATTAAGCCTAGATTCCTTTCACGATCGATTGGGGCCGGTTTACGAAACCCTATCCGGGCTCACCAGGACGCTGCCCAAACAGACCGCGTTGATCGGTTTTGCAGGTGCCCCTTGGACGGTTGCCAGCTATATGATCGAGGGAGGTTCTTCGCGAGATTTTGCCACGGCAAAACTCTGGGCCTATCAAAAGCCGGACCTTTTTGCCCGGTTGATCGAGCTCCTGGTCGAGGCAACCAGTCAGTATCTTTTGCGCCAGATCAAGCAGGGCGCCGAGGTATTACAGTTATTTGATTCGTGGGCCGGTGCTTGGCCGGCAGCGCAAATTCTCGAGTGGTGTTTCGAACCGGTGCTCAAGATCATTGCCCGTGTTAAAGCGGAACACCCCAAGGTACCAATCATTCTCTTCCCGAAGGGGATTGGTCCTTCCTACGAGGTTTTTGCCGATTGCCATGAGGTCGAAGCCCTGAGCTTGGATAGTAGTCTACCGCTTGACTGGGTAGGGCGACACCTCAAGGGCAAAGCAGTCTTGCAGGGTAATCTGGATCCTCTGGTTTTAGTAAGTGGCGGATCTGCTTTGGAAAAGGCGACGACCGATCTGCTTGAGGGTATGGAAGGCAGTCCTTTCATTTTCAATTTGGGACATGGCATCGTTCCTCAGACCCCGCCATCCCATGTTGAAAATCTGTTACGCTTTGTCCGGGGCTGATAGGGTTATTTTCTGAGATGAGCGCAGCCGCGAAAAAAGTTGCCGTTGTTTTGCTCAATTTGGGCGGCCCAGACGGGCCCTCTGCCGTTGAGGGATTCTTGTTCAATCTTTTCAACGATAAAGCCATCATTGGATTACCCTGGCCGTTTCGATGGTTGTTGGCCAAAGTGATATCAAAGCGGCGTGCGCCTATTGCGCGGGAAATTTACCAAAACCTCGGCGGTGGATCGCCACTGTTACCCAATACTCAAGCTCAAGCTGAGGCCTTGCAGGATAAGTTGAATCGGCCCGGAAACGGGGAAAATCTCCAGGCCCAAGAATTCAAGGTCTTTATTGCAATGCGCTACTGGCATCCCTTTGCAGAGGAAACGGTTGAGGATGTCCAGGCGTTCGATCCAGATCATGTGGTTCTCTTGCCCTTGTATCCGCAGTATTCGACCACGACGACTGCATCCTCGTTAGCCAATTGGAAAAAGATGGCCCTCCGAACTGGGCTTAAGGTGCCCACATGGGCGATCTGTTGTTATCCCACCGAAGAAGGTTTTGTTTCATCGATTGCTGAGTTAATCGCGCCGCGCTTGAAAGAAGCTGCTCAAGCTGGGATCCCCCGCCTTTTGTTTTCGGCTCATGGCTTGCCCAAGAAAGTCATCGAGCGGGGCGATCCCTATCAAGAGCAAGTGGAGCAAACCTCCCTGGCAGTGACCGATTTATTGGCACAAGAAGACCTCGACTATGTTGTCTGTTATCAAAGCCGCGTCGGACCTCTGGAATGGATCGGGCCTTCTACCGAGGAAGAAATTGAACGGGCCGGCCGGGACGGTCGCCCGCTTGTGGTGTGTCCTATTGCCTTTGTTTCTGAGCACTCGGAAACGTTGGTGGAATTGGATATTGAGTATGGCGAATTGGCCAGATCGAGCGGCGTGCCCCTTTACCTTCGTGTTCCAACCGTGGATACAGCCGAGCCCTTTATAAACGGTTTGGCCTGTTTGGTACGGGATTCCATGAAGACCGACAGCTGGGTTTATTTCTAAGAAGGGGTAGGCATTTGTCCGAGCCAAGCAATCTGTTGTCTACTGGATCGACAGGTTCAGGTGTATTGTAAGCTTAGCTTCATCAAGCAAGGAATTAGCCAGGGTGACCGGATTTTTGGGAGAAGCCTATCTGTGGGTGAAGGCCCTGCATATCATTGCGGTCATTTCCTGGATGGCCGGAATGCTCTATTTGCCGCGCCTTTATGTTTATCACAG
Organism: Pseudomonadota bacterium; assembly: GCA_039028695.1. GTDB lineage: Bacteria > Pseudomonadota > Alphaproteobacteria > Kiloniellales > Kiloniellaceae > JANQKX01. The sequence continues at coordinate 19,131 of JBCCHN010000024.1, forward strand.
TGAAGCGGAAGCCCATTCGCCTTTGTCGGAGACCTTTAAGGTCATGGAGCGCCGTTTGCTTCGGCTCATCATCAACCCGGCCATGATCGTGGCCTGGCTGGCGGGATTGGCCATGGCGGCGGATTTGGGGGCTTGGTTGGAGCCGTGGCTCCACGCCAAGCTGCTGTTGCTGGTGGGAATGCAAGTTATTCATGCGGCCTTTGCGCGGTGGCGACGTCAGTTTGCGGTGGATCAAAACCGCTATAGCGGTCGCTTTTTTCGAATCATGAATGAAGTACCGACACTTTTAATGATTGGAATTGTGGTGATTGTCATCGTTAAGCCCTTTTGAATAAAAGATATATCGAGCTTTGGGAAACAGGGTATCTCATGATTTGGGATTTGATCTTTTGCTTTGTTTTATCCTTTTCGATGGGCGTGTCAGGCCCTTGACTTCGTGAAATTCATGCTATATCGACAAGGGCATATCCAAGGCGGCGCCATCCGGCGCGGCAATCTCCGTTCAACATGGTTAAGACTCTAGTAACCGGCCCCGGATAGGCTGTGAAGCAATCCTTTCTTTCTGGTGATCCTTTTTGGCAAAGGTTGAAACCGAAACCGTTGTGCCTTTCGGCACCCGGTGTGGCTAGGCAAAGCCGGTTCCTTGCGCCATTTTGACCATTTAACTTCCCCCATAAATTCGAATTGAGCAGGCATCTCGCCCATGAACCTTCAGGAATTGAAAGCTAAAACCCCCGCAGATCTTCTGGCTTTTGCGGAAGAGTTGGAAATCGAGAATGCGAGCACACTGCGTAAGCAGGATATGATGTTCGCCATCCTCAAACATCTAGCCGAGAACGATCAGCCGATTTACGGCTCGGGTGTCTTGGAAATTTTGCAGGACGGTTTTGGCTTTTTACGATCTCCGGAATCCAACTATCTGGCCGGCCCCGATGACATCTATGTGAGCCCGAGCCAGGTTCGACGCTTTGGCTTGCGGACTGGCGACACCGTGGAAGGGCAAATTCGCTCGCCCAAGGATGGGGAGCGCTATTTTGCCCTGCTGAAAGTCAGCCAGATTAATTTTGATCCGCCGGAAAACTCCCGTCACCGAATCAATTTCGACAATCTGACGCCGCTTTATCCGGAGGACAAACTGACCCTTGAGGTGGAAGATCCGACCACCAAGGATCTGACCCCGCGTGTGATCGATCTGACCGCACCCATCGGGAAGGGGCAGCGGGCCCTGATCGTGGCACCGCCGCGGACCGGCAAAACCATGATTTTGCAAAACATTGCCCAATCGATCGCCCACAATCATCCCGAGGTGCGCCTCATCGTGTTGCTGATCGACGAACGGCCGGAAGAGGTCACCGACATGGACCGCTCGGTCAATGGCGAGGTGGTATCTTCTACCTTTGACGAACCGGCCAGCCGGCATGTGCAAATCGCCGAAATGGTCATTGAAAAAGCTAAGCGCCTAGTCGAGCACAAAAAGGATGTGGTGATCCTGTTGGATTCCATTACCCGATTGGCCCGGGCCTATAACACTGTGGTGCCGTCGTCGGGTAAGGTTCTGACCGGCGGCGTGGATGCCAATGCCCTGCAACGGCCCAAGCGCTTTTTCGGCGCCGCCCGGAATATTGAGGAAGGTGGCTCTTTGACCATCATTGCCACTGCTTTGATCGATACAGGTAGCCGTATGGACGAGGTGATCTTCGAAGAGTTCAAGGGCACCGGTAACTCAGAAATCGTGCTGGATCGCAAACTTGCGGACAAGCGGACTTTCCCTGCCATCGATATCGGCAAGTCCGGCACCCGGAAGGAAGAACTATTGGTCGACAAAGGCACCCTTTCCAAGATGTGGGTTTTGCGGCGCATCCTCATGCCCATGGGCGTCACCGATTCCATGGAGTTTCTTACCGACAAGCTCAAACACTCCAAAAACAACGCGGATTTCTTCGACGCGATGAATCAGTAGGTTACAGTCCTGCTTCCTCCTGAAAGGAAAAAGCCTCCGGGGAAATAGGATCCGCGGAGGCTTTTTTTTGGCTCATTCTGCCTGAGGGGCTGATTTAGCCTTAGGGAATGAGGACCGTGGAACCGGTGGTCTTACGGCCCTCCAAGTCGCGATGGGCCTGCTCGACGTCGGAGAGGGGATAGGTCTGATTGACCCGGATTTGCACCATGCCGCTTCCCACCACCTCTAAAAGGGCATCGGCGCTGTTCTTGAGGTCATCGTCGCTCACTACGTAATCCATCAAGGTGGGCCGAGTCACGAAGAGAGAGCCTTTTTGGGTCAGAAGCCCGGGACTGAACTCGGGTGGTGGACCCGAGGCATTGCCGAAGGTCACCATCATCCCGCGCCGGCTGAGGCAATCCAATGAGGGCAGGAACGTGTCCTGGCCAACCCCATCATAAACCACGGGAACCCCTTTGCCGTCGGTTATCTCGCGCACTTGCGCGGTGAAGTCCTCGTTGCGGTAGTTGATGATGTGATGGCATCCGTGGGCCTTAGCCAATTCGCCTTTCTCCGCCGATCCTACCGTGCCGATGATGGTCGCACCCAAGGCCTTTAGCCACTGACATGCAACAAGCCCCACACCGCCAGCGGCAGCGTGAAACAATACCGTGTCGCCCGGTTGCACCCGATAGGTTCGGCGAATGAGGTATTCCACCGTCATGCCTTGGAGCATCATGGCCGCTGCCGTTTGGTCGGAAATGGAGTCCGGCAGTTTGATCACCCGGTTGGCCGGCATCAGGCGATCGCTCGCATAGGCGCCCAGCGGGCCGGCGCCGTAGGCTACCCGGTCACCTTCGGTAAGATGATCAACTCCGTCGCCGATCGCCTCAACCACGCCTGCGGCTTCCAATCCAAGCGCCATTGGCAAGGAAGGAAGCGGGTAAAGGCCCGTGCGATGATAGGTGTCGATGTAGTTTAGACCCACAGCGGTCTGGCGAAGGCGTAGTTCCCCTGGCCCTGGGCTGCCGACCTCTACCTCTTCATAAGACAGAACCTCGGGACCACCAGTCTGGTGGATGCGGACGGCTTTGGCGCTCATGACAGGTGCTCCCGCAGGAAGGCGCGGCTGCGGCCGTTGGCGAGTTCGGCGGCTTCAAGATTGTAATGAGCGCCCTTTGGTCGGGCAAAGGCATGGTCCTGACCTTCATAAAGATGGTAGGTGACCTGGGGATGCCCGGATAATCCAGCGGAGAGGATGGCCTGCGCCTCAGCCGGGAAAAACCCATCTTTTTCAGCAACATGAAGCATCAAGGGTTTTGTGATCTGGTCTTTTTCGCCCACCAATTCATCCAGTCCGACGCCGTAATAGCTTACATTGCAGTCGGCATCCGATCGGGTTGCCATCAAAAAGGCCAACTTACCGCCCAAGCAGTAGCCGATACTGCCAACCTTGCCGGTTGATTCCGGCAGTCCGCGGCAATGGCTTATGGTGGTCTTCAGGTCTTCGACTCCTTTATCTACGTCAAAGGCTTGGAATAGCTCAAAGGCCCGCGCCCATTCTTCATCGCTTTGGTCAGTGATTTGTATGCCCGGCTCGATGCGCCAAAACAAATCGGGGCAGCAGGCAACGAAACCTTCCTCTGCAAGCCAATCACAGACATCGCGCATCACCTGGTTGACGCCGAAAATTTCCTGCGAGACTATGATGGCTGGGGCTGGTTTTATTTCGGGGACAGCAATATAAGCGCCAAAATTTCCGTCGGGGCCGGTAATGGTGATATCGGGCATCGGATTTCTCCTGAGCTGAGGGGGCGGATCTGTGGTTGGTCTGCAAAAGACTAGCCCGTGAAGGGTTCCACAGCCAAGTGTGAAGTCCTCAAATGAGGGAGAGCTGTTCGGCGATGGCTCCTTCTAAAACTAACAATTCCCGTTTGGTTACGACGCCTTGTCCGCCGGAGAATCCCCCGATTTCCCCATTGGCGGCCAAGACCCGATGGCAGGGAATAAAGATGGGAATGGGATTGGCGCCGCAGGCTCCACCCACTGCCCTGGCGCAGGTATTCAGGGCTTGCGCCAAGTCCCCATAGCTACGGGTTTTCCCGAATGGGATGGCGAGCATGGCTTGCCATACCTGTTGATGCATGGCGGGCCCGTGAGGCTGAAGGGGCAAGTCGAAATCGCGGCGGTTGCCGGCAAAGTAGTCGCGAAGCTGTTTGGCCGCTTCATTCAGCAAGGGAGTGGGCTCGTTCTCACCCCGTCCCCAGGTGGTGCGGACGATCATGCCGTTTTGCTCGGAGATTCTGAAATGCCCTTGCGGAATGTCGACGGTGATTTGGGGCATGGGATCCTTTCCGGTTCGGGGCGCAAGCTCTTAGGTGTGTGGCCCGGCTAAGACTTTTGCCAGCTTGTCTGCGTCGGTGATGGGCAGGCTGCAGTTTTGGCCCTGGCACAGGTAAAGCGTGGCGGCGCCGTCGATTTGCGCCTTGCCCTGTGCCGGATGGCCGTCGGGCAGCGGCACGTCTGGGGCGATCACTTGCAGGATACGATTGGGTGTACAGTGATCGAAAATAACCTTCAAAAGCCGGTTGCAATCGGCCTGCCCTCGCGTGCCGATGATCACGATCTGGGTTCCATTGAGGAGGAGGTCGCATCCCGCCAGGTAAGCCCCCAGAGGAAAGATGTTGCGAGCGAGTTCACCTGAGAAGGCCTTCATAAGTGATTCGGCACGGTCCAGGTAGGCTGGCTCTCCGGTCTGGTAAAAGAGGCGCGCCAAAACACTCAGCATCACCCCGTTGCCGCTGGGTACGGCTGAGTCGTGGGATGTCTTGGTACGGACGATGAGGCCCTCGGCGCTATCGCTGGTCAGGAAGTAGCCGTCTCCGGCCGGGTCCCAGTAGTCCCGGTCCAAGACCCCTACCCAGTCCCGACATTGTTTGAGGTAGGCTTCCTTTCCCGTGACTTCGTGTAAGGAAAGGGCCGCTTGGCAGAGATTGGCATAGTCGTCGAGAAGAGCCTTGTGCTTTAGGGTTCCTTGGCGCCAGCTATGCCGTAGCTCATCTGTACAGATCATTTTGTCTAGAATGAAAGAAAAAGCGTTTTCAGCCATTTGGAGCCAACCTGGCTCATCGAATACGGCGGACGCGGTAGCCAATGCATCGATCATGAGGCTGTTCCAATCGGCCAAAACCTTGTCGTCCCAGCCCGGCCTGATCCGTTTGGATCGTGCAGCTAGTAAGCGTTTGCGGGCTTCTTCCAGCCGTGCCTCGAGGTCTGAATCCTTTAGGTCCGGGTCATGACTTCGGTTAAAAATGGTCACGCCTTCCCAGTTGCCGTGAGGCGTTACGTCGTAGGCTGCTTTGAAGAGTTCCGCATCGGACCCCAAGACCCGGTTCACCTCCGCTTCGCTCCAGACGTAGAATTTTCCTTCTTGGCCCTCACTGTCCGCATCCAAGCTTGCGGCAAAGGCATCGCACGTTTCATCGCTATCCGGAGCGACAAGGGCCATCATCTCTCGTTTGAGCCATTGGATGGTTTCCCGGATCCGCTGTTCATAAAGGTCGTTGTGGGTGTCTAGCCAAGCCCAGGTCAGGCATTGAATGAGTTGGGCATTGTCATAGAGCATTTTTTCGAAGTGAGGCACCAACCAGTGGCGATCCACGGCATAGCGAGCAAATCCGCCTCCGAGATGATCATAAATCCCACCCTGACACATCTTTTTGAGGGTGAGCTCCACAACGTTGCGGCATGGTTGATTGCCACTGCGCTTCCAAGTGCGCCACAGCAAGAGCAATAGGCCGCACTGGGGAAATTTTGGGGCTTGGCCGATGCCCCCATCCGTGGGATCGAAGTTTTGCGCCAGATGGGCGCTGACCTGGTCGATTTGATCGGATGTGATGGCATCGGCAGCCTGGTTTTTAGACAGCCGTGATAGGGCCTTCGACAGGGCCTTCACATTATTGGCAACCTTCTCAGGTTCTTGGTGGTAAATGGTGGAAAGCTGCTCCAAAACCTGCGGGAACCCAGGCCGGCCGAAACGGGGCGCCGGGGGGAAATAGGTACCACCCCAAAAGGGTTCGCCGTCTGGGGTCAAAAACATGGTAAGGGGCCATCCCCCTTGTTCGCCGATCAAAGCCAATGCGGACTGGTAGATCGTGTCCAGGTCCAAGCGCTCTTCCCGATCCACCTTGATGTTGACGAAAAGGCGGTTCATGGTGGCGGCAATCTCGTCATTTTCAAAGGATTCATGGGCCATCACGTGGCACCAATGGCAGGCTGCATAGCCGATGGAGAGCAAAATGGGTTTGCCTTCGGTCTTGGCTGCTTTGAGGGCGTCCTGATCCCACGGCTGCCAGGCAACGGGATTGTCTTTATGTTGCAAGAGATAAGGACTGGTTTCAGAACCCAGTCGGTTGGCAAGCGTCGGATTGGTTGGGGTCACGGGATGGACTTTCCGATAAAATGATGCCCGTTGTCCGCATGGACCTTATCGATTCGACGATGAGCTTTTTGCGGGCTTTCAGGGCCAGTTTTCGAACCGAAGCGAATCTTTATCGACTCTGGGCGGGTTTGGCTCCACTAATTTTCGTAACTCGACTAATTTAATTGTCAATTGGACCAGGTGGCGATATCGAGAACCGAAAAGCGGCAAGGAAGGAGAACGGCGGACGATGAAAGTTACAATTGATATCGATTGCACACCATCCGAAGCAAGGGAGTTCTTCGGTTTGCCCGACGTGGCGCCCATGCAGGCTAAATTGGTGGAGGAGCTGCAAGAGCGACTTCAGACCAACATTGGGACCATGGACGCCGAGCAACTCATGAAAACCTGGATGCCCATGGGCCTGCAAGGCCTTGATCAACTGCAAAAGGTCTTTTGGTCACAAATGTCGCAAGCATCTTCTCAGTCGAAAAGTGATTAAATGATTGAAATTAAATAATAAATATGTAAAAAAGAGACAGAACGGTCCGTTTTAAATAGTCTACATTAAGTGAGATGGCTGGTGGTATGGTCAATTGGTGGCCCGGAAAAGGCGTCCTGACCATCTTTCCGGCGCGCAAGTCAGCGGCCCCGAGCTTTAGCCGTGGAGGCTCCCGTGCACAAAGACAGCGATACAATTTATGCCTTATCCACGGCCCCAGGTCGCGCGGCCATAGCAATTGTTCGTCTGTCAGGGCCCGCAGTGGCTTCCGTGATCCAAGAGCTCTTGGTTCAAGACCTACCCCAGGCTAAAAAGGCCAGTTTGAAGAAGATATACGATCCATCAGACGGTGAGGTCGTCGATGTCGCATTGGTCCTATGGAATCCTGGCCCCGGCAGCTTCACCGGTCAGGACATGGCTGAATTTCATCTTCACGGTGGAAGAGCCGTGGTTGATAGGGTGCTTTCTATTTTGGACGCCCATCCGAGCTTGCGGACGGCGGAGGCGGGCGAATTCACGCGGCGGGCTTTTGATAATGGCAAACTCGATTTATCGGAAGTGGAAGGTCTGGCGGATCTAATCGATGCGGAAACCGAGGCGCAGCGCCGGCTGGCTGTGCGTCAGATGGGCGGAGCGCTCTCCAAACAAACTGAAACTTGGCGTGAATTGTTGCTCCGAACCCTGGCTCATATTGAAGCTTGGATCGACTTTCCCGACGAGGATCTGCCGGCGGGTCTTTGGACGGAGATCATGGACCAAATTGATACCTTATCGTCGGAAATAGCGTCCTTTCTTGAGAAAGGCGCCGGCCTGGAACGGGTACGATCTGGAATAAAGGTCGCGATCATAGGGCCGCCGAATGCGGGCAAATCCTCGTTGCTGAATGCGATGGCGCAGAGGGATGTGGCGATTGTATCCGATGCGGCCGGCACCACGCGTGACGTGGTAGAAGTTCACTTAGATCTTGCGGGATATGCGGTCACCTTGGCCGATACCGCTGGTATTCGGTCTAAGGACGAGCAGCAAGACCCCTCTTTTTCCATGATCGAGCAGGAGGGAATTCGCCGGGCGCGGGATCAAGCGGCTATGGCGGACTTGGTTTTGGTTCTCTGCGACGCATCTCATGCGGAAATTCCACGGCAGATCTCGGGTCTGGGAGGCCTGGATCGGCGATGCATTGTGGTTCTGAACAAATCGGATCTGTTGGCTCCGGGACGGGCCCTAATGGACGAAGGTCTTGATGAGAGGGTGATGGATTCGGCGCTTGGTCGTTTCTTTGTTTCTGCGAAAACCGGAGAGGGGCTATCGGTATTGCTGTCAAACCTGCAAGAAATCATCATAGATCGATTTGCTGTCTCAAATTCGGCACCGGCATTGACCAGAGCCCGGCATCGTCAAGCCTTATGCGATTGTGTGGATGCACTGTCTCGCGCGAGGCAAGCCGGAGCGCCCGAGTTAATGGCTGAAGACCTCCGCTTGGCGCAGCGTGCCTTGGGCCGTATCACCGGTCAAAACGATGTGGAAGATCTACTGGACATCATTTTTCGGGACTTTTGCATTGGGAAGTGACAGTGGGGCAAAGACTGCCATTTGATTGACCTTCTGCTGGCTTCCGAGGTATAGAGCGGCTGGTTACTTGCCGTTTTTCCGGCATTTCATTCTGGTGCGGCCCGTCACCAGCAAGTTTCAGAGAAGCGTGATGGTGAAGATCCAAAATATGGACGTGATCGTTGTTGGCGGCGGCCACGCGGGTTGCGAAGCCGCGGCTGCTGCGGCGCGCATGGGCGCACATACGGTCTTGGTGACTCATAGATTTGATTCGATCGGGGTCATGTCCTGTAACCCGGCAATCGGCGGCTTGGGCAAAGGGCATTTGGTTCGCGAGATTGATGCGCTTGACGGCCTCATGGGTAAGGCCATTGACCGAGCCGGCATTCAGTTCCGTGTTCTCAACCGAAGCAAAGGACCGGCCGTCCGCGGTCCTCGGGCCCAGGCGGACCGCGCCCTTTATCGGCAAGCCGTGCAGGATCTCCTTCTCGAGACAACAGGCTTGCGGATTTTGGAAGGGGCTGTCGTTGATCTGATTGTTAAAAACGGTCGCTGTTCTGGGGTTATCACAGCGAGCGGCGATGCGGTGAGCGCGGGGGCGGTGGTCCTGACGACAGGCACCTTCTTGAACGGGGTGATCCATCGTGGTGAGGTACAAATCCCGGCGGGCCGCATGGGAGATGCGCCGGCAACCGGGCTATCGGAGAGATTGGCGGCCGCCGGCCTTGCGTTGGCACGGCTTAAAACCGGCACTCCGGCGCGATTGGATGGCAGAACCATCGACTATTCGGCCCTTGAAGAGCAGATTGGCGATAGACCGCCCCAGCCGTTTTCCACGCTGACGACAAGCATTCCTCAGCCGCAGGTATCCTGCCATATCACCCATACCAGTCAAAGGGCTCACGAGATCATTGCGGAGAACCTCCACCGTTCTCCAATTTACTCGGGGCAAATCGATGGGGTAGGGCCGCGCTATTGTCCCTCTATCGAGGACAAGGTGGTGCGATTTCCGGATCGCTCGCGGCATCAGATCTTTTTGGAGCCGGAGGGCCTGAACGACCCCACGGTTTATCCCAATGGGATTTCCACGTCCTTGCCCGAGGCGGTGCAGGAAGCCTTCTTGCGGGAGATTCCCGGTTTGGAGAGGGCGCGCATTCTGCAACCGGGTTATGCGATTGAGTATGACCATGTGGACCCGCGGGAGTTAACGGCGGCGCTGGAGGTGCGGAATATTCCCGGCCTCTTTTTGGCGGGTCAAATCAACGGCACTACCGGTTATGAAGAAGCCGGCGCCCAAGGGTTAATGGCGGGTGTTAATGCGGCCCGGGTTTGCGCTGGTCCTCAAGGGGTCGACCTTCAAGATATTGAAAACGAAGGTGAAATTTGCGCTGTAGATCGTGCTGAAGGCTACATCGGTGTGATGATCGATGATCTCATTTCCCGGGGTGTTGGAGAGCCCTATCGCATGTTTACCTCGCGGGCCGAGTTCCGCTTGCACTTGCGCGCCGACAATGCGGATCAACGGCTCACGCCATTGGGCGAGAAGTGGGGTTGCGTGGGGACGGAGCGGACGCGGGCCTTTGCTGCGAAGGCGGCGGCCCTGGCGCGGGCCGAGGCGATGCTCCGGGATTTATCCGCGTCACCGACCGCGCTTTTACGGCATGGCTTTAAGGTTAATCAGGATGGTCAATGGCGCAGCGGTTATGATCTGTTGCGCTATCCAGACATCCATTTTGGGGATCTGGCGCGGCTTTGGCCGGAGCTGGCCCAAATGGAGTCGGGGATCGCGGCCCAGGTGGAGATTGAGGCGGGATACGGAGGGTATCTCGAGCGGCAGGCCGCGGATATCCGGGCTTTTCGGCGCGATGAGGCGCTGAAATTACCGGCGGATTTGGACTACTCATCGGTGCCTAGCTTGTCGGGGGAAGCGCGTCAGGCCCTGGCGTCTGGGCGCCCGAGAACGCTTGGGGGTGCGGCCCGTCTACGCGGCGTGACGCCGGCCGCGGTGACCGCGTTGTTGCGGTTTGTGAAAAGGTCAGATACGACGGTTAACCATGATGATGGGTCTCGGGTGGTCGAAGCGGGTTGATGGAAATGTTTCACGTGAAACATTCAGCGTGATTTTGGATGACCTGGAGATGGCCTGGTGATGACCGTGCGATGTCTTTGGGAGGCAGCAGTAAGCCCACGATGATGACCTCTGAGGGCTTTTCCCGCGCCGTCAATGTTTCACGTGAAACATTAGATCGCCTGATCATTTATCGAGATCTTTTGACCAAATGGAACCGGGCGATCAATCTAGTCAGCCCTAAATCTTTGCAGGACCTTTGGCGTCGCCACTTTTTGGATTCCGTGCAGCTTCTGCCTTACTTGCCAAGCGGTCCGGATCGCGGACCCTCTGTCATCATTGATCTGGGATCCGGCGCGGGGTTTCCTGGTATGGTGCTCGCCATAGCGGGCGGCGGGCCGACGGCTTTGGTCGAGGAAATCCACCTTGTGGAATCGGACGGCCGGAAATGCGCCTTCCTCCAAGAGGTGGCACGCGCCACCGAAGCGCCGGTGCGGATTCACAATTGCCGCATTGAGGGGGTCGAGACCTTTCCAGTCGATGTGGTGTCCGCCCGCGCCTTGGCGCCTCTTCCTAAACTGCTGGAATATGGGGAACGGTTTTTCCAGGCGCCGCGTGGGCTGGCGCCAGTTCGGGGGCTCTTTTTAAAGGGCAAAGGCGTCGATCAGGAATTGACCGACTCGCAAAAGGTATGGGACTTTACCGTTAAGCGCCATAAGAGCGCAACGGATCCCACTGGCACGATCCTTCAGGTAGAACTCCGGTCGCCGACAGAATAAAGCGAGCCCGGTCAAGGCGTTAGGGAACCATAACCGTGACATTGCAGTCTATTGAAGGCGGTGCCGAATCCGCCGCTTCCGAATCCAAAGGGACGCCGCGCATATTGGCTGTTGCCAACCAAAAGGGCGGCGTGGGCAAGACCACCACGACGGTCAACTTGGCCACAGCCCTGGCAGCCTGCCAAAAGCAAGTCCTGATCATTGATCTGGATCCTCAGGGTAATGCTTCCACCGGTTTGGGTGTGCCACCGGAAAAGAGGCAGCATGGGATTTACGAAGCGCTTTTCGTAGAGCATGACCTGTCCGACTGTGTGGTCCAAACCCCCGTGCCCGGCATGTCCATCGTGCCCTCGGGAGTAGAGCTTTCGGGTGCGGAGATCGAATTGATCGACAAGCCCCAGCGGGAATTTCGCCTAAAAAAGGCTCTGGATTCCTTAGGGGCGGGCTTTGACTTCGTCTTGATTGATTGCCCACCGGCCTTGGGTCTTTTGACACTCAATGCCCTGGTTGCCGCCGATGCTATCTTGGTGCCGCTTCAGACCGAATTTTATGCCTTGGAGGGGTTGTCCCATTTGTTGCGCACCATCGAGCGGGTCCGCCGGTCCTTAAATCCCCGTCTCGATCTGCAAGGCGTCGTCCTGACCATGTTCGATCGGCGCAACAACTTGTGCCAGATGGTTGAGGCCGATGTGCGGGCCCATCTGGGGGACCTGGTCTATGAGACGGTCATTCCGCGCAATGTGCGGGTTTCAGAAGCGCCGTCCCATGGAAAGCCCGTCTTGCTTTACGACATGCGTTGTGCCGGTGCGCAGGCCTACATCAAGCTTGCCCGCGAGATCCTGCGGCGCGAGCGCACTATCGGGCCAGCAGATGCGCTGGCATCTTAGTTTCTTGTCGTCGGCCAAAGCACCGGTCTGCGGCCTTCCATCGTCCTGGCACCCTTTTAATGAGCACCCGACTAAACGGCGCTCTCTTGACGAAAGTGAATTTCATGGCTGATTCCTCTAGTTCACCGCAGTCGGAAAAACGAACCAACCTGGGGCGCGGCTTAGCGGCATTATTCGGCGATTCGGAAGAAGAGGGCGCCGCAGCGGAAAGCGGCGGCAGCAAGTTGGTTCCGCTTGAACACCTGCATCCCAATCCGTTCCAGCCTCGCCAGCATTTTGATGATGAGGCCTTAGAGGAACTGTCCGCTTCTATTCGTGAAAACGGCATCCTGCAGCCCATCCTGGTGCGCCGTCATCCGCAAAAACTGACCGAGTTTGAGATCATCGCCGGTGAACGGCGCTGGCGGGCCGCTCAAAAGGCCCAGCTTCACAATGTGCCGGTGGTGATCAAGGATCTGACAGACCAAAAATCCCTTGAAATCGCCCTCTTGGAAAATGTCCAACGTCAGGACCTCTCAGCCTTGGAAGAGGCCATGGGCTATCGTCGCCTTATGGAGGAGTTTCAGCACACTCAGGCAGATTTGGCGAAGGCAATTGGTAAGTCGCGTAGTCACATAGCCAACACTCTGCGATTGCTGGCTTTGCCGGCCAGCGTCAAGCTGCTCCTGGAAAAGGGAGAGCTGTCAGCCGGCCATGCCCGAGCCCTCCTTAGTGCCGAAGATCCCGAGACTTTGGCCCAAGAGGTGGTATCAAAGGGCTTGACCGTTCGAGAAACCGAGGCCAGGGCCCAGGGCAAGGCAGGTCCCGATCAAAACATCGATCTGGGCGCCGGCGGATCCAGATCGTCTGGCAATGATACCTCCTCGAGCAAAACGCCCGCGGCTTCCCTGCCGGCCAAGGATGCGGATACCTTGGCTTTGGAGCGGGATTTATCGAGCGTTTTGGGGCTTAAGGTCCTGGTAAACCCCTCGAAAGGGGGGGAGAGCGGCCAGTTGGTTATCGAATACCAGACACTTGAGCAATTGGACGATGTGATTGCCCGACTTAATCAGACGCCGGAGTTAGACTAGACCATCTAGCCAGTCTCTATGACAATCCCACGATGCTGACAGTCTCGGGAGAAGGGCGTTAGGTCTTTTTTCAGGAGATTTGAAAAACGTAAATTCCGAATATACGAATAAAAAAGAACAAGGTCTGTGCGCTTGATGGCATAGGGTGCCAGGTCTGCTTTATTGATGGCGAAACAGTGTCTGCAACCCGATGAATTGTAGAATCACTCCGCCAAAACGTACCGGAACTACCGATGGCTTCCAATTTGGCGGACGCTGACCAGACAATCTTGGCAAAACAATTCCAAAGTTTTGGGGACGTGATACTTATCTCCCCGGGGTTCGATCATTTCGCTGATGCAAAAAGGCCTATTTTAAAGGCCCTAACGCGAGCCCGTTCTGTACAGCGGTTTTCTTGCGCCAGAATCTATCCCATTTCACTCTTAATGTCCGGCCAAGCGTCGCGAAGAAAGACAGAGAAGTCATTGGCACGGCTTTCGAGTTTGAAGGGATGCAATAAAGTGCTGATAAAGCCCCGATGATAGGTCGCGTGGTTGACCAGGTGGATCAAGATTTCGCCCTTGGTCATGGACCCATCGCCGCCGCCCACGTAGGTAAAATTCACCACTTCATCCAGTTCGGTCTCAGATTGGGAATCTGCGAATTTCACATAGAAGAGATCCATTGCTCGAAGCTCGGTCGCAACAATGTCAAACGGCCGAGTGGTGTTTCTGTGCCTCGAGCTGTGAGTATGGCTGCGGCCTTCAAGATGGGCCTGAAAAACCTCCTCAATGAGGAGTATGTGATCGAAGGTGCCGCTAATCGAGCCGAATAGTGTCTCCCGATCCGTCTCTAACTCTTCAGGCCCTAAAGCCGAGGCAATATTGAGCACCAAGTCATCTGCCCAAGCCATATAGCGGGTCATCATCCGTACTAGGGAAGGGTCCACATTTAACCTCCGATCAAGTTTCCATTAGGATTGCTTGAAATTGGGTAAATTCACAAACCCCGATTTAATAGAATTTTATTGAATGTGAAAATTTCCATAAGGGGACCACCGGCGGTCCAGACAATCCCCGCTGCCTTAAATTTCCACGAGGATGATCACGGAATTTACACTCACGGTGCCCACCAGGGCCGAGCCTTCTATAATGTCACGCAAAATGATCTGGTTTTTATCTGTGTATAGGCGTCAGGCGTGATGCGCATCCATGCCCGTGTTTTCGAGTTCTTTCAGGATCGAGCGGACGTCATCGTCATTGGGCTGGCAAGCTCCGTCCAAGACAAGGCAAAGAAACATGCGGTGACGCGGTCCTTTTTCGAGAAGGACACGCCCCATTTGACCGTGCATGAGGACTACGAGCTGGCCTCGAAAGGCGAGATCGACGATACCCACCATTCCGCGGGTCGACATCGAGCGTTTGTCTGGCAAAATGGAATGGACCGACGATCCCAATCGGCCCAAGTTTCACGATGAAAAGGGCGTCGGGACGCGACGTCCGCGCCTGCCGTGGACCCATGTCGTGTCCCAAGGCGAGCCTTTGACGGTCGAGTGGGCCAGATCGCGTCGAGAACAGGCTGAAGAATAGGGCGCTAAAAAGTTTAGCTTTTGCCGGAGGAACCTATGTCAGGTCATAGTGTCGGGCGGTCATACCAAGTCCAGTCTGCAGCGGAGGCCGAAGCGGCTTATGACGATTGGGCGCGAAATTACGAGCCCGACCTTTGCTCTGCCGGCTATCGGCTTCCCGGTCACTTGGCGACTGTTTTTGCCCGTTTCGTGCCTCTGGACGCCGCACCAATCCTGGATGCGGGCTGCGGTGGGGGGCACCAGACCGAGGCTTTGGTGCTGGCGGGCTATGGGTCCTTTACGGGCATCGATTTTTCCGAGGGCATGTTGGCGGTGGCGCGCGATAAGGAGCTCTACGATCACTTGCAAAGGATGGTTTTGGGCGAGACTCTGGATTTTCGGGACGATGCCTTTGCCTCGGTTTTGTCCTGCGGGTGCATTACGCCAGGTCACGCGCCACCCAACAGTTTCGCGGAGCTCGTTCGAGTGTGCCGGCCAGGTGGATTGATCGTTTTCTCCTTGCGGGATGATCCAGCGCAGGACAGCGCATACCCGCAAGCGGTAGAGACTCTTCGGACCAACGGTGCCTGGTCGCCAGTCTATTCCACGCCTAGCTTCCATTCTCTTCCCTACAGCGAGCCGGAAATCACCCATCAGGTCCATGTCTTTCGGGTAACTTAGGAGTCTATGGTGATGATCATGAGATCCTCGGACACGTTTTGGAGATCCCGCCAGGTTTTCCTTGGCATCGCGTTTTGCGCCTTTCTCATGGGTGGATGGAGCCTGTACCAGGGCGCAAACGCTGCCGGGCTATCCCAGACGGACCGGTCTGAAATTGAGAAATTTTTGGGAACGGGCGTTGTGGGTAAGGCTGTAGCCGAAGCTCCTGCTGTTGAGGGCAGCACGCTTTTCCCTGAAAAAGGCCGCACTGAGACCTTCACATTCACCGGCGGGGATCAAAAAGGCAAATCTCAAAAAGAAACCTTCGAGAAGATCAAAAAGGACGAATTTGGCGCGACCGGGCGACTGGAGCAGGGAGAGGCCTCAATCGACTATCTGACGCGGGATAAGGACGGCAATATTTTGGTCGTCGCCGAGCAAAATACAAAAAAGGGGATCGTTTCGCGATTTGCTCCGGCCGAGCCTGCCTTTATTCCCGGGCTATCACCCGGCGACAGCAAGAGTTTCAAGATCGACGTTAAGGTCTATGACCTGACAGACACAAAGGACGTCACCCACAAAGGCACGCTGAATGTGATCTATGATTATGTGGGAGTATATGAGGTGACAGTACCGGCCGGCAGTTATCAGGCGGCTTTGATCAAAACGACCTATCAGGGCGAAGTGGGGCCTGCCTCGGTCAAGGATACCCAATATCGCTTTTTGGCCCATGGCGTCGGTGTGGTGGCCATGATCGAGAAAAAAGACATCTCGGCCATGCTGGTTTATCACGACCATTCCAAGTATGGAAAAGTGCTGGAAAAGGTCGAATAAGGAAAATTCGAAGGCCTATTCCCTTTGGCCCCTTTTCGAATTTCACCCTTTCGCTCGAATTTCCCTTTAGAAAAATTCCCGAGAAACTAAGCGATGATGCTTCCATCGAGAGTGAACGAGAGCCGCCAATAGAGATAAATCGGTGAGGGTTCTCTTCATCGATCATCCGACTTTTGCCAGTCGGGCGAGGCCTAAAATTTTCTGCCCTGGCCTTTGTAGAACCAATCGCGGGGATAGGGATACCACCAGTCCTGGATTTCCGGTTTGGCGTCGATGACCCCCATTTTGGATTGGCGAAAGGCATCCAGACCTTGGCGGCCCATCTCGCGGCCCAGGCCCGACATCTTCCAGCCGCCGAAGGGCAGCGCATCGTTGTCGATCAGGGGATTGTTGACCCAGACCATGCCGGCCTCCAGGCCGTGATAGGCGGTCATGGCTTGGTCCATATCGCTTGTGAAGACCGAGGCGCCCAAGCCGAAGGGGCTATCGTTGGCTAGGGCGATTGCTTCTTCCAGGCTTTTGACCTTGGCTATGGAGGCCAGTGGGCCGAAAGCCTCTTCGCGCATCACCGCCATGTCCGGGGTGACACCCGTTAGGACGGTGGGCTCGTAGTACCAACCAGTGTTGTGCTGTGGCGGGATGCGGCCGCCACAAATCACCCTGGCGCCCTTGGACCGGGCGTCTTCCACCAGGCGGATCACCTTGCTCCGGGCCGCCTCGCTAACCAGAGGGCCGATCTCGCTTTCTTCCAAGCCGGGCCCGATGCGCAAGTTTCGAGCCATCTCCGTCAGGCCTTCCACGAAGCGGTCGTGCACGGCCTCATGGACAAAAAAGCGCTCGGAGGAGACACAGATCTGTCCGGAGAGGTGAAAGGCCGACATGGCGCAGCCGGAGATGGCCACCTCAAGGGGCGCTTTGTCGGTAATGATCATGGGATCGCTGCCGCCGGCCTCGATCACCGCCGGCTTCATCTGTTCCGCGCAGGCCACGGCGATCTTGCGGCCTGTTTCCACACTGCCGGTAAAAGCGACGGCCTTGGTGGTGGTGGAGCGGACCAGAGCCTCGCCGGTTGCGGCCCCGCCGGTGACGCAGTTCACCAGGCCGGGGGGCAGGGTGCGAAAATGCTCCATAAATTTCAGGGTGCAGAGGCTGGTGGCCTCCGCCGGCTTCACCACGCAGGCATTGCCAGCCGCTAGGGAGGCGGCGACGGTCCAGCACATGATGATGATGGGAAAGTTGAAGGGCATGATGTGCCCGCTCACCCCATAGGGGAAGTACTTGGCGAATTGAAAGGAGCCGGCTTGCGTCGTGCCGGGCAGGAGGCCGGCCTGATCCCGGGCCATTTCCGCATAGTAGCGAAAGATGGGTGCGCAGTTGGCCAGCTCGCCGGTCGCCTCAGGATAGGGCTTGCCCATTTCCAGCACCATGAGCTTGGCAACCGGGTCGAAATCCGACTGCTCGATGGAATTGGCCAGTTCATGCAGGTGCTTGGCCCGGGATTTCTCGTCCAATTTGGCCCATTGTACCTGGGCGGCCTTGGCGCCTGCCAGCACGTCCTCCACTTCAGAGGGGTCGCACAGCGCGATCGTGCCTTCATGGGCGAGGCTGGCCGGGTTAAGAACCCGATGGCTCGCGCCGGACGGACTGGCCCGATAGGCATTGTTGGCAAAAACCAGTTTTGCGAAGGGATCGAATTCGGTCATGCCGTGCCCCTAGCCAAAATCTCTAGTTCCGGCCACGCCGGTTCAATAGGCGCAAACGCAGCGCGTTGAGCTTGATGAAGCCTTGAGCGTCGCGCTGATCGTAGACGGAGTCTTCCTCGAATGTGACGTGAGAAAGGGAATAGAGAGAGTCGTCGGATTTGCGGCCGGTGACGATCACATTGCCCTTGTAGAGTTTCAAACGGACGGTGCCGTTTACCCGTTCCTGGCTTTTGTCGATGAGGGCTTGCAGCATTTCCCGTTCGGGCGAAAACCAAAAGCCGTTGTAGATGAGCTCGGCATAGCGGGGCATGAGCTCGTCTTTCAGGTGGGAGGCGCCCCTGTCCAGGGTTAGGGACTCCATGGTCCGGTGGGCGGCCAGCAGGACAGTGCCGCCGGGGGTCTCGTAGATCCCTCGGCTTTTCATGCCGACAAAACGGTTTTCCACGAGGTCCAGACGGCCGATGCCGTTGTCTCCGCCCAGTTGGTTGAGTTTGGTAAGCAGGGCGGCGGGCGAGAGTGCCTGGCCATCAATGGCGACCGCATCGCCCTTTTCAAAGGTAACCTCGATTTCCGTGGGCTGGTCCGGGGCTGCTTCCGGGGAGACGCTGCGGGAATAGACGTGCTCGCCTGGTGCGGTCCAGGGGTCCTCCATCTCCTTACCCTCGGCGGAGATATGCAGGAGGTTGGCGTCCACGGAGAAGGGCGCTTCGCCCCGCTTGTCCTTGGCGATGGGGATCTGGTGCTGCTCGGCGAATTCGATCAGGCGGGTGCGCGAGGTCAGGTCCCATTCCCGCCAAGGGGCGATCACCTTGATGTCCGGGTTGAGGGCGTAATAGCCCAATTCGAAACGCACCTGGTCGTTGCCCTTGCCGGTCGCGCCGTGGCAGACGGCATCGGCCCCGGTTTCGGCGGCGATCTCGATCTGACGCTTGGCGATCAGGGGGCGGGCGATGGAGGTGCCCAGCAAATAGACCCCCTCATAGAGGGAATTGGCGCGGAACATGGGAAAGACGTAGTTAGCGACAAAGTCCTCGCGCAGGTCCTCGATGTAGATTTCCTTAATGCCGAACATCTCGGCCTTTTTGCGCGCGGGCTCCAGCTCCTCGCCCTGGCCCAGGTCGGCGGTAAAGGTCACGACCTCGCAGTTGTAGGTGGTCTGCAGCCATTTCAAAATCACGGAGGTGTCCAGGCCACCCGAATAGGCAAGGACCACTTTTTTGATGTCGCTCATAAAGCTTGCTCCCATCCCCAATTGCCGCCGCCCCAGTATCCTCACTGCCGGCAAGCCGCGCGGAGTATAGGCAAAAGCTTGATGGCGGCAAGACCCGCGCCAAGGCGGGCGCGGGAATCCCTCATCGCCAAACGTCAGAGTGCCGCTAGCAAGGACTTTAACTTTTAGCCCAAAACAGCAGCAACCAAGTTACGCTTTGGGCCATTTCGCCGGGTACAGTGTCTGTTATTAGATGCCGGCTTTGTCCCTCTTACCAATTAGCCCTGGAGCAGGCTGGTTAGGTCAAGGCATTTGAGCGGTGGCATTTGAACGGCGCGGGCAAGGCTGATAAAATTCGATTCTTTAGACATAAAAACGCCGGCGGCTTACCTAAACTCGTGCACAATAAGACAGAACTGCATTCGCTATTGTTCGATTCGGTGCCAATTCCAACCATTGCCTACAGCACCGATGGAGAGGTTCTTGCTTGCAATAGGGCGATGTCTGTTGTCCTCGGCATGCCGGCCAGTGGGGTCGTTGGTACTGAAGTTGCGACCCTTAAGGAGATCACAGGACTAGACGATTCGCTCGTCGCGGCTTTGTCAGATGATAGCCGTCAATCGCGAGAGATAAAGCTGCGGGACGAAAATGGTGACCAAAGAGTTTATCGGGCCTGCCACTCTCCTTTTACCTACGATCAAAGTAAGGCTTCAGGGTCAATTGTTACGCTCAATGACATTACGGACCAGCATCGTGCCAGTGCTGCCTTTGAAGACCAAAGCAGATTATTGGAGACCATGATCGAAGCCATCCCCGCGCCAGTGTTCTATAAGGAGGGGAGAAGTGACCTACTGGGCTGCAATTCAGCCTTTGCTCAGCTGAGCGGGTCGCGCCGGGAGGATATCGTTGGTCAAAAAATTGATCGCGAGAAGATGCGCGTTCTCTATGAATCCCAGCCGATTGACGATTATGAACTCCTGAGGACAGGGGGCTCAACGGTATGTAATGTGGGTTTCGGGACCCCGGAGGGCGATGTCCGCCACGTTGTCTTTCACAAGGCTGTGTTCGTGTCCGCGGTCAATCAAAAAGGAAACATCGTCGGTGTCGGCATGGATGTCACCCATCAGCGGCAAGTGGAGGATGAACTGCGTGCAAAAGCCGACCATCTCGCCGAAACTAATGCCTTGCTTGACGAATTGATCGAAGGCATGGGTCAAGGCCTTGTTGTGTTTGGCGGGGGACGTTTCTCCGAGCGAAAATCCATCCTAACAAACGCCAAATTCGCGGACATTGTAGAACTTCCTGAAGAGATTAGCCGGCTCGGGGTTCGCCACGATGTGATGCTCGCGTTCTTTGAGCGACGGGGTGACTTCAGCTTCGAAGAACTGGCCAAACTCAATGCATTTCGGCGCAACCCGGAAAGTCCGGGGTTGATGAATCTGGTCTACAAACTGCCGTCGGGGCGTTGGGTACAATCTGTCGGTAGCGCGCGGGCAAACGGCAATGGTCGGATCGTCACATTTTCCGATATCACCGATATTGTTGAATCGGAAAACGAACGGGCACGCCTTGCTGAAGAGCTCAGTCATATGCAGCGGCTCCAATCCCTTGGGCAGCTGACCGGAGGTGTCGCACACGACTTCAATAATCTCCTCGCTGTTATCCTCGGCAATGCCGAACTCCTTGAAAGAACATTTGGGCCAACGGATGCAAGACTTAAGAATATTGTCTCTGCGTCGGAACGGGGTGCTGAGCTGACGCAACGCCTCCTCTCGTTTTCCCGCAAACAGGCCCTCAACCCGGAAGCAATCGATCTCAAGGCGCACATGCAGGCCATGCTCAGCATGCTGCAGAGCACCCTGGGAGAGACGATCGAAATCAGTTTAGTCTCAGCCCCGGATCAGTGGCTCTGCTTTGCCGATGTGGGTCAGCTGGAGAATGCAATCCTCAATCTCGTGATGAATTCCCGCGATGCAATGCCCGATGGCGGCAATCTTTACATCGAAACGTCAAACACCGCCCTGGATGAAGCCTACGCGGCGCAGCATATCGAAGTCATTCCGGGTGACTATGTTGTGGTTGAGATTCGGGACGACGGCACCGGCATGCAAGAGGACGAGGTTGTGCGCGCCATTGAGCCCTTCTATTCCACCAAGGAAGTTGGGCACGGATCCGGCCTGGGCCTCAGCATGGTTTTTGGATTTATGAAGCAATCAGCCGGACACCTGAGCATCGAGAGCAGGTTGGGCCAAGGTACGTCAGTGAAAATGTACTTTCCCAGGTCGACAGGAAATGTAGACCATAAGCCGGAACGTAAGCCTGCCCATTCGGCTAAATCCATGCGGTCCATTTTGGTCGTCGAGGACAATCCGGAAGTGCGTGATGTCATCGTGCGGACGCTCAGCTCGCTTGGATACTCAGTGAGTGCTTGCCGGGATGGCAAAGAAGTTCTTGAGGGCCTGACTGATCATGAATTTATTGATCTCCTCGTGACAGATGTGGTGCTGCCCGAAGGCATTTCAGGCGGACAGCTTGGCGATAAACTGCGTGCGGAAAGACCCGATCTTCCCATCCTTTACATGTCTGGTTACGCGGAAGATGCCATTAGGTCTGGGTCCAAGAACATGCAGTATGCCCCATTGTTGAAAAAACCCTTCTCCATAAATGAACTGGCAACGGCGGTTCAGCGCATACTGCGTTGATTGACCGAAAAATTCATTGGATTTTTTTAGTCTCGATCAGGCCGCGCCGACTATCTGGCGTCGCGCTGGGATGCGAGTGGCGCGAAATCGGTTATTTTTGCACGACCTACACCTAGACCTATCAAAAAAAACCTTAAGCAGGACTTTCGGTGTGATGACTGTTGGTAATTGCCCTTAAATGAGCGCCGCTCCACGGGCGGGTTGGCGGCAGTTTGCTCCCTACGGGGCTAGGCCCCGAAAAAATTATTGCGTGGCGGCGGAGATGTGCCTCTTGCGGGCCCGCTCCGATGTGGATTTGAGTTGGCCGCAGGCGGCCAGGATGTCCTCGCCCCGGGTTTCGCGCACGGGCGCGGGGAGGCCGGCTGCATTGATGATGTTGGCGAACTTTTCGATCGCGGGACGGTCCGAGCATTCGAAGAAGCTGCCCGGCCAGGGATTAAAGGGGATGAGGTTAATTTTGGACGGGATGCCCTCCAGCAGCTTTACCAGGGCCTTGGCGTGGGCGGGGCTGTCATTGACATCTTTGAGCATCACGTATTCGAAGGTGATGCGCCGGGCGTTGTTGATGCCGGGATAAGTACGGCAGGCTTCCATCAACTGCTCAAGGGAATACTTGTTGTTGATCGGCATGATACGGGTGCGCAGCTCGTCGGTGGTGGCGTGCAGGGAAACGGCCAGATTCACGCCCAATTCGGCGCCGCAGCGGTTCATCTGCGGGACCACCCCGGCTGTGGACAGGGTGATTTTTCGCTTGGAGAGGGCGATGCCCTCGTTGTCCATCATGATCTTCAGCGCATGGGCCACGTTTTCGTAGTTATAAAGGGGCTCGCCCATGCCCATCATCACCACATTGGTGATCTTGCGATCGATGGAGGAAGCGGGCCATTCCCCCAAATGGTCCCGGGCCAGCATGACCTGGCCGACAATCTCGGCCGGGGCCAGGTTGCGCACCAGGCGCTGGGTGCCCGTATGGCAAAAGCGGCAGGACAGCGTGCATCCCACCTGACTGGAAACGCAGAGGGTGCCCCGGTCGACTTCCGGGATATAGACCGTTTCGGCCTGATTGCCGTCGGCGAAGCTGAGCAGCCACTTAATGGTACCGTCATGGGATTCGTGCTTCTCAACGACTTCGGGCCGGCCGATGCGATGGGAATCAGCCAATCGGCTGCGAAAGGCCTTGGAGAGCGTGGTCATGGCGGCAAAATCGGTCTCGCCGCGGTGGTAGACCCAGTGCCAAAGCTGATTGGCCCGAAAGGGCTTTTCCCCAAGCGCCGCCATTTCGGCAATCAACTCCTCGCGGGAAAGGCCGATCAGGTTCTTGCCGTCGCCAAGATCACTTGGGGGCGCAAAAGCGGCTGCAAATTGACTCATGATCGCCTCTAGATAAGGCGGATTGCGCCCAAGGGCAAGTTTATCTATCTGCGTGTGAGCCTTACTGACAGGCGTCGCCGATGGCGCGGTGGGCCTTGGTGAAGCCGCTCAGGGAATAGGTGTCGACGGTGCCTGTGCCGCGGCTCGAGGTGCCCTTGACGATCATGCGGCTGCCGCGAATCATGGCTTTCACCAGCTCGCCGTCGGTTTCCTTATCGGCGGCCCAGGCGGAATCACCCTGGGTGAAGAGCTGCTTTTTCAAGGAGCCGATGGTCACCTCGACGGTGCTGTCGGATTTGAAGTCATAGCCGGCCACGAAGCTGACCTCGTCACGGCGGCTTTCGGCAGGCCGATGGGTCACCAAAGCGTAGATATCGCCGCGCCGGGTATAATCACCTTCGTCCTTGATGGGCTGGCTGGCCATGTAACAGGCCGGGTTGCCGTCTTCGAAAAATTTAAAGGCGCTCCAATCGCCAAAATCGCCCAGGCGTTCGATACCCTGCGCGGAGACGGGCGCAGATAGGAGCAAAGCCGTCGCCATGAGGGCGGCTAGGGAGGCCAAGGCGCGACTGGCGGAATAGAAAATGCCGAGGATGGATTTGAAGTGCATGATTAAACCGAAAGGTCTCTGTGATGTGTTGGCGAACAAGAGAGGGTCTTAAGGAGCAACGGGCTGACCCAAAAAAGGCGCATCATAAAGCCACCTCCTTTGGATAAATGGCCGAGCTTGGGGTTTATGTCAAAGGGGCTCGTTACCGGTACAGACATTTTTACACAGATTGTGGCCGTTTTATGGAATAGCGCTTCGAATGGGCGGGTTAGGGGCCCCTTGGAGTTGTCTTTTTACGCCGGATGATCTGAGCGCCGCTGACATGGGCAGGCAGGGCCTCGGGCGCGGATCGGGGGTTGGTGGGCCGCCGGGCAAAGCGGCCCTGGGAAATCAGGCGGTCATACATCAAGATCGCCCCGGCGGTGCCCACATTGACACAGAATTTCATGGGGATTTTGACCAGATGATCGCAGCGCGCCATGAGGGATTCCGAAAGGCTTCCCCGTTCCGGGCCCAAAACATAGGCTGCCGCCTGAGGATGAAAAAAGCTCGGTAACTCGACAGCCTCCTCGGTGAACTCCACACCCACCAAGGCGCAGCCACGGGGCAGCTGAAGGGACAAGGGGTCATCATAGGTATAAAGGGGCAGGTGCCCGGCGGCGGCCGAGGTGTCTGACAATCCCACCTCCTTGGCATCGAAAGAGGGATTGATGGTGAAAAAGAAACTGGCCCCAAAGGCATGGGCCGAGCGCAGTAAATTACCGAGATTCATAGGTTTTGAAATGCCCTCGGCTCCAATGGCAAAATATCCTCGCATCGCGGTTCTCTTCGATTCCTCAGCCAAAAATTACCAGGCCCGAACGGGTGCAAAACCTTGCACAGGGGCTTGCCGCGAGGCAAGTTGCAATCTTCGATCCTACGGGTCCTTGGACCAATTTGAACGCGGTGACGGTTATGGAGAACGAAAGCCAAAGCAGCCCGCCGGAGCGCCCGGCCAATCCCTTGCTGGTGGAGGTGACCCGCGGTGATATGGTCGAATCCTGCCATCGGGCTTCGGTGGCCATGTGCGACACCTTGGGGAACCTTTTGGTTGCGCAAGGTCAGGTGGGCCGCCCGGTTTATGCCCGATCGGCCATTAAATCCCTTCAAGCCATCGCCCTGGTGGAGAGCGGCGCGGCAGCGGCCTATGACCTGACCGATGAAGAGCTGGCCATCGCCTGCGCCAGTCATGGCGGCGAGCCCGCCCATGTTGAAACAGTGGGGCGTTGGCTAAAAAAAATCGGGTGCAGTGAGGAGGACCTGGAATGCGGCGCCCATCTGCCCTATCACGAGCCCTCAATGCTCGCCCTGGTTCAGAGTGGAGAAGAACCGAGCCGCCTTCATAACAATTGCTCGGGTAAGCATGCAGGATTTTTGACCCTCGCCCGGCATTTGGATATCGATCCCAAGGGCTACATCAAATTGGAACATCCGGTTCAACAGCGGATCTTGGGTGTATTGGAGATGATGACCGGGCTCGACCTGGGCGCTGCCCCCAAGGGAATCGACGGCTGCGGCATTCCGGTCATCGGTATTCCACTGGGTCATATTGCCTTGGCCATGGCCCGTTTTGCCGATCCCTCGGATCAGCCCGAGAGCCGGCAGGCAGCCATTGAACGCCTACGCCAGGCCCAGGCGGCGGCGCCTTTCATGGTGGCGGGCAGTGAGCGGTATTGCACGCAGGTGATGGAGGTGCTGGGGGAAAGGGCGATTGTGAAAACCGGCGCCGAGGGTTTCTTTTGCGGCGCCTTGCCAGAGTTCGGTGTGGGCATTGCCATTAAGGTAGATGATGGGGCAACCCGGGCAGCCGAACTCTTGATGACGCGCGCCTTACAGCATTTTCAAGTCATCGGGCCAGACGAGGCGAAGAAGCTTAGTGGCGTGCTTGAGCCTCAACTTCATAACCGGGCGGGCACCTTGGTGGGCGAGCTTCACATCGCCGCGGACTGTCCTTTCTAGAGGTCGATGAGGGATGCGGGCCGTACTCTGCCAAAACCTGGGGGCGCCTGAAGACTTGGTGATCGCTGACCTGCCGACCCCTGAGCCGGGACCGGGCGAAGTCTTGATTGAGGTGGCGGCGGCTGGGCTGAATTTTGCCGACTCCCTGATCATCAAGGGAAAATATCAGGAAAAACCCGAACCCCCTTTCGTGCCGGGCTTTGAGGCCGTGGGCCGGGTTTTGGCCCTGGGGCCGGGTGTCGAGGGATTTCAGGTGGGTGAGCGGGTCATGGCCCTGCCGGACTACGGCGCTTTTGCCGAGCAGCTGGCGGTGCGCCACGAGCATGTCTTTAAGCTGCCCGATGGCATGACGGACGAGGTGGCGGCGGGCTTTCCCATCAACTATGGCACGGCCCATGGCGCCCTTGCCTGGCACGGGCGTTTGCAGCTCGGCGAGATCCTTTTGGTCCACGGGGCGGCGGGGGGCACCGGTCTGGCGGCGGTTGAGATCGGCAAGGCCATGGGAGCGACGGTCATTGCCACCGCTGGGGGGTCAGAAAAGTTGGCTCTGGCTCAAGCCCATGGGGCGGATCACCTGATCGACTACCGGCAAGAAGATATCCGTGAGCGGGTCAAGGATATTACCGAGGGCCGGGGCGCTGATGTGGTCTTCGACCCCATTGGGGGCGATGTTTTTGAGGCCTCGCTCAGATCCATCGCTTGGGAAGGGCGCTTGCTGGTCGTCGGGTTCGCCGGTGGGCGGGTGCAGCAAATTCCAGCCAATCACCTGCTGGTCAAAAACGTGGCGGCGCTGGGGATCTATTGGGGCTCCTATCGCAAAAAGGCACCCCACCGGCTGAAATCGGAATTCGACGACTTGTTCGACTGGTTCCAGGCTGGCGAGCTGAAGCCTTTTGTGAGCCATAGCCACTCCATCGAGCAAGCGGGCGAAGCCATCCGCTTTCTTTTGGACCGTAAGTCCAAGGGCAAGATGGTTTTGACCATGGGGGCAGCGGCCTCGGCGCAACAATGACCGATCTGCTGCGGGATCAATACGAGGCTTATCCCTATCCAGCTCGAGATCCAGCGGATGAACGGCGCCGTTTGATCCTTGGGTCGCCGAGCAATTTGCCCGAAGTTAATCACTATCTCTTTGCCGGGCGCCGTGATTTCGCCCAAGGCTTTCGAGCGCTGGTAGGCGGCGGCGGCACGGGAGATGCAACCATCATGCTGGCCCAGCAGCTGGCCGATGCCGGCACCGCCGGTCGGGTGACCTATTTGGATTTGTCGACGGCCTCACGCCGGATTGCCGAAGCAAGGGCTAAGGCTAGAGGGTTGAAAAACATTACATTTTTAACCGGTTCCTTACTTGACCCGCCGCCGGAATGTGAGGGGCCTTTCGATTACATCGACTGTTGCGGGGTGTTGCACCACCTGCCGGATCCGCTCGCGGGCCTGACGTCATTGAGGTCCCTGCTGGCTAAGGAAGGCGGTATGGGGCTGATGCTCTATGCTCCTTTGGGCCGGCGCGGCGTCTATGAAACCCAGGCACTCCTGCGTCAGATTAAAAAAGGGGACAGTTTAAAAGAGCAAGTTGAGATGACACGCAGGTTGCTTGATCTTTTGCCCGAGAGCAATTGGCTAAAGCGCAATCCCTTCGTCGGCGATCACCAGCGCAGCGACGCCGAATTGGTGGATCTTCTCTTGCATAGTCAAGACAGGGCTTTTTCCGTGGAAGAGGTCTTTGATCTGGTCGCGGGGGCAGGTTTGACCATCGCGGGCTTTATCGAGCCGGCCCGTTATGACCCAGCGACCTATATCAAAGATCCTGTTTTGTGGAAAAAGATGGAGAAGCTGACCTGGCCCCAACAGGCGGCCTTCGCCGAACGCTTGGCGGGGAATATAAAGACCCATGTGTTCTATGTGACAACGGCGAAAGAGCGGAGCGTTGCAGATCTTTCCGAGCGCGGTTCCGAAGATTATTGGAACATTGTCCCGCTTTTTAGACCAATTGAGGATATGGAAAATTTCGGGGTCAGCTTAGCATCTACTTTACGCAAGAGCGGTTTCGTCACTACAAACCTAACAGGATTGAAATTACGTTTACCCTTACCACGATTGGCTGAATTGATAGTTAGGCATACCGATGGCACACGTTCTCTAGGCAAAATTTTTCAAGAACTGAAGGAAAAGGATTCCGCTTTAGAGCCGGTCATTTTTCAAAATCAGTTCGCCGAGACCTATCGCGTGCTCAATGGCCTGAATTTTTTGCTGTTAAAGAAGCCAATCTCTTAGACACCTAAGTCTCATACCGAAAATGCCGAGAAACCAATTTTCTTGGCAGGGTGCCGGTGTGACGGGCTACTGAGATCTTTTTTTATCTTTTCTCCTTACTATTTTTCCGCCGGCTGGCTACCACCGATGAACTGGGGCAGGCCGTCGGTGATCTCGTAGTAATCGGGTTTATCTTCCACGAAGATGTGGCGCTCCAGCTTGAGGCCGGTGGGCTGGTCCAAACTGCCCATGTTGAGGCCGATGCGGTCGCTGTCGTCATCCCAAAAGAGGATGGAGCCACAGCGTCGACAGAACCCCCGGCGGGCAAAGTCCGAGGATTGATACCAGGCCAGCTCCCCCTCACCGATAACGGTGAGGTCCGCCCGGCGCGCGCCGGCGCCAGCGACAAAGTGACCGCTTTGGCGCAGGCACATGCCGCAATGACAGGCGTGGGGATCGTCAAGGGGCCCATCGATTTGGTAATGGACCGCCCCGCAGAGGCAGCGGCCGCTGTATTGAGGCGAGGCAGAGGGCATTGGATGAGACCTTTTTAATGCGCGAGCTTGGGTTCAACTGGCCAATTCGGGCAGATCTTTGTAAAGGGCCAGAGCGTCCGGATTGGCCAGAGCTTCCTTGTTCTTGATGGGCCGGCCATGGACGATATCGCGGACGGCCAGCTCGACGATCTTGCCGCTTTTTGTGCGCGGGATGTCGGCGACCTGAACCACCTTGGCCGGCACGTGGCGGGGCGTACAGCCGGTGCGGATCTGGCTCTTGATGGTGGCGACTAGATCATCATCCAGTTGATTTCCCTCACGCATTTTCACAAAGAGGACGACACGTACATCCCCCTCCCAATCCTGTCCGATGACCAGGGACTCTTCTACTTGGGGCAGCCGCTCCACCTGCCGGTAGATTTCCGCGGTGCCGATTCGCACGCCCCCCGGATTGAGAGTGGCATCGGAGCGACCATAGATGATGGCCCCACCGTGTTCGGTGATGGAGATGAAATCCCCGTGGTGCCAAATGTTGGGATAGGTATCGAAGTAAGCACCATGATAGCGGGATCCGTCCGGATCATTCCAAAAGCCGATGGGCATGGAGGGGAAGGGTTTGGTGCAGACCAATTCGCCTTTTTCGCCAAGCACTGCCTGACCATTCTCGTCGAACACCTCGACTGCCATGGCGAGGCTGCGTGCCTGGATTTCCCCCCGCCAAACAGGCCCGAGCGGATTACCCCCGAGAAACAAGCCGATAATATCGGTGCCGCCAGCGATAGAAGCCAGGCACACGTCGCTTTTGACTTTTTTGTAGATGGTATCAAATCCTTCGGGGGCCAGGGGCGAGCCGGTGGAGGCGACGGTGCGTAAGGGGGCTAGGTCGTGGCTGTTGATGGGTGCCAGGCCTGCCTTGCCCAAGGCATCGATGTATTTGGCCGAGGTGCCGAAAAGGGTGGCTTTTTCGGCCTCGGCAAAATCGAAGAGGATGTTGCCGTCGGGGAAAAAGGGCGAACCATCATAGAGTAAGAGCGTGGCGCCGCTGGCCAGACCCGAGACCAGCCAGTTCCACATCATCCAGCCACAGGTGGTGAAATAAAAAACCCGGTCGCCGGGGCGCACGTCACAGATGAGCTGATGCTCCTTGAGATGTTGGACCAGGGTGCCGCCGATGCCGTGGACAATGCATTTGGGCTTTCCCGTCGTGCCGGAAGAAAACATGATATAGAGAGGATCGTTAAAGGCCCGAGCCTCAAATTCGATCTCGCCGGCGGGGCGGTTGGCGATCGCATCGGCCCAGAGGATTCCCTTGTCGATGAGGGAAATGTCCGGCTTTTGGTGGAGGTAGGGCGTGACAATGACCTGGCGCAGGCTGGGCAGCTCGTCGGCAACGGCAGCCACCCGCTCCACCGAATTAAGGGCCTTGCCGTTGTAATAGTAGCCGTCGGGGCAAAACAGCACCTTGGGCTCGATTTGGCCAAAGCGATCGAGTACGCCTTGCTTGCCGAAATCTGGCGAGCAGGACGACCAAACCCCCCCAATGGCGGCAGTGGCCAGCATGGCGATGATGGTCTCGGGCATATTGGGCATGAAGCCGGCAACCCGATCCCCGGGGGCTACTCCCAGGGCCTTTAGGACGCCCGCCATTTGGGAGACGCCGTCGTAAAGCGCGCGATGGCTGAGGCGGCGCTGCACCTTATCTTCACCCCAAAAAACCAGCGCATCCCCGTCATCCCGACGGCGCAGCAGGTTTTCGGCGAAGTTGATCTGAGCATCGGGGAAGAACTGAGCGCCGGGCATCTTATCCCCGTCGACGAGCACCTTGGTCGGATCTTTTTGCGCAATCACCCCGCAAAAGCGCCACACGGCCGGCCAGAAATCCTCCATCTTGTCGATCGACCAGGTATAGAGGTCGTCATAGCCCTGGAAGTTCAAGCCGTGCTCTTGTTTTATAAAGGCCAGAAAGGCCGCGAGACGGGTCTCGGCCATGTGTTGCGGGGAAGGTTGCCACAGGGGCTCGCTCATTGGGGGTCCTCCGACGGGGCGGCCTGCGAGGTCGGCCGCGCAAATGAGATTTCAATCATAGTATGGCGAAGCTTGGAGCCGGCGCCAATAGGGCAAGGCTTGCCTCGCGGTCTTCTCGCCGAACCCTCATTGAGGCTGTCTATCGCCGGCCGTTTTGCGCAGACCTGCCTTGCGTCCTTGAGGGTGGTGATGGGAAACGGGTAACACTAGACTGTCGCCCAGATGCCCCGATTTTCGCCCCCATCTCAGCCCCCATCTCAGCCATCGTCGTCGCCGTCCGGGCGAAGAGCTCTGCCCGCCTTTGTGCAGGGCGCCTTGCTGATGACCACGGCGGCATTTTTTTTCGCGATGATGAATGCGCTGGTGCGCCATGCCGCCAGTGAGCTGGATGCCTTGCAAATTGCGTTTTTGAGAAACTTTTTTGCTCTGGTTTTTATGCTGCCTTGGCTTTTGCGGGTGGGCCGGGCGGGCTTTCAGACCGAGCGCCTGGGGCTTCACATAGGGCGTTCGGTGATCGGCCTGACCGCCATGACCCTCTGGTTTGCCGCCGTCACCTTGGTACCCCTGGGTGAGGCGGTGGCCTTAAATTTTACCCTGCCCCTGTTTGTGACCGCCGGGGCGGCGCTTTTTTTGTCCGAGAAGGTGGGGCCCCGCCGGTGGGCAGCCACGATCATGGGCTTTGTCGGCATGCTGGTGATCCTGCGACCGGGATTTGCGGAGGTGACCGCGGCCACGTCCCTGCCCATCATCGCCGCGGTTTTCATGGCGGTATCGGTGTTGATTGTAAAAACCCTTTCCCGTACGGAAAACCCAAACACCATTGTACTCTACATGAACCTCTTCATGACGCCCTTGTCGCTGGTGCCGGCTCTTTTTGTGTGGCGCTGGCCGTCCTGGGAGGTTTGGGCGAGCACCGCGCTGCTGGGGCTGTTTGCCATGATCGCCCATATGGCCCTCACAAGGGCCTACGTTAAGGCCGATGCCTCGGCCGTCATGCCCTTCGACTATGCCCGACTGCCCTTTGTCGCCGTTTTGGGCTACGTCTTTTTTGATGAGTCCGTGGACATCTGGACTTGGGTCGGGGCTGCCATCATCGCCGGATCGGCCCTCTATATCGCCCATCGGGAAACCATACGCGGCGCTCAGGCTGCGACGACCCCAGCCAGTAAATCGCCCCAGGCACCGTAAAAGGTCTCTCATTGTGGCTCGCCACGCCATGGCACATTTGATATAGAGCCGACGGCCTGGGGTTCGGCGGAACACGGGCAAAAGATAACGGCAACAGAAAGAGCAAATACCATGAATGTAGACGGATTGGCTGCCATCGTAACCGGCGGCGCCTCGGGTTTGGGCGCCGCGACAGGTCAAGCATTGGCCAAAGCAGGCGCCAAGGTGACGCTGTTGGACGTGGGCGAGGAGACCGTCGCGGCGACAGCCAAGGAAATCGGTGCCCTGGGCTTGGTGTGCGATGTGGCATCGGCGGAAGCGGCCGAGGCGGCCGTTGCTCAGGCCCGCGAAGCCCATGGCCCGTGCCGGGTATTGGTCAATTGCGCGGGGATCGCGCCGGCCAAACGCATCGTGGGGCGGAACGGCCCCATGGCCTTGGCTGACTTCGAGCATGTGATTCGGGTCAATCTGATCGGCAGCTTCAACCTGCTTCGCTTGGCGGCGGCCGACATGTTGAGCGTGGATGGGCTGGAAGATGGTGAGCGGGGAGTGATCATTTCCACCTCGTCCATCGCTGCCGACGAGGGCCAGTTGGGCCAAGCTGCCTATGCAGCCTCAAAGGCGGGGATCAAGGGCATGATGTTGCCGGCGGCGCGCGAGTTCGCCAAGTCGGGTATCCGGGTGCTGACCATCGCACCAGGCCTCATCGGCACGCCCTTGCTTTTAAACATGCCCCAGGAAGTTCAAGACAATCTGGCCGGCCAGGTGCCCTTCCCCCATCGCTTCGGCCACCCGTCAGAGTTTTCCGGCCTGGTGATGCATCTTGTTGAAAATGTCATGATAAATGCGGACACCATCCGGCTCGACGGCGCCATGCGCATGCAGTAATCGTTGTAGACAGACGGATCTGTCCTACGAAGTCTCAAGAGGCGAAGCGTTCAATCGCTTGTGCAAGTTTTAGATCTTTTTGGGACAGGCCGTCGCAGTCGTGGGTGGTCAGCGTAATTTCTACCCTATTGTAAACATTGAACCATTCAGGGTGATGGTCCATTTTTTCGGCTGCCAAGGCCACGCGATTCATAAAGCCCCAGGCCTGGTTGAAGGATTTGAATTTGAAGGACTTGGCGATGGCGTCTCGTCCTTCTTGCGGTGTCCAGCCAGGCAGTTCAGCTAGGGCAGTGGCTCTTTCGGACTCGGTCAATCTTTCCGTCATCGGGGTCTCGCTGATTCAGGGTTGGGCAAGGTCGGGTCAGGTAAACTTGACATGCTTGGCGTCAGGGTCAAGGCAAGTTAGGCTATATTCATGGCACAGTCACACGATGTGGGGCGCTATTCGACGCCTCCCAAAATTAGCGAATTGGAAGCCATGGCCCGCGAGGCCTTTGCCTATATTCCATCGGAATTGCGCCGGGTTCTTGGCGACGTGGTCATTCAAGTGACCGATTTTCCCGATGATGAGGTTATGGAAGAGCTGGACTGTGAATCCCCCTTCGATCTTCTGGGGCTCTATAAGGGCGTGGACCTGACCCGCAAGTCCGTTATGGAGGGTATGCCCGAGACCGATCTGATCTACCTCT
Source organism: Pseudomonadota bacterium (assembly GCA_039028695.1). Classification (GTDB taxonomy): domain Bacteria; phylum Pseudomonadota; class Alphaproteobacteria; order Kiloniellales; family Kiloniellaceae; genus JANQKX01. The sequence continues at coordinate 52,437 of JBCCHN010000024.1, forward strand.
ACCGCCGACCCATTTTGGATTACTGGTGCGAGAGCGGCGAGGACCTAGCCCATGTGGTCCGTCATGTGCTGATCCACGAAATCGGTCACCACTTCGGCTTTTCCGATGACGACATGGACCGCATCGAGCTGGAGGCCTAAAGGCGGCCTAAGGGTCGCGGCGGGCATTTTTGTGGGCGCTTTTTCCTCTCTTTGAAGTTTCCGGCCATGCATCTCGACTTTTTGAGGGGCCAGCTCTCGCCACGCCAACACTGGGGCAACCTTGGGGCAGCCTTGGGAATGTCCGCGGAGCCTACCTCGCCGGTGATGGGATGAGGCTTTCCCTTTGATCTTTCCTCGGGCAGGTTGTTGGCCGAATCGCCGCCCGAATTCCAACCACAGTCCAGCGGAGGGATGATGAGAGTCACCGTTTGTCAAATTGACCCGCGAGACGGCTACCTTGATGCCTGCCTCGCTGCCTTGGGAGACCATTTGCGGCAGGAAGCAAGTGATTTTGTTCTGCTCCCGGAAATGAGCCTGGCGGAATGGCTGGCAGCGGACCCGAGTCCCGACGGGGCCAAATGGACGGCGGCGGTGGCGCAACACGAAAACTATATCGAGCGCCTGTCGGACCTGGGCGCGACCGCCGTGATGGGAACCCGCCCGATTGTGCGGCGCAATGGCAGCCGCCGGAACCAGGCCTATCTTTGGACGGCGGCAGCGGGTGCCGTCGGTATCCATGAAAAGTACTACCTGCCCGACGAGGAGGGTTACTGGGAGCATCGCTGGTACGACCGGGGGGCGAAGAATTTCGACCTGGCGCGGGCCCTGGGCCTGCGCATCGGTGTGCAGATCTGTACCGAGATGTGGTTCTTCGAATGGGCTCGCCACTATGCATCGGCCCGCGCCGACTTGCTCTGCGTCCCCCGAGCCACCCCCCACGGCACCCAGTCCAAGTGGCTGGCGGGCGGGCAGGCCGCTGCGGTTTGTTCCGGGGCCTATTGCCTATCCTCGAACCTTTGGTGCCCAGTGGGGGACAAGGCGAACTGCGGCGGGCTTTCCTGGGTTGTGGATCCCGAAGGTGTGGTCTTGGCAACCACTGACGACGCCAATCCTTTCGCCACCGTAGAGATCGACCCGGAATTCGCCCGAATGAGCAAAAAAACCTATCCTCGCTACGTACCGGAATAGGCGAGACGAAAAGATGATTGGCTTAAGAGCCCCTGTGTCTTCTAGCGTGGCCCGACTTCGGCCAAGGCATCGGTGATCTGAGGCTGCCAGCCTAACGCTTTACGAATCTTTTCGCTGCACATCTGCTGATCGAGCGTGGGTCCTTCGGCATCGGTGCCGTGGATTGCGATGGCCTGATCCCGCGGTAGGAAAGACAACTCGACTGTCGATGTAAATCGGCGGCCAATGGCCCGGGCCACATCAGCGACCGGCACTCCTTCTTGCGCGGCCACGTTATAAGCTTCGCCCGGCGGCGCATGTTCCAGTACCAGATGGTAGGCGGAGGCCAAATCCCGGCGATGAACCAGAGGCCACCGGGTCTCCGCTGTGCCCCAAATTTCGATCCTGCCCCGCTCGCGGGCTTCCGCGATGAAGCGCTCAATGACCCCGCTGTTGCGAGTGTAGGTCATGGCCGGGTGCACCATATTCGCCGCAAAAACCTCCGACCGACGAAGTAGGGCGTAGTTGTCCAATGCCCAGCGAAAGGCCGAAATGGACCGCAAAGGACTGGTTTCGACGGCGGCCCGGTCCCCGGTTTCGCCATAAAGCCACACGCCCCCGGTGTAGAGAAACCGCAACGGCCGGCCCAGCCGGCGCCCTTCCTCGACGAGCGCTTGCATCAGCTGGCGGTCAACCTCTGCCATGTCTTCGGTGAAGGTGGCGGCGGTGTGGACCACGGCATCCACCTGCTGCAGCACCGGGACCCAGTCGTTGGGCTGCCTGATATCGCCCCTCAAAGCTTGGGCGCCCCGGGCCACCACGTTCTGTTCCGCCTCGTTCGAACGGGCGAGGGCGATCAGAAAATGCCCATGGGAAACCAATTCGTCCAGGACGGCGCCGCCGACACTGCCAGTGCCGCCCAACATTAGAATACGCATAAGCTGATCCCGACGCTCTAGCCTTCCAAGGCCACAAAGGCGAGGGATTGCCGTGCCGTGCGACGGCTGTGGCGCCGTTTGAGGGGCGTGTTGAAAAAGCGGTTCAGTGACGCTGTCAGATCCGGCACCCAGTCCGCCTTTGGATCGCCCTGATACAATGCTCTGGCAGCGGCCCAGGTTTTAACCAGGTGGCAGGAAACGATGTGCTCGAATTGGCCATGATCGAAAAGCCCGTAGCCGGTTTCGGTGAAAAAGGCATCGGCATTCGTGACCGACCAAGAGGTTAAGTCTTGATGCGGATCCACATAGTCGCTGTTGCGGCCGGCGAAACACGCCATTTGCAAGAGGGCTTGGGGCCAAAGATCGGGCACCTTTTCGCAAAGGGCCTTGGCGGCTTCGGCGAAGGTGATGGCGTGGGTAAAGTCCAGCCAGCCCACGTTGTCGGACACGGGCCGGTCGCTGCGCTGCTCGTAGCTGCGATCGAAATAAAGCATATTCCAAGCAGCCGTGCCCAAGAGAGCGTCAAAGAG
>JBCCHN010000025.1:0-54902 GCA_039028695.1 Pseudomonadota bacterium
AAGACCAAGAGCGAGCCATGGGTTTCATCCCAGGCTCCGACCACATCCCCATGGGTCAAATTCCCGATGCTGCCGATCCTCAAAACCCGGACCGCAACCCGCTCCTGGAATCTGACGATCACCTGGTGGTCTACTGCGCCGCCGGAGCTCGGTCAGCCAAGGTGGTTCAATTTCTCATGGCCGGCGGCCGGCAAAGGATTTCAAATTTGGCGGGCGGCATCCAAGGTTGGGCGCAAGCCGGCGGCGCCATAACCCGTTAAACGGCAAAGACCTTACAAGGGCTTGATTGGCTCTCCCGAGATCGGTCGAGACTCCCGCCCATCGACGCCCACGGGCACCTCACCACAAAGGGTGACTCTAAAAAACTGCCGATCGAAGTTCGTGTCGAAGATATCTTGCGGCGCCAAATGAGCGGTCGAGCGGTTATCCCAAAAGGCGACGCTTCCCTTTTCCCAGCGGAAACGCAGAGTGAAGTCGCTCCGCACCGCATGTTCCCAAAGCAATTCCAACAGGGCTTGGCTTTCCCGAGGCGTCAGACCTACGATGGATTTGAGGAAATCCGGGCTGATGTAAAGGACCCGCTCGCCGCTCTCAGGGTGAACCCTTACCAAAGGATGCTCGGCAGCCAAGCCTTGGGTTGCCACGCGCTCGCCGTATTCCGACGCAGCCTCCGCACCAGGCGCATTAAAGCGGTGCACCGCGCGTAGTCCGTCAACAAAGTCGCGCATGACCGGTGATAGCTTTTCGTAGGCCAGCACCAAATTGGTCCAAAGAGTATCCCCGCCATAGGGCGGCACCACCACTCCCCGCAGAACCGAAGCCCAGGGCGGGTTCACGGCGGCCGTGATATCCGTATGCCACCGGGACCAGGGCCGTTCTTCTTTCGGTGTTTCGTCCAAGGCCGGGCGATGCTTGGCGACGGAATAGATTTCAGGATAAAGGCTGTCCCCACCAAAAACCACATGGCCTGGCGTGGGTGCGCCGAAGTAGCGGGCGAAACGGATGTGCCCGTCGTGGTCCAGGTCTTGCTCGCGAAAAAACAGCACTTTCCACTTGATCAGGGCTGCGCGTATGTCGGCGACCGTCTGTGGCGCCAAGGGGCGTGCCAAATTCACTCCCAAAATCTCGGCGCCGATGTGCGGCGTCATGGGCCGCAGGTCCAGCGTTACCGGTTCCACGTCCGCGGTCTTTTGATCGTCGCCCAATGCCCTTTCCTGATCTGCCATGCTCACAAGTCTAAGCCCCTGCAATGGCTTTTAGCCATGGAATTTATCCAATTTATCGATTTGCTTTATCGATAGGAGACGCGCACATAACCCTCATAAAGGATCGCTATGACAAGCACCATTGGAACGAGGGACCCTACCATGGCTATAGCTCAAGCCGCTGAGAAGCCCATTACCGCCGCGTCGCCCACCGGAGACCCTTGGCTGTTGACACCGGGCCCCTTGACCACGTCGCCCACGGTGAAAGAGGCCATGCTGCATGACCTAGGCTCGCGGGACCTGGGCTTTATCGAAGTCAACCGGCGCTTTCGCGAGCGGCTGGTTTCCATTGTTCATGGCGAGGGTAGTCACGTCTGCGTGCCCCTGCAAGGCAGCGGCACCTTTATCGTGGAGGCCATACTGGGCTGTTTTGTGCCTCGAGACGGCAAGCTGCTGATCCTGATCAATGGGGCCTATGGCAAGCGCATGGCCAAGATCTGCGAATACAACGGCCGTGCAACTGTGATCCAAGAGTGCCCAGAAGACCAACCCGTTGACCCCAAGGCACTCAAGACCACCTTGGAAGCAGACCCGTCAATTAGTCATGTGGCGGTGGTCCATTGCGAGACCACTTCCGGCGTGTTGAACCCCCTTGAGGAAGTTGCCGCGGTTACCGCGGCAGCGGGCCGGCGTCTCTTAATCGATTCCATGAGCATCTTCGGCGCCGCTGAATTGGACGCCCGGAAAATTGCCTTCGATGCGGTGGTCGCCTCCTCCAACAAATGCCTGGAAGGCTCGCCGGGCTTGGGCTTTTGCCTGGCGCGCCAAAGTGCCTTGGAGGAAACCAAGGGCAATGCACCGGCTTTGTGTCTGGACCTTTATGAGCAGTGGGTTTCCATGGAGGGCAACGGCCAATGGCGTTTTACGCCGCCAACCCACACAATTCTGGCCTTCGATCAGGCTTTGAACGAATTCGATGACGAAGGCGGCGTGGCCGGTCGCGGTGGACGCTATGCGGCCAACTGCAAGATCCTTGTCGAGGGCATGCGGGACATGGGCTTTGAGACCCTGCTGCCAAACCACCTGCAGGCGCCCATCATCGTGACATTCCACAAACCCGCGGACCCCAATTTTGTCTTTGAGGATTTTTACAATCGCCTGCGGGATCAGGGCTATGTGATTTATCCGGGCAAACTGACCGTGGCGGATTCCTTTCGAATCGGCTGCATCGGACGCCTGGGTGCGGAAGAGATGCAGGGCGCGCTCACAACAATTAAGAGAACGTTGCAAGAAATGAACGTAACAAATTGTTCTAAATAAAAAAAATATAATCTCAAGAACTCATGTTTTACTTTAACCTCCGGGCCGCCTTGCCATGGCGACCGGAAGATCATAGCTTGCGGTCGGGTTCCAAACTTACCCTCTGCCGTGAGGTCCATCGTGCCGTCGCTAGCTCGACCCAAAGCCATTTTCATCGATCTGGACGACACTATGATTTCGGCCTATGCCAAGGTCCACGAGCATTGGACCGAGGTCTTAGAGGCCCAGCAACATCACCTAGAGGGCCATGGCATTGAGACGGTGCGGGAGTCGATTATCGAAGCCACCCGGCATTTTTGGTCGGACCCGGATCGCCATCGTACCGGTCGCCTTCGCATAGAAGAGACCATCAAGGACATCATTGCCGACGGGCTCGCACGGATTGGCCTGGAGCGCCCCAAGCTGGCGCGGCATCTGCGAGATGAATTCGAGTCCCACCGCTGGGACCGGATGCACCTTTTCCCCGGTGTGCACGAGACACTGGACAGTATAAAGGCCTCGGGCATCGGCCTGGCGGTCGTGACCAACGGCCCGGCCCGCAGCCAGCGGCCCAAACTGGAGCGCTTCGATCTGGAACACCGTTTCGATCACGTGCTGATCGAAGGCGAATTCGGCGTCGGCAAACCCGATCCCAAAGTATACCAGCACCTGCTTGCAACCTTCGGGGCCGACCCCTCAGAAGCCTGGATGGTGGGCGACCACCTGGAATGGGAAGTTGCCGCGCCCCAGCGCCATGGCATCACTGGCATCTGGTGCAATGTCCATGGTCACGACGTCCCCGACTCCCACGCCCATGTCGAGCCGGACCATGTGATTGACGGGTTACAGGAGCTAATAGACTTGCTGGCCTAGCCCATCAGCCCTCGGGCGATAGAGTCTTCCAAGTGATCCACCAATTGATGGAGTGGTATCTCCTCGGCGGCACCGCTGCGGCGCACTTTAAATTCCGCCGTGCCATTGGCGAGGCCCCGCCCGAAAGTGATGCGGAAGGGGATGCCGATGGCGTCCGCATCGGCGAATTTAACCCCGCCGGAGACATTGCGGTCCTCGAGCAGGAATTCGATGCCCCGATCCGCCAGCTGATCACAGATCTTATCGACCGTCTCGCGCACCTGTGCGTCTTGATACTTCATGGGGATCAGGTGCACATCGTAAGGCGCCAGGGCGACCGGCCAAACGATGCCGTTCTCGTCATGGTGCTGTTCCACCACCGCCGAGGCGATGCGGGTGGTGCCCACGCCGTAGCAGCCCATCTGGAAGGGACGGAAGACCCCCTCGCTATCGTTCACGCCGGCTTTCATGGGAATGGAGTATTTGTCTCCCAGCTTGAAGATATGCCCCACTTCGATGCCGCGAATAGCCTCCAAGGCTTGACCGTTGGGTGCCAGCTCCCCGGCTTGAGCCAGGCGGATGTCAACGAATTCGGGCGCAGGGAAGTCCCGGCCATGGTTCACGTTGACTGCATGCTTGCCCGCTTCGCCGCAGCCGGCGGCAAAATTCGTCATGCTCTGGACCGACAAGTCAGCGACCACCCGGGTGCCGTCGGTCAGTGTGGTCGGGCCAACATAGCCGGCGGCACAACGCGCCGTGGCCTTGACTGTTTCGGCGTCGGCCAAAGAAAGGGCCAAGGCATCCAGATGGTTCTGCAGCTTGACCTCGTTAATCTCCTTATCGCCCCGGATCAGAACGGCGACAGCCTCCTCCCGGTCCGTGTACTTGGCTTGATAAATCAAAGTCTTCAGGGTTTTGGCCTCGGGGATCTCCAGGGCGGCCGCCAATTTGGCAATGGTATTGGCGCCCGGCGTGTCCACCACCTCCAGGGGGAGGGCGTCCTCTGCGGATAGATCCTCTAGCTGGGACACGGCCCGTTCCACATTGGCGGCATATTCCCCGGCGATGAGCAGGATGTCCTCGCCCAGATCGCAGGTGGCCATGAACTCTTCGGAACTAGAGCCGCCGATGGCGCCTGAGTCCGCCTGTACCACCACGTAGTCCAAGGCACAACGCTGAAAGATCTTGTGATAGGCCCGTGCCATGGCCTGATAGGCCACATCCAGGCCCGCCTCGTCGATGTCGAAGCTATAGGCATCCATCATGGTGAATTCCCGGCAACGCACCATGCCGTAGCGCGGGCGCAGCTCGTCGCGGAACTTGGTGTGCTGCTGGTAAAAGTTCACCGGCAACTGCTTAGGGCTGTTGATCAGGCTCATGGCCATGTCGGTGACCATCTCCTCGGCCGTCGGGCAGAGCCCATACTGGCCGCCCTTGCGATCCTCGAGCTGAAACATCACGCCTGAAGCCTTGTAGAGGGGCCAACGTCCCGAAACCTCCCAGCGCTCGGCCGGCTGCAGCAAGGGCAACTGGCATTGTTGCCCGCCTTCCCGATCAATCTCCCGCTCCACGATCCGGGAAATCTTGCGATAGACCCGATAAAACAAAGGCGTGAAGGAGTAGATGCCGCTGGCGTGCTGGACGATATATCCGGCGCGCACCAGCCACTTGTGACTGATCGCATCCGCGTCGCTGGGAAAGTTGCGCTGAACCCGAATGCCGCTGGTGGAAATATTCATAGCAAGAGATGTGTCCCGGTGATCGAATTGAGGCCGGAAGATATCGGACCCGGCCCGATGTTTAAAGCCGGAAGTCGGTGACGCGGCCACTCGGCTTTGCGAAAATACTGCTATTGAGGACCACGCTATTTTCTGATTGCGATCGTCCTTTGAATGTTCACCGGATTGGCGGTAAAAATTTGCAAGCAAAAATTAGATTGGAGTTCCATAGATGTCAGATCAGAAGGTTGCCATTATCACCGCCGGTGGAAGCGGTATGGGCGCCGGCGCGGCGCGGCAATTGGCCGCTGATGGCTTTCGCGTGGCGGTCCTATCGTCCTCGGGGAAGGGCGAGGCCTTGGCCGAGGAGCTGGGCGGCATTGGGGTCACCGGCTCCAACCTCTCCCCCGACGATCTGGCATCTTTGGTCGACAAAACCCTGTCCCAATGGGGCCGGATCGATGTGCTGGTCAACAGTGCCGGCCACGGGCCCAAGGGGCCGGTACTTGAGATCAGCGATGATGATTGGCACCTCGGGATGGAGGTTTATTTGCTCAACGTGATCCGCCCGACCCGCTTGGTGACGCCAACCATGCAAGAGCAAGGGTCGGGGGTGATCATCAACATCTCGACCTACGCCGCCTTCGAACCGGAAGAGACCTTCCCCACTTCGGGCGTTTTCCGCTCCGGTCTTGCGGCCTTTACCAAGCTCTATACGGACAAATACGCGCCCCATAACATCCGCATGAACAATGTATTGCCCGGCTTTATCGACAGCCTTCCGGAATCAGAAGAACGCCGTGCCCGCATTCCCATGGGACGCTATGGACGCACTCAAGAGGTTTCGGACGTCATCGGTTTTTTAGCCTCTGATGGCGCCAGCTACATCACCGGCCAAAACATCCGGGTGGATGGAGGTATCACCCGCTCGGTTTGAATTGAAAACCGTGGGATCTAGACCCGGTCGTTGCGATAGGCCTTTCCGTCTTTCATCACAAAAAATACATCGTATAAAACAGAAATATCCTCCAAAGGATTGCGGTCGACGGCAATCAGGTCAGCGATTTTGCCGTTTTCGAGGGAGCCGAGATGGGCCTCTTGCCCTAAAACACACGCCCCGTTCCAAGTGGAGGCATAGATGGCCTCAGCGGGTGACATGCCGCAGGCATCGACCATCTGTTCCACTTCCTGCATGTTGTCCCCGGCGTGATTGCCCGGCGTGCCCACGTCGGTACCCATGGCGATTTTTACCCCTAATCGGTGAGCCAGGGTGATATTCGCCACGCGAATGGGTCGTAGTTCTTCGTAGCGGGTACGGATGTGGGCTGGCACCTTTGCGGCAAACGTCGGATCCTTGAACATGGCGGAAGAGACACAAATGGTGGGAACCAGAAAAGTCTCCTTCTCCACCATCATGCCATAGACCTCCTCGGTCCCGAAGGAGCCGTGTTCCACCGTCCGGCAACCGCAGTCCACGGCGTTTTTGATGCCCTCACAGGCGTGCGCATGGGCGGCTACATGCGTGCGATTATCTTGGGCGATCTGTACTGCCGCGCGAATTTCCTCGGGCCGCAATTGGATGGCATCCGCTTTTTCATACTTGGTCGAGGTCATGGCCCCGGTGGCCAGCAGCTTGATGAAATCCGCCCCCATGGCCAACTGCTTACGCGCCCCCTTCAGTACTTCCTCAGGCCCATCGACCTCTTCGTACATACCCAGATAATAGGGCGTAGAGCTGGAGGTTTGCGTTAGGATCTTGCCGGAGCAAAAAAGGCGCGACCCTTCGATCCAGCCTGCGTTAACGGCCTCTCGCACGGCAATCTCATGGTAATCCCAGCCGCCCACATCGCGGGCCGTGGTAATGCCGCAACGGAGCATACGCTCCGCTCCCCGCGCGGCATAGATCGCCACCGTCCCCGGTAGGGAATCACGCCACGGGTTGTTGGCATTGGGGCTATCCGTGTTGACGCAGATGTGGACGTGGCAATCGATGAAACCTGGCAGGATGTAAGCGCCCTCCATATCCACATCATCGGGTCCCGATTGGGCGGCACGACCCAGCTCGACAATACGGCCCTCCTCGACCTCGATGTCTTGGGCTGAAAACTTTCCAGCGTGAACATCGTAGACCTGTCCGTTCCTAATCCACATGCCCTCTTTCCTTTTTGTTTGCCAGTTATTGCGACTGCGCGATGATCTCCTCCAACTTCTTATTGACCACAGCTGCCTTGTCACGGGCTACCGAGACATGTCCCAAACCCGGCAGTTCGTGAAAATGACCATTGGCCGCACAGTCCGCCACCACCTGCACCATAGATGGCGGAGTTTGAACATCTTCCGAAAAAGCCAGCGCGTGAAGGGGAACCGGGCAGGTCTTTAAGGCCTCGCGACAGTCAAAATCCAAACAGGCTTGCCATTGGTCAATAAGATCCTCGGGTGCCCGTTCGGCAAAGCGCACCCGATAGGCTTTTTTAACCTCGCCCCAAACTGCCGGATCGCCCAATGCTTTGGCGGGCAAGGCATAGGCCGCGTAGTGGGGTGCCAGAAAATAGTCCGGCAGAACCACGCCGTCCTTGCGAAGGTCAATTTCGGCCTGCATCCAATCGCGGGTAAAGCCGTCGATATAGGCCGCCGTACCCATAGGAATGGCGAGGCTCACTAAATCCGGAAAGTCGATGGCAATCTGCTGCGTGATCAGGCCACCCATGGATAGCCCCGTTAGGATAACAGGCGGTTCGCAAACTGCCTCAATCATCTCGGCGCAATCACGAGCAAAATCCGCGATCGTCCAGGGCGGCGGAGGCGCAGAGCATTCACCAGCACCACGCGGATCATAGGAGGTGCAACGAAAATTCGACGAGAAGTGCATCATTTGATGACGCCACGCTTCGGCTGGAGAGTCGCCGCCCGGCACCCAAACAATATCGCGGCCAACTCCAACCTGCGCCACGCGCGTCGTAACTTGCGATAGCTGCACGGATTGCAGAGTAACGGAGGGCTCAAACTGACCAAAGGCAGACATAACTCAAAGACCCAAGATTTTCAGCTAAGCAAAATTCTTTCGACAGCTGACCAATGGAGCAAGCCAGGGCCAGGCCCCACCAGCGCCGGTCACGCGAGGGGCCGGAGGTTACCAATTCAGCAACCTCCGGCGGCCTGCCGCAGTTACCTCTACGAGGTTTTCCACCAGCGCTCGATGAAGCGTGTGCCATCCAGCTCCCAATTACCAGCCATCTCCTCTTCATGGCCAATCGAGTTGGACATGGCAAAGACGTCGTTGGCAAAGCCCCACACGACAACGCCGCCCTCATCGCTTAGGAGACGTTGCATCTCACCGTACATCTCGCCACGCTTCACGTTATCGAGTTCGGCGCGCGCTTCGAGCAGGAGCTTATTGAACTGCTCGTCCTTCCAGAAGGTGTCGTTCCAGTTGGAATCGGCGGCATAAGCGGTGGAGAACATCCAGTCAGCTGTTGGCCGACCGCCCCAGAAGCACATGCACCACGGCTTAACCATCCAGACATTGGACCAGTAGCCATCATTGGGCTCGCGCACCACATTGATGTTGATGCCGGCCTTGGCCGCCTGTTCCTTGTAGAGCACCGCAGCATCCACCGCACCGCCAAAGGCAGCATCAGCGGCAGACAGATCCAAGGGCAGGCTGTCCATCCCCGCCTGCTTCAAGTGGAACTTGGCCTTATCCGGATCATAGGTCCGTTGGACCATGTCGCCAGCATGGAAGGGAACCGAAGGCGAGATCGGATGATCGTTGGCAACAGCACCATGTCCCTTCAAAATAGTTTTAACCAAGGCCTCACGATCGATCGCATATTTCAGGGCAAGGCGCACGTCATTGTTATCAAAGGGCGCCAAGGTGGTGTTCATGGGCATGGTATAGTGCTTAAAGCCCGTGGTCTCATTGACGCTGATGTCCGAGTTGCGGGCCATCAGATGAACCGTCTTGAGATCGCAACGATTCATTACATCGATGTCACCGGTCGTCAGCGCGGTTTGGCGGGCGTTGGCTTCGGCAATGCCAATGATTTCCACCTCTTCCACATGGGCACGACCTTCTTTCCAATAGTCGTCACGGCGCTTCAATGTCGTGCGAACACCTGGCTCGTGTTCGCCCAGAACATAACCGCCCGAGCCGATATAGTTCTGCCAATCAGCCTTGCCATCCACAGCCGGCATGATCGGGAAGTGATAGTCAACGGTGAGGTAGGGGAAGTCGGCGTTGCCGCCTTTAAGGATAAAGGTGACAGAGTTGTCGCCATCAACCACGATATCCTCGATGGGCTCCACAAGGTTCTTAACCCCGGACTTTGATTCCTCACCACGATGATGATTAAAGGACGCGATAACATCTTCAGGCGCCACATCCTTGCCGTTACTGAAGGTGATGCCTTTTCTCAGCTTAAAGGTCCATTGCTTGGCATCAGGCGAGGCTTCCCAGGATTCCGCGGCATCGCCGATCAATTCGCCGGTCGGGCTGATCTCAGTCAAATTACTATGGGTCGCAAAACTCACGGCCTGCATATAGGTATCGGTATAGGTGGCCGGATCCAGGGTATCGGTTGTGGCACCACCGGCCAAACCAGCGACCATTTTGCCGCCCTTTTCCGGGCTGGCCGCCTTGGCCGATTGGGGGAAAAGGGTCGATCCGGCAAGAGCAGATACGCCAAGCGCTGAGGCACCTTGCAAGAAATCACGACGGGTGGGCTGCAAGCCGCCTTGGGCAGGGGTAATGAGTGAAGTCTTTCGGGACATTTCAATCGCCTTCCTTATTTGAATGTGAGCTCTCGGCCCGCTTGGCTTTGCCTGAAGCCTGCGAAGCTATCGTTAATTGATCGTTACAATGACCCATTCTACGAAAACATAAATTTCGCTCAAGTTTGCTTTTTTTCGCTACTTTGCTCTAATAGGGACTAACTAGACTAAGAATGCTGGGAAGCCTTACCCGTGAATCAGCAAAACCATCTTGCGGACAACCTGCGGCAGCTATGCAGCCGCGAGCCGTCCGTCTCAGAAGTATGCCGCCGAATCGGTCTAAACCGGCAACAATTCGCGCGCTATCTGAATGGACAGTCGCGACCCTCCGCCCATACCCTTTGGCGACTGGCGAGCTATTTTGACATCGCCGATTCCGACTTATTATTACCAACGGATCTTTTTACCCGTCGCTTGAACGAGCGCCAGGGCTGGAGAGAGCGGCGCGCCGAAAAGCTGACCTCGGTCTTTCCCGGCAATATTCGTCACCTACGGTTGCTGTTGGGCTGGTACCATGCTCACTATCGCTCGCCCTCCATGCCCGGCCACCTGGTCCGCGCGTTGGTGGAATTCTCCGAGGCCGACGGATTCATCCAGTCCCGCACCGCGGAACGCACGCGGCACCCACAAACCGGTTTGATCAGCGGCGCCCGGTTTTTAGGCCTGGTCTCGATGATGGAAAACGCGGTGTTTTTGGTGGAACGGGGGAGGCGCAGCAACGACGGGATTTCAGAAACCATCTTGGAGCCGGCACACCGTGGCACGAACAATTGGCTATTCGGCACCACCCTGGCGTATTCCTGGCGCATCCGTAAGCCCTTTACCAGCCCCTGTGTTTGGAAAAAGCTGCGCCCCACGATGGAGTTAAAAGCAGCACTGGCTGCCTGCGGTGCTTTTCCTGCAAACAGCCGGGACATCGACCCGATCGTGACACGGCATTTCGACGAGAATGCTTAAAGGCCCATGGCTTCGGCGTAGAGTTTCTGGAAATAGTGGACCCCATGTTCGGCGATGCCCGGCTGGTCCGGGTTCACAACAAATCGACCTTGCCGATAGCCCCGAGATTTCAATCCGATATGCACTGACTCACAAAGGGCCTCATCCTCGGGCCACAAAACGTTCCAGCGATAATCCAGCCGATCCTGGGGCACTGACTCGTCGGGCAAGGTTAAAAGCCGGGCCGACATGCGGGTGGTTTCCGCGGTCTCCGGATAAAAGCGAAAAACGGCCAACGTCCTTTCGCCCGGCAGTACGCCGAATTGATTGTTCGGCCACATGTGCCAGAAAGTAGCGGCGGTGACCGGTTCATCCTCGGCCAACCAATAGGCTTTGTTATCGGGTTTTCCGAGCTTTCCGATGCTTTTTAGCCAACCGCCATGGGGCACACAGCCATAAGATTTTAGATCGATCAAATCAGCAAAAGCCGGATGGGCCGGCGCGCAGTGATAACACTCCAGGCAATTCTCCGCGAGCACCTTCCAATTAGCAGCCAAAGGATCGCCCTCCCAGGCATGACGGGTCGACGCCGGAGCCACCGTCAACTCTTCGATCCATGGCAAGGCCTGGCATATGTCGGCAAACAGATCCCCGGCCTGAGACTCCAAAGACGGTGCCTGCGGGTCCAAGTTCGCGAAAATAAGGCCGCAGGCTATTTCCAAGCGCAGCGGCTCTAAGTTGAAGTCAGCACGATCAAATCCCGGCAGCTTGTTCGTCGCCCGCGCGGCCACCAAAGAGCCGTCGAAGTCATAGGCCCAGGCATGATAGGGGCAAATAATGCGGCCCTTCACATTGCCCGCCCCGGAAAGCACTTGGTGCGCCCGGTGCTGACAGACATTATAGAAGCCGGCAATTTGACCATCCCGCTGCCGGATCACGAAAACCGGTTCATCGGCAATATTGGTGCAGAGGTAGTCTCCCGGATGGGGCAGTTCGCTTTGATGGGCGATCACTTGCCATGAGCGATAAAATATCTTTTGCTTCTCCGCTTCCAACACCGTGGGGTCATTGTAGAGGAATCCTGGCAAAGCCGGCGACGATTCCGCATCGCTGCCCAGGGGGCGAAAATCCGCCATGCGAGATTTTAGGTCTTCGAACCCCATGGAAAACTCCCCTCATACGATGGATCATCAAGCCCCATACTTGGGAAAATTCTAATCCGGCACATCAGCGCTGTCGAGCGGAGGCTGAAGGTCTATCCGTGTCCTGGCTCAAGAGCCGCGCCGTCAGCCAGAAAAAGCGCACCGCCAAGAGGCTGCCGGTTATAATCAGACCCGCCGCCATGCCCCACCAAAGGCCGGCAGCCCCCAATCCAAGAGGAAATGTCAACAAGCAGCCGCCGCCGATCCCCATGACCCAGTAGCCGAAAGCGGCTAACCAGAGGGGCGCCACCGTATCCTTCAACGCCCGCAAGGCCCGCGCCGCGATGGCCTGCAGACCATCGAACACCTGGAAGATGGCCACGATATAGAGCAGGCTGACGGCAAGTGAAAAGACCTCGCTAAAGCCGGGATCGGCAGAATCGAGGAAAAGCAGAACAATGATTTCGGGGATGCCCAGGGGCACCGCGACTAAGCAGGTAAGGATAACCACGCCCGCTGCCATTCCCAATAAACCTGATTGGCGGGCCGCCGCCGGGGAATGGCGGCCCATGCCATAGGCGACTCTAACCATCGTCGCCTCGGCAATACCGAAGGCGATCACAAAGGGAATGCCCACCCAGGCGATCAGCACCTCGTAAACCGCCAGGTTAGCTGCGCCCAGCACGCCTGAGAGGACAGAGACAGTCCCAAAGAGGCCACTTTCCAAGAACACCAACCCGGCAACGGGAAATCCCAGGCGACAGATTTCGGCACAAATCTGGCTATCGAATCGCAACCTGCCCAGAAACAGGCCATAGCCGCGGAAAGTAGGCGTTTGGAAAGCATAGACCAATAGCGAAAAGAACATGATCCAGGAGACGATAGTGGTCGCCAAGCCGGCGCCAAAAAGGCCAAGCTCGGGAAAACCGAACTCCCCTCGGACAAAGCCCACAGCCAAGAAGTAATTCAGGCCCACCGCGGTAACCGTAATCACCATAATCGCACCGGTTTTGGCCAAAGCGGCAACAAAGGACCGCAAGACCGAAAACCAAAGCACCGGCAGAACCGATCCGGCTAGGCCCTGGAGGTAAGGGCGGGTTAGCGCAATCACCTCTGGATCCTGGCCGGTGAGCGCCAGCAAGGGCGAGAGATTCCAGACCAAAAAAGTCGCCGGCACCCCAAAGAGAGTCGCAACGATAAAACCTTGTCGAGCACTATTGCCGGCCCTGGCTTTGTCCTCCGCCCCCTCGGCATGGGCAACCAAAACCCCCACCACGGACAAGAGGCCCATGATCACGATAAGAATTTCGAAGGTAATGGTGCCGGAAAGCCCCGTGGCGGCCAGCTCCCGATAGCCTAAACGCCCTACTACCATCTTGGTGGTGACGAACATGGCAAACTCCGCCAAGTAAGCCGCCATCAAAGGCAAGGCGATTTTCATCAAGATGGAGAGCTCGGCCAAACGGCTGGGCAGGTAAGCTTTTGTGCTCAAGGGAGAATGTCCGCCACGAAACGCAAAGTCAGCCCTAATTGCCAGTAAACATCTCGCCTGGCTATGGGAATTTGAGGTTTTGGATCTCAGCCGAGTTCAGCCGGACCCAGATTCGGGCCGGGGCTTTTCAGAAGGCAAAATCACGCCCGGATTCATCAGACCATCCGGATCCAGTACATCCTTGATCTTTTGCATGAGTGCCAGTTCCACAGGGGATTTGTACCTGATGTTTTCTCGCACCTTGAACCGGCCGATGCCATGTTCGGCGGAGATTGAGCCACCCAGATCATGGGTTATGTCGTGCACGGAGCGATGGATCGCCGGTGCCTCAGCCCGGAACGCTTCCGCGGTCATGTCTTTGGGCTGGGTTAGATTGTAGTGAATGTTGCCATCGCCGATATGACCGAAGGGGTAAGGACGAATGCCCGGCACCAGTGCCTCGACAGCGCGGTTGGCTTGTCGAATAAAATCCGGCACCCGGCTGGTGGGTACGGAGATATCGTGCTTGATGGAAGCTCCCTCGCGAACTTGGGCTTCAACCAGAATTTCCCGCAAGCGCCAAAAAGCCCTGGCCTGTGCTTCACTGGCGGCCAGGGTGCCATCGACAATTAAGCCTTGATCCAGCCCCGCGCCCAAGGTGGCTTCTAAAGCGTCGCGAAGATTACTATCGGTACGCCCTGCCGTGGCTTCCATCAAGAGATACCACTCATGGGGCGTTGAAAGAGGATCGACAGCGCCGCTCATATGGGCAAGAGATAAGTCGATCGCCATGCGCGGTATGAGTTCACATGCGATGAGGGCATCCCCGGTATCCCGTCGGGCCCGGGCCAGAATCTCCACCGACGCGTCCAGACTCGACAGGCCGACAAAGGCGCTGACTGACTCCAAGGGCCGCGGGAAGAGTTTCAGGGTCGCGGCCGTGATGATGCCTAGAGAGCCCTCGGACCCCAAAAAGAGATGCTTGAGATCATAGCCCGTATTGTCCTTGCGCAGCGCCCCCAAGCTGCTCCAGACAGTAGCATCCGGCAGCACCACTTCCAGGCCCAGCACCAGGTCGCGCATATTGCCGTAGCGCAGCACGTGAATACCGCCGGCATTGGTCGCCAGGTTGCCACCGATCTGGCAGCTCCCCTCTGCACCCAGACTCAAGGGAAAAAGCCGATCCGCGTCAGCGGCAGCTTTTTGGAGGCTCGCCAAGACGCAACCCGCCTCAACCGTTACGGCATTGTCCAGCGGATCCAAAGATCGAATGTGATCCATGCGGTGCAGGTTTAGCAAAACCGAGCGATCTTCGGCCAGAGAAAGGGCTCCGCCGACCCTACTGGTATTGCCCCCTTGGGGCACCAGGCTGACCCCATGCTCACGCGCCAGCTGAATGCAGGCCACGACCTCATCGGTATTCGCGGGCATCACCATGAAGGGGGTCCAACCCGTCACCAGGCCCCGGCTTTCGATCAGGTAGGGCGCCAGGGCGTCCCGATCGCATAGGACTCCTTTTGGGCCCAGGCGCCCTGAGAAGCTCTCGGATAGGGCTTGAGCTTCACTCTCGCTGATCGCTTGCTTGCCAACCTTCACTCCAAAACCTCGCTATCGGTTTGTGCCGCAATTCTTGGCGCCGCAGCACGGGTCAGCCGGTCATTGATGGCTTGTCCCAAACCGTGATCGGGGATGGGCATGGCCGCAATCGCGGCAAAATCATGTTGATCCAATGCATAAAGCGCTTCGAACAAACGGGCCGCCGCCTCGGTTAGGTTCCCGCTTGGGCTCAAGTTTATCGTGAGAGCCGCGCCCGCGAGCGGCTCGGGCCCAAAGGCCAAAAGGGCCTCAGTTGCACTTACGGACGTAGCCCGCAAGCGCACCGGCAAATCCGGGGCGTAGTGGCTGGCCATCAGCCCAGGCGCAAGCAGCGCCTCGCCATTTTCGAGCGCGCCTTCGCTCGACTGCGGGCCAACGAGCGGCCCAATAACAGACTCAATTGATTCAACGGCAATACCGCCCGGCCGCAACAGCCGGGCCTTTGAAGAAGTTAAATCGACCACGCTTGACTCTAAGCCCACTTGAGCAGGTCCGCCATCAAGGATAAGCGGCACCCGCGAGCCCAATGACTGTGCCACATGGTACGCGCTGGTGGGTGAAATTCGACCGGACGCGTTGGCACTGGGAGCCGCCAAGGCCAACCCGCTGTCACGCAATAATCGCTGCCCGATTGGATGCCCTGGCACCCGCACTGCCAAACTATCCAAACCCGCCGAACACAGCGGCGAAATGGCACTAGCCCCGCGCCGAGGCAGCACGAGGGTTAGAGGGCCGGGCCAATACGCCGCAGCCAGCCGTTCCGCGCGGCCATCGAAAAAGACCTCTCGAGCTGCCGATTCCGCCTCGGCGAAATGCACAATTAAAGGATTAAAGCTTGGCCGACCCTTGGCCGCAAAGATCTTGGCAACGGCTTGGCCATTGCGAGCATCCGCGCCGAGTCCGTAAACGGTTTCGGTCGGAAAGGCCACCAACTCGCCACTTTTTAGTAAAGTGATCGCTTGGGCCAAACTGGCCTCGTCTGCCGGGTGCACGTGCTGGATTGTCGGCTCGATCATGGGGCTATATACCCGGCGAGGATCAGGATAGCAAAGGGCGCGGTCATGGGCCAAATGGCACCCTTGACGATTGGCCTGACGCCCTGCACCAATACCCTTTACCAAAATCGGCCACTTCATCAGACAATCCCAACATAGACCATGCTGACGCCACACATCCAAGTCGGAATTCATAATCTGCCCGTCTGGCCAGAAGACCAAAGCCTTGCTCCATTAGATGAGGGGGCTGTTTTCTTCAAAACCGATTTCGCTGACCACGAGCTTTTTGCCCCGGCCCTCAAAGATGCGATTGAGCGTCTGCGCGAAGACCCGGAAGTAAAGAGCCAATATAGCCAAGCCTTAGGTGGCACAAAAATTTACCGGCTGGAACAGTGGCTGGACCCGGCGGCCCAACTGATCAATGCCCGCGCAGTGGAAGCCTTTAAGAGAGCTGTCAAAGCCGAAACCGGGGCCATCGACATGGGGTGGGCCAACCTCTATGGATATGGCGACTATTCGGTGGCCCATGCTCACATCCGTTGCACCGGCAGCGTGGTTTATATGGTCGATGGAGGCGATCAGGATGATGACGATCAGTTTGGCGGCCGATTCTCGATAATCGATCCTCGATTTCCCCCTTGCTGCAAGGTCGCCAGCGGTTATATGACCAATCCCTTTTGCCCAATTTTAAAGCCAGGATCGATGATTGTCTTTCCGAGCGCACTGGTCCATTCGGTCAATCCCTATCACGGCCAGCGCCCCCGCATTACCTTGGCGTGGAATATGAATGAAAAACCCTTGCAAGGGGACACGCTATCAATGATCAACCAAGAAGCACCGCCTGCTTGACGGTCGATTCCTGACGATCATCTCGGGTACGATTCATGCGGAAACTTCTTTTCCTTCGGCACGCCAAATCAAGCTGGAAGGAACCGATCCTGGACGATTTTGATCGGCCCTTGGCCCCGCGCGGGCGAAAGGCCGCCCCGAAAATGGCGAGCTATATGAGAAAAAAGCTGCTCGCACCTGAGCTTGTCTTGTGCTCGCGGGCCCGCCGCGCTGTTGAAACTTGGGAATTAGCATCAAAAAAGCTGCGCTTCGACGGGCAGATCTATTTCTCTCAGTCCCTGTATCACGCCGAGCCCAATGAGATTATCGCGGCAATCCGACAGGTGCCGGATAACATCGCCTGTGTTTTGATGATCGGCCACAACCCCGGCATGGAGGATGCCGCAATGGCTCTCAGCGGGCCTGGATCTAGGCCAAGCGCCAAGGAAAAGTTGGAAACAAAATTCCCCACCGCGGCTCTGGCCGAAATCGAGTTTGAGCTGCCGGGCTGGCCGGATATCGGGTGGGGTTTGGGTCGACTGGTCAGACTGACCTATCCGAGGGATTTAGCCTAAGGGCGCGGCGAGTGAACCTGATCAATTCTCCAAAAAACGGGTAATCGGTATCCAATCCCGTTGCACATCGAGCGCCGCTTTGGTCCGCAGATCGAACACACTTAGGCCTTGCCAGGCCACTTCGTTGTAAAGGCTGCGTTCGGGCAACCACCCCACATCCGCGGCATTAATGCCAAGCACGAAGCTATCCAATCGTTTAACGGCCCGGCTGCCCGTACGACAGCGGTTACGCAGCACGGCAAATGGCTTTTTGCCTTTGCGGATAGGCTTCAGATCGGCAAATCCCTTTAGAAAGGTCGCGGTAGCCCGTGCGTCGAAAATGGAGGGCAAGACCGGTACAAGGACAGTATCCACCGCCCGGACTAATTCTCGTAGAGACTCCGGATCCATGGCCGCCGGAGAATCGACCACCAGCCGTTCGATCTTCTTGCCGGGCCGTTTGATTTTTTTGGACCAATTAAGACCCTCGATGCCGGGCGCCGTCTCAGGCCGGCTCGACAGCCAATCCAAACTGGAGGCCTGAGGGTCCGCGTCGGCCAGTGCCGTCGGAAAACCAGCCGAAGAAAAAGCCACGGCTAAATTCGTCGCAATGGTGGTTTTGCCGCAGCCTCCCTTGGGGTTTGTTACCAATACCGATTTCAACATCTTGCCCTCACCGTCTTATTCCCAGAAAGGTTGAGTCGATGCAAAGACTGCCCAATCCTTACCGATGCGCGGACGCACCAATGATAAGGAATGGCTATACCATCCAATCAACGTGCCCAATCCGGCTTGTAATTCAGCGCGCTGCGCCGATCCCTCGCATGCGCTCAATTTGATTAGGGAGCTTTCCGCCACCGCCACATCATTCAAATGGCCTAGATCATCCTGCAATTGCCGAAGCGCCTTGATATAGGGTTTGGTCTTGTCAACGGGATAAAGAGAGGCAAAAAATTCCGTCGCATACCTCAATTTCTTCACGGCAATTCGCAAACGATGCAGGGCTTCGTCGGGAAGCATGTCAAAGTTCTCACCCTTTTTTATGACATGGGCGTGGTGACGGGCCAGCACCTTGCCGGCAAAGGGCGCCAACCCGGATTTCCCTATAACCCGATGTTTCCCAGCCTTATCATCACCGTGACGCCATCCCCTTTCTTCGATCCAACTTCCCAATTTGAGAATGAATTCCAGGTAGGCCGGTTCGCCCAGCGCCTGTCGCACGTCCTCATAGGCCCTAGATCTAAGTGTTTCGGCGCGTTCTTTTAGGATCAGCAAATTTCCGTCGACGGGGCGGGCCGTCAGCAGGGGCGGCAAGGTCTCATCCAAAAAAACATCCCAATCGCGAGCCGCACCAAACTGGCTTAAAATTGCTTTGCTTGTGCGCAACAGCCACTTACGATCCGCTTTTGGCAGCCGCGATTTAAAAAGGGTGCCCGCCGAATGTAAGCGGCGAAGCCCGACCCGGACCTGATGAACACCCTCGATATCGGTTCCGTCCTTCGCGGCGGCATGATTGGATAACCAACTGCGCGCGCAAGCACTGAATATGGCCTCCATGGCATCATCGAGCTTTTGGTCCGAAGTCAAAATCGGCAGAGCCATCTTGACGGACCGGGGTCGCTCCTCCAGTGCCAGTTCAAACCCACGCGCGGCTTTGCTGAGCGGCTGATACTCCAAGGGAGAGATTGTATGCAGTCGGCTCGCTTCATGACGCAACACGCCCGGCATGCCGTCGATCACCTCGAGTTCCAACTCGGAAATCTCCGCCCGCAGATCCCCCGCCACCACTTCACCTTGATCCCAGGCAGCCTCAACCAAGGCCTCGCCAACGCCCTGCACGTGAACCTTAATTTTTTTCACATGGCGGGTGATATGGGTGGCAAAAATCGGCCGAAGATCGTCGGCCAGGATCAAACCAACCTTGTCCCTTAGTGTCGGATCCTCAAACTTGGTCACGTCGGGCTCCGGGCCCTCAAGCGGAACCGACCACTCCCCCCGGGCAGTCACATTTTGATTGGCGACCCCCTCCTCCTTGATGGTTTGCGTGAATGCGCCGCCTTTTTGGCGAACCCGAAGGCTGCATCCGCGTCGGCGCAACCGCAAATCGGCTGTATCGAAATAGGTGCTGACTAAGTGCTGGACAGCCGCTGGCTCTTCTTCGGTCAGGTTATTAGACCAAAGATCTTTCAGCACACCCGGTGTCCCGGCTAATTTCAGCTCAATTTCCAGGCTGAAATTGGGAGCCTGCTCGGCTTTACCCTTCCTTTTTTTTGCCGACGGTGATGTGCGTCTTTTTGTCCTTTTATCGCGCCCAGAGACCAAGCTTATTTCTCCCACTCTCCCAGCAGCCATCAACACCTTGTTTATGGAGCCGCCAGAACTCCAAAGAGCCTGCAATTTAGAACTTGCTCATAGGAGAGTATAGGCATCAAGGAGCCCAAAAATCTATTGTCATAAAACTGTCATGACTCCTTATGACAAAGGAAATTCACTGATAAGAGATGTAGAATTTTCCAGAATTAGCCCAATAGGCACAATTGGTGCAGCTGGATAAGATGAAAGACCCGGAAAATCTCTGGTATCCACCAGCGGGTTATCCAGTATCCGATCCGTCCAAGCTATTTGTGCCCTAACTTCAAATAAATTGAATGTTAAGTACTATCGCTTCGTTTGGACCACCCCAACTCGGAAGTCGAACATGGGCCGACCTGCCCCTCCAAGACGGGGACCATCGAACCTCATTGTTTGTAGCTCTTTTAGCCGCCCTTGCCCTTGGATCCTGTATGACCTACGGCCAGTCACCCAAGAACAAGCGGGCCCATGAACAAGAGCGCCCAAGGGCCAACCTCACCACCGATGGCCCTCCATGATCAATGGATCGTTGGCGATTTTGCCGAACACGGTTTGGATGCCTCAAAGATGGCCGAGCTGAGAGATAATCTGCGAACAGGAAAACTCGAATTTAGCCACGTGGTTCTGATCGAAAAAGAAGGTCGTCTGATCTACGAAATCTATTTGATTGGCAAGGACGAGCGCTGGGGAACGCCATTAGATGAAGTTGCCTTTTCACCCAACACCTTCCATGACCTGTTCTCCGTGACCGAAAGTGTTACTTCTTTACTTTTGGGCATAGCCCTGCAGGAATCCAATCAAGGGCCTTTTGAAGAAGCACTGTCTCGCCCTCTGCCGACATTTTTCTTACGCCGCGCCGACGACCTGGATCCCGCCCTGTTTTAGGTAAATTGGCAACACGTCCTTACCATGGCGGCAGGCCTTGAATGGAACGAGATGGAGGTGCCCGACACCAATCCGGAAAGCGATGAAAAAAAGGCGAAGCCTACGCATTCGCATCCGTTAATCTCTCCAAACGAATCGTATGGCAGCCGCCAAACCGATAAGTCCGATTGGAAGACAGGCAAGGAAGATAGCAGCCCCGACCTGCCCCGCTTCCACGGCGGGCAAATCACGTTCCAGACCAGCCCCATTCGCCACGATCCCGGCATAGGCGGCCCCCAGCGCATAGCCAAACCGCTGCACCGTGGGAATGGCGGCAGCAATCCTTTCGCTTTCTGCCGCCGGTGCAACCGCTGTCAGGCGCCGTAAAATAAAGGCCCAAGAGACGCCGAAACCAATTCCCTCAAAAAGGGCAAAAACCGCGATGAGCCATAAAGGCCCCTGCGGGATTGCATAAACAAACCCAAGTATGGACAGCATCAACAGGGTCATTCCGCCCAAAATAAAGGTGCGGTCATGGCGCTCCGGTGCGCCAGATACGGCGATAGCGCCGAAGGACCAGCCAATCGATGAGCAGGCCGTGATGTAGCCGGCCACCAACGCGGAGGCACCATGGCGATAGGTCATCAAAATGGGTCCATAGACAGTTATCGCAATGGTGGCGGCGCAAAAACACAAGATCATGGTGAAGGCACCGCTTTCAGGACTGCTAAAACCAAAGGGTCGCCGCGGCAACAAACGGGTGTCGTTTTGCTTTCCATCCAGATGTAAAAAAAGTCCCAGACTCAAAAAGCCTGTCATCAAGAGCAGTGGGGTTAGGATTGGGGACACCTCAATCCCTGCATAAGCAATCATGATCACACCAGAAGCCAGGAGCGTTAAGCGAAAACCTGGCAGGCGTCCGGCCATCTCAGAGCTTAGTCTTGCCGCTTCACCTAGACCCTTTTGATTTTGAGCGTGTGCCTTGATAAAGAGAATAAGCAGCAGGGCCTGTGCGGCAAAAAACCAAAAGCCTCCACGCCAATCTCCGAATTCGACGAATAAACCACCAATAAGAGGCCCGCAAAAGGCAGACGTCCCCCAAAGAGTTGACACCGCCGCCATGACCCGAGGCGTCAGACGTTTGGGGAACAATCGGGTGACAGCCACAAAGGACTGGGCGATCAGTCCGCCACCACCCAAGCCCTGCAATGCGCGCCCAACCAGCATCACCCACATTTCAGGCGCGATGGCGCTTAAAACACACCCAACGCAGTAAACTGTGCCATTAAAAATCATTGACCTGTGCAGGCCAAATCGAAGGACCGCCAGACCGCCCGCGGCTCCAGCCACAATGGATCCCACCTCGTACAACATGACGGTCCAGGAGATGAGCGCAGCGCCGCCAATATCCGATACAATGGACGGCATCATGGTCGCCACCAACAAACCATCTGCGGCGTGCAACCAAATGCTAAGGCATACCAGTGCCAAAGGCGCCGCATAGCGTCGGTTTAACACCTCCCGCCAGCTCACACGCTCCGTCATTTGAGATCTCAATTCTATCGCCGGAAGTCAGCTTATTTTCTAAAGAAAATAATTTAGAAAGTAAATCGGCAATTTTAATTCGATCTTTGACGAATTCCATTGTAAGCATCAAGTGCCCGTGCCCGTGCGGCAGCGTGATCGACAATGGGCGCTGGGTAATCCGGCGGCAGCACCCCGTCCTCCCAGGGTGCATGAACTTGACGATTGCTTAATGGAGCGAGCTCAGGCACCCAGCGACGAATGTAGAAGCCTTCGGGGTCGAATTTTCGGCTTTGAAGGATGGGGTTGAACACACGAAAGTAGGGTGCCGCGTCACAACCGCACCCAGCCACCCACTGCCATCCGGCGGTGTTGTTGGCCAGATCCGCATCCACCAAGGTGTCCCAAAACCACTCTGCTCCCGCACGCCAAGAGATCATGAGATGCTTGGTCAAAAAGGACGCGACGACCATCCTGACTCGGTTATGCATCCAACCGGAATGCCAGAGTTGTCGCATACCCGCGTCAACGAGGGGGTAGCCGGTTTGACCTTTTTGCCAGGCTAAAAGATCCCCGTCATCTTCGCGCCAAGGGAAGGCATCAAACTTGGGGTCAAAGGGCTTTGCCGTCATTTGAGGCCAATGGAAAAGCAAATGACGGCAGAACTCCCGCCACAAGATCTGACGCAAAAAGGCTTGACTGCCGACGCCACGCCCTTCCGCGCCTTCCTGGTGATGGACCCGGTGCCAGACTTGTCGTGGCGAAATCTCTCCAAAACTCAGGTGGGGTGACAGGCTTGAGGTAAAATCCAGACTGGGGATATCTCGCTTGTCCGAATAGTCTGACACGGGCCCCACCACAAAGCGCTCTGCCTTTTGCGACGCGCCGGCGCTGCCCGGTGTCCAATAAGTTGGAAAGTCCTTCGCCCAATCGGGGCTACCTCGGTAAAGCCCCCAACTCGACAGAGGATCGGTTTCAGGCCAGCTGTCAGGCCATATGATGTTATCCGGCACGCTAAGAGGTGCCTTGATCCCACCTCGTGACAAGCAAGCTTTGGAAAAGGGCGTAAAAACCCTAAAGGGCTCCCCTTTTTGAGTGGCGATATCCTCAGGCTCAAACAAGAGCGCACCGGGATAACGGCGACAGGTGATGCCCTGCATCCGGCACATCGCGGCCACATCCTGCTCTTCCTCTACCCGACTGGGTTCATAAAGGCGGGTAAAAAAGACCCCTTGCGCTTTGGTCGCCTTGGCAAAGTCTTCTAGTACGGAGGGTGCCCGACCCCGCCGCAGGATCACACGACCACCCAGTGCTTGCACCTCTCGGCCCAAGGACTCGAGACTAGCCTGAAGCCACCAACGGGCAGCCCCGCCGCGCCGCCGAGCATCCGATGATAAATCATCAAGGATAAACAAAGGGATTATCGGCACGCCGAGCTTTGCAGCAGCCGAAAGGGCGGGATGATCGCTCAGCCTCAGGTCATCGCGAAACCAAAGGATGATCGGAGAGTTTTGGTTCATATCAGGCATGATGGTAGCTACGATTCAATGGCTCATCTGGATCGCCATCCCTTGGGGCAATGTCTGCGAGTTGTGTATTGGCATTGCCTAACTCAGACCAAAAAAAAATCATTTCAGTTTAAGACCCACATCATGCAAAGCCTTGATTAGGTCGCCCGTGGTCGGAACACAATATGCCCTCAGACCACAAGCCAAGGCACCGTCCACGTTTTCCTGAAGATCGTCAAAAAACACCACTTGATCTGGCCTAAGACCCATATCCGTGACCACATGATCAAAGGCGGCAGAGTCCGGTTTGCGCAACCCGATGCTCGATGAGGCATAGATCACATCGAAGTAATGAAAAACTTCTTCAAGTACGAATGGCCAGGTCCGCACGTGGGCACGGTTGGTGTTGGAAAAAGCAAAGAGCGGGACCTGTCCAACAAGTTGCGCCAAGATCTCACGGACGCCGGGTATGAGCCCCGAGAGAGCCCCATTCCACCCCTCAAGAAATTGGCTGTTTGAAATCCCGATTTCCAGCGTCCCGCGCAAATGAGCAAAATAGGCATTGGCGGAAATTTCACCGCGCTCGTAGGTGTCGTAGGCATGATCTTGCGAGAATGCCTGTTTAATGCTGCTCGGATTGCCATCGGCATGCTGGGCCCAAAGATCAAAGGCTCGATTGAAATCCACGTCCACAATCACACCGCCCAAGTCAAACAGCAGCGCCCGAGGTTTTTCCAGTGGCGGACCGGCAGACCGACTTAACAGAGAGGAGCCCGTAACCGTCGCCGAACCGTCCTCTTGGCTCTTAACAAGAGGCAGCAAATGAACAGCTTGTTTGGGAATCGTGGCCTCGTCGATAGTCCCTCGCCCAACGGCTTCATTCTCTTTTGCCCAAAGATAGGCTGCCATGCCCTTGGCCTCCATAGCGACTCTGGCTCGATCTTCCGTGGCCCTTTGTTGAGCTGAGATAACGGCCCCCTCCATGAGCATCAGTAATCGCCTGGCCAAGGACTCAGCGTTCCCTGTTCCGGCAGCGCTGGCCAAACCGGTCAAGTGCCCTAGAACAGCAGCCTTATGTGTTTTTGCCTGGATATGCACAGCATGATTGGGGTCTTGAAATTCAGCCATCGCCTTAACAAAGAGGCAGCCGCGAAAGTCCAGCTCCACAAACCACTCGGCCAAAGCGTCAAACAATCCTAAGAGCTGTTCCTGAGGAGAGTCCCCAGTCGCCCTCATGCGCCCAAATAGCCAGCTGCGGAATTGTAGGTCTCGCAGCGTCAAGACCGCCAGGACGAGATCCTCCTTGCTGGCAAAGTGATTGTACATCGATGTCTTGGAAAAACCGGTAAGTTCGACAAGGCGGTCCATGGTGGTCCCGTGGAAACCGTCCCGGTCGAAAATCATCAGAGCCTGGCGCAGCAGATCGTCTCGAATACTCGGTCGCATTTCTCAAAATGAACTGATTAGTACATTTTCTAATTAACGTTTACGCCATTCGGCCGGTGTTGTCCAGGGCTAAAGGCATAGAACGACAATGATCTTTGGGTCTATTTACCAATCGGCTGATCGGCGTGAGCAATAACCAGCGCTCTTTTATATGTACTAATTGGTAAATATATAAACTAAATCGGCGAAACCGGTGGCGCGGAGCCCCGCTCAGGATCACCCGAATCCCAATCACGGCGGCAAAAAAAGGGGGGGGCCGAAGCCCCCCCCGTCTTTAGGTGTCTTCGATGGCTCGTTAGGCCATGGACCAACGTTCGGCGTTCTTGTGGCCGTCCAGTTCCCAGTTGTTGGCCATGACCTCCGGCAACGCGATGTCCTTGGTGGCCGCATGGGTATAGGCCATGAACAAGGGGATAATCGAGCCGCCATCGTCGTGTACGAGACGCTGCATTTCCACATAAAGCTCGCGGCGCTTGATCGGATCCAATTCGCTCCGGGCCTCGATCAGAAGCTCGTTAAAGCGCGCGTTGTTCCACTTTGCTTCATTCCACTCGGCATTGGCAGAATAGATTTGAGAGAAGATCCAATCTTCAGTCGGGCGCCCGCCCCAATAGCTGCCGACCCAAGGCTTGACCAGCCAAACATTGGACCAATAGCCGTCATTGGGTTCGCGGATGATCTTAATGTCGATTCCCGCTTTTTTGGCCGCTTCCGCATAGAGCTGACCGGCATCAACAGCCCCTTCAAAAGCGGTATCCGCCAAATGCAGGTCGACCGAAAGGTTTTCCATGCCGGCTTGCTTCAGGTGATACTTGGCTTTGTCGGGGTCATAGGGACGCTGAGGGATTTCATCGGTGGTCGCCCGGTAAATGTTGGCCGGACCGACTGGAATGTCGTTCGCCACCTCGCCTTGCTCTTTAATGATCTTTTTGTGCCATTCATCCCGGTCAATGGCGTATTTAAGCGCCAAGCGCACATCGTTGTTATCAAAGGGCGCCGTATCGGTAAACATGGGCAAGGTGCAATGCTTGTTACCCGTGATCGGGAAAATCTGCAGACTCTCATCCCGCTGCAGCAGGTTGATTGTCTTTAAATCCAGATTGCTCATGGACTGGATTTCCCCGGTCTTTAGGGCGTTGGTCCGCGCGGAAGCGTCGGCGATAAAGAGGTTCTCCACCGAATCAAAATGTGCGCGACCCTCTTTCCAGTAGTTGGGGTTTTTCTTGACGACGGTCAAAATTCCTGGCTCGAAGCTTTCCAGCGCATAACCACCGGTTCCCACACCGGATTCCCAATCGATACTGCCATCGTCCTTAGCCGGGCAGATGCCAAGGTGATAGTCGCTGACCAGGAAGGGGAAGTCCGCATTACCACCCACCAAGGTAAAGACCACCTTATCGCCATCGGCCTTCACATCTTCGACAGGTGAGATAATGCCCTTAGCGGCTGACTTGGAGTCTTCACCCATATGGTGCTGGAAGGAAGCCACCACGTCGTTCGCATCCATGGTCTTGCCGTTATGGAACTCCACACCCTGACGAAGCGTAAATGTCCAGGTCGCGGCATCGCCTGATGCTTCCCAACTCTCGGCCAATTCTCCGATCAACTCCCCTTCTGGCGAGATTTCGGTCAAGTTATTGCGCAACTGACCGAAACTGACATTGATCATAAAAGAGTCGAGGATTTGGGCCGGATCCAGGCTATCGCCGGTACCGCCGCCAGTCAGAGCCTGCTTATAGGAACCGCCGCTTTTTGGGCCTGCGGCCTTTACCGCCGCACTTGCCATAGACGTCGCCAGTGCCGTTGTCGCACCCAGCGCCGCTGCCCGCCCCATAAACTCGCGGCGGGAAATCTTTCCGGCGCTCAGCAGCGCGGAATAGTATTTTAGCTCACTCATCTTTTGTCTCCCTTTGAAAGGTGCACTCCCTTAAAATTTGCATCCTCGGGGCTTCACCCTATCCATATCACTTGAATAATGTCCGCATCTTGACACCTGAAGCGCACTTCCACAATGCAATTTCCCATGGCCCATTTGGCGCGGCAACGATTAGGAAAATAGGATGAAAAACCTACATACCGGTGGCTGCGTCTGCGGCCAAATCCGCTTTCGCACTGAGGGAGAGCCGCGCCGAGTGAGTCTTTGCGCCTGTCGCTGGTGTCAAAAGCTCACGGGCAGCGCCTTGGGCATCTCGGTCTACTTTGATCGGGAAAAAATCGCCTTCACTAAGGGCAAACGAAAGAGTTTTCGCCTCAAATCGGATGCGAACCGCTGGATCGAACAGGAATTTTGCCCGGATTGCGGAACGCCACTAACCTGGACCTTGGAATATTGGCAGGACTACCGGGGAATTGCCGGCGGCACCTTTGATGCGCCCACTTTTTGGTATCAGCCGGAGCGCTTGGTTTTCGCCCGCTCGAAGCCAGCTTGGCTTACCTTGCCGACGACGATCGAGGTCTGTCAGGCTATGCCTCAAAAACCACCACAGGAATAATCAAAGCTTCTCAAAGGCAGCGCACGATCTCAAAGGCAGCGCACGAAAGGTGAGAAGATGCCAAAAATGATCGGGGGCCGCTGCGGGCCCCACGATCGTTTGCTCTCTGAGTTTCAGGACCTGACCTCGAACTTGCGCTCAAAAGGCCTCCTGAAGAGTCACCGCACAGGCTTTGCGGCGGCTAATGCATCGCCGAGTCAATCGGCCACGTGAGGAAAGTGTGCGCTTCTTCGCCCCGCGAGTCAAGCAATCCAAAGATGCCGAAATTTCCTTTTTATCGCAAAAAAGGAGCGGCTGATTGGTCACCGCTCTCCCGCAGAAGGTTGGAATTACATCCTTGATGGGATAGATTCGTTTCGTATCAAAGATATGTCATGCTCCTGCGATAGGAGAACCCGTGATGACGAGGCCCAAAAGCACAACCGAACCTCTTGCCGATCGAATTTTGAAAGCGTGCTTAGATCGCGCCGATAGCTCTGGTTGGGACTCTTTGACTTTGCATGAGATCGCCGATGACCTGGGATGCAGCTTGGTCGAGGTGCGAAACTGTTATCAAGACAAAGACGCTGTCGCCAATGCCTGGTTTCAACAAGCCCAGCGCGAGATGCTTGCCGTTTCAAAAGAAGCCATGGCGGGATTAGAGGCTCCAGAGCGTTTGATTTTCCTACTCAAATCATGGATTGCCGTGCTGCAACGTCACCGCGGGGCCAGTTTGGATATGCTTAAGGGCAAGCTCTATCCTTCTCATCCACACCACTGGGTGCCACTGATCTTTGATTTGTCCCGCTTCGTGCATTGGCTGCGCGATGCCGCGCTTCTGAAGGCCACGGGCCGACAGCGTCAAGTCGAGGAGATTGGCCTAACCGCACTTGTTCTTGGCACACTCGCCGTTTGGTCACGGGATGCCTCCCAGGATATGGCTCGCACCCATCGACATATCGAAAGGCGCTTGAAAATGGCCGATCGATTAATGGCACGCCGTTTCCGGCAATCCCGCGAAAGAGAGCACAAGAGCGCGGCATAGAATCCTTCGTCTCGCCAGATCCGGCAAAGTTCATGTCCGTTGAAACAGTCACTTTAATCGCCGCCACCATCGGGACACTGGTTGGGGTTGGCACCTTTTTCCATTTTTTTCTGATGGTGATGCGTTGGCCGCAAGCCACGGGCAAGGTCGTTGGAAACACCTCCGAACTTCGCTCGCTCGACACCGGGACGGATTACGTCTTTTTTGCGCAGATCCAGTTCCAAGCCAGTGATGGAAAAACCTATCAGGTGAAAGGGGATATTGGCCTAAACGACGAATGGCCCCTGGGGAAAGCTGTTTCCTTGCGCTATCGTCGGTACAACCCAAACCACGCTACAACCATGAAGAATTGGCAACGCCTGCTATTTTCTGTTGTCTTTCTAGGTTTTGCGGCTGCTTGTTGGTATGCCTGGTCCGACATGCGCTAGAAGGTGTTATGGGAGTGGGCCTATTGCCCAGGTTCCTGCAAGCCCATTCCCATGCAGTTGGCATAAAAAGTGGTGGTGGCCGGCCAGTCGGAAAAAAGACCGGCGATCCCCACATGCTGAGCCAGGACATGGATGGTGCGCAATATATCACCGTCATTTTTGAGAGCCCCACGGGTGGTCTGATAGTAGTAATCACCGCCGCCCTCAATCACGTCTTCCACAATGCGTCCAGAGCGTTCGGTAGTCCACGACATTATCTGCAGCCCAGCCTCTTTGGCGCGCCGCGCATAAAGAGACGGCAGGATTTCGCCATTTTCTTGGTGTAAAAGCACGGGCATTGGGGGCGCAATAATTCGTACACCCAAGCGCCGAAGAGTGTCAAAGTCGTCCACACGCGGCGGAGCAAGGGCCAAATTCTCAACATCGCGCCCATCCAATAAGACCAGCTGATCAGCAAAGTCGGGAAAGGCCTTAATCCACAAAAGCACATCGTCCAAATTAAAGGATTGCGCCCATACCCGGCGAGGATCGATGCCCCGGTCGCTATAAGCCCCAATCATCTTGCGGGCATAACTTTCTTGGTCCAGCCCGGTGTCTGCAAAACCGACCTGGGGATCGGGGCCTTTCAGCTCGGGTATGTGTCCCACACCGAGTTGTTCAAAAAGCGCGATACTCTCATCAAGGCTCAAGACGGTGCCTTTAGCAGCGGATAAATCCGACGGCGAAGCCGTCGACCCGTAGACATATTCAGACCGGGTAACACCCGATTTTTCTGAATAACCTCGTTTGCCAACGAGCGTCTTGAACTCCGCTAAGGTGAGGTCGCTTGAGCAACACTTAATTTGGCGCCCGTTGAGGAGGACACCCGTTGCCGGGTCTACTGCCGGCGGGATCGTGCATTTTGCCGACAAGTCCGGCCTCAGCACAATATCGGTGGTATCATGCAAGTCGCATTGGGCGTGACGACAGACCAAGGCCTGGTCTTTGGTAAAGGTCACGTCGCACTCTAAAATCCCAGCCCCCATGCGCGCGGCCGCCTCATAGGATTCCTTTGTATGCTCAGGAAAAAGCAGAGGCGCACCGCGATGACCGATGGAAAACAGACTGGGCACATAACTTATCTTGTCCTCGGCGCAGCTTTGCAACGTCGCCTTCAAGTCACCGCCACTGAGCTTTGCAAGCAAGTTAAAGGGCCGCGGCCCCAGGCGCACGTCAGCACTGCTTTCAAAGCTGATACTTTCAATTTCGTCGCCCAAGAAAGATGGTGATCCCAGAAATTCCTGATGCAAATCCGATGCGGAAACAGCTGTAACATTGCAGCTTAAAATACTGGCCAAAATCACTGGACCAAATGAGCGCAAAGACATGGGCATAGAATATCGACCTTTTTCCCTGGGGTATTCTACCCCTCGTCCACTTAGACTGCTTGGTTGCGACGACAAATCAATGACAAACCGAGAGTAGATCATCAAGGCGATAAAGTACTTGCCTTTTTCAAGTGCTGCCTCAGAAACTTAAAGAGCGACGAACGGCAAGTCGCTTGCCGCCTTTTTGGCAGGGCCTTATCGTGGAAGTGACAAGGCCGTCTGGCCAAATCTGACCGGTTCTATTCTAACTTGGGAGGTCCTGCATGTCAGATCCTGCCCCTCTGCCCTTTATGCCTAAAAAGACACTTAGCCTATTAGGCTCGCCTCGGCGCGGCGGCAATAGCGATGTCTTGGCGGATGCTTTCTGCGCTCGGGCTCATCGCTATGAAGCCGTGGTGGATCAGTTTGCCTTGGCGGAACTGGACTTCGACGGCTGCCGCAACCTGTTCCGCTGCAAGACCGATTTGAGCCATTGCG
The DNA here is from genome assembly GCA_039028695.1 of Pseudomonadota bacterium. Taxonomy (GTDB): domain Bacteria; phylum Pseudomonadota; class Alphaproteobacteria; order Kiloniellales; family Kiloniellaceae; genus JANQKX01. Next base: position 30,849 of record JBCCHN010000025.1, read on the forward strand.
GTCAATCCGATGGCTTAAGCCCCATTTTGGATCAAATCGCGCTAGCCGAAGTTCTGGTTTTGGCAAGCCCAATCTATTTCACCAATGTGACCGGTCAATTGAAATCCGCAATCGATCGTCTGTTCTCTTTTTTCGTGCCCAATTACGCGATCAAAGCTCAAAAAAGCCGCCTCTGTTCAGGTCGCAAGGTGGTTCTGATCCAAACACAGGGCGAGCCCGAAGGTCGCTATGGCGATTTGTTGGAGAGCTATGCCACCGGATTTGCCTATTTGGGTTTCGACCAAGCCTTTCATATCCGCGCCTGGGGAGTGCGCGAGCCCGGCGACCTGGACGATCATCCCGAGTTTTTCGAACGGTGCCACCACATCGCGGATCAAGTTTACGGAGGTTGAGGCTTTGGCCCCGGAAGACGACGAAAAAAAGCAACAAACCGGCATTCTAAAGGCCTTGAGCACCCTAAAACCCAGTGAAAGGTCAGAGCACCTCTACGACCAATGGGCCAACGATTATGACCAGAATCTAAAGGACGATTGGAGCCAAATCGCGCCCGACTGGCAATAGGTACATTGGCTGCATGAGACCTAAAATCTTGATACATTACATGTCACCGAAATAACTCGGGTGGTCAAAGCCATCGACCATCAAGTCATTTAGATGAACGGAAAGCCCTTTCTGTATAAAGCTTTCAAACCCGCCCTTAAGGCGTATGATCGAAAAGGGGTCTAACTCATTATGACCATCAATGCGTTGAACCTTATGAACAAACTGGATCGCCTCGATTACCTGATCGCGGGCAAAAAAGAAGGCCCAAACTTGGTGTCTGGGCCTTCTGAGCTTCGGTAGTTCATTCAGTCCAATATTCCGACTGAAAGTGCCCTAGTGCAGATAGGGCGGGTTGTCCTGGGGCCAGACCTGTTTGTCGATGGCCACGGCGGCAACAGCCGGCTGGTCGTGATGGTGTTTTTTCGACAGTCGATGTTTCAACCGGACCCGTTGGCCGCGGATTTTGGTGATCCGCGCAACAACGTCCTCGCGGGTCAGGACCGACAGGTTGGGCATACGATCGTTGAATGACATGGCTCTATTCCTTCTCAAAAAGAGGTTCAAATAGGGACCCCAGGCGTTTGATTGCGGGGCTAAGAAGGCATCTGAGCGCGGGGATCGGTCCTTCAGGGTCGGGCCTCTGTACCTCAGGGCGGAGATGTCTGTGGTCCAAAATTCTTTGGGCAGCGCATTCAAGCCTTTGGCCTTTCCTTGCAGGTAGGTGGGCTAACCTCTTGCCATCACCTCAAAGGGAGCAACCCGGCCATGCGCAGAACGAATAGGTGGCGAATGGCTGGTTATTCTGCCGAAATCAGACTAAACTTTTTGGCGCGGCGTAATGGAGATTGAGGCCATGAACCAGCTCGTTCAACTTCGCTTATCCCTGCCACCATGGGGACAATCTCGGAGGGGATTCTCTAGGGTGCGCTATACTAGTCGGTTCCTGGTTTTGGCGGCATTTACGGTTCTTGCCCTTTTTCTGGCTCCCAAGTCCGGATGGGCCAGTCAGTGCGTGGCTTACGTGGACAGCCAGGTTGGGCCGAGCCCTGTGTCCTATTCGCAGAGCCAAAGCGGCAATGGGGTTGATATCACCTTCGTCACCCACTCGACCTTTCGCCTGGTGACGCCGGCAGGGGTGGTGGTAGCGACTGACTTTGCGGGCTATGCTGGGGACGGCCCCTTGCCCGATATCGTGACCATGAACCACGCCCACGAAACCCACTATACCCTCTTTCCCGATCCCAAGATTAAACATGTGCTCACCGGCTGGAACCCGGAGGGTGGCCCGATTGAACACTCTCTAAGGGTTGCCGATCTTTACCTGCGCAATGTACCAACGGACATTCGCCGCCCTGGGGGGACGGTTGAGCCTTTTGGGAACTCGATCTTTATTTTCGAAGTTGCCGACCTCTGCATCGGCCATCTGGGTCACCTGCACCACAAGCCAACGCCTGAGCAACTGGCCCGCATCGGGCGCTTGGATGTAGTTTTCGCCCCAGTTGACGGCAGTGTGACTTTGGACCTTAAGTCAATGATTGAGGTGCTGCTGGACCTGCGCGCCAGCCTGGTCATCCCCATGCATTTTTTCAGCTATCAAACCCTGGAGATCTTTCTCGCCGCCATGAGCCAAGCTTTTGACGTGCGCATCGCAGATAGTGACAGCGTCAGCGTATCCTTGGCCAACTTACCACGGGACCCCACTGTCCTTTTGCTTGCTGGATATTAACGAAACAGCTTATTGTTACTGCAAATCCAGTTAACGATTTAGTGCTTGGGGGGACAGAATGTCGTTGCTGCGACTATCGCTGATGCTGGTGGTTTTTGTGGACATTATGGGCCAAGGGCTCATTTTGCCCATCATAAACACGCTGTTGATCGATCCTTCCAGCAAGTTCCTGCCCAGCGACACGTCCCATAATACCCGCGAAGTGCTCTATGGCGTTTTAACCGGGATCTTTTATCTGTTTTGGTTTTTTGGCGCCGCCTACATTTCCAAGCTCTCGGACTATATCGGGCGCAAGCGAGGAATTGTCATCTGTTTGCTGGGCGCTCTCGCCGGTTACATTCTGACCATCATCGCGATCGAAACGGCCAATTTTTACCTTCTTTTACTGGGCCGAGCGATCTCCGGCTTCACGGCGGGCAATCAGCCCATTGCCCAGGCCGCCCTCATCGACATTAGTCGGGACGACGACGAGCGGGCCCGCAACATGGGGAAAGTGGTGGCAGCATCCGCACTGGGGTTGGTTGCCGGCCCTTTGATCGCCGGACTGTTGAGCGATACGGCAATCCTCGGGTCTTACGCAACGCTGCAGTTGCCTTTCTACTGCGCCGCAGGACTTGTATCACTGGCCCTTTTGCTGGTCCTTGTCTATTTTCACGATGCCCGTCTGGAGCATCGTAAAATCGACTTTGGATTGGGTGAGGTCTTCATAAACCTTTTAAGGGTCCGTGACCGGCCAACGATTATCAAGCTATCGGCCGTTTTTTTCTTTTTTGAGTTAGGACTCAATTCGTTCTTTATCTATTTAAATGACTTTGCGATTGAGCGCTTTCACTTTAGCACCTTCCAAAACAGCTTGTTGCTGACCGTGTTTGGCCTGGTCATGGCAATTGCAAGCGGACTCCTTGCCGGGCCGGCCATCGCCCGCTTCGGCAAAATTTCGACGGTAGCCTACACTCTGATCCTAATGGCCGTCTCGCTGGCACTCTTCACCTTTAATCCCCTGCCTTCGTTATCCTATCTATTGGTGGTTCCCATCGTCTTAGGCTTTGCCATAGGGTATCCGACCCTAATCACCCTTTTTGCGGCCAGTGTGGGCGAAGATGAGCAAGGCTGGGTCATGGGCATTACCATCGCCCTCTTTACGATAGGGTCCGGCTTTATTGCCCTGACCGGCGGAGCCATGATGGCCATTGATCCACGCCTGCCCTTTCTAACCGGAATCGCCAGCTATATCGTTGCATTGATCTTCGTATTTACCCTTTGGCGCCAGGATGACGTGAAGGCCCTGGACTAATCAGGCACGAATGATTGAGCTTTCCAAAGGCAAGCGGGACCTTATGATGGGACTGCAGCCTAATAATGTGAGGCGGATAAAAGATGGTAACTGGCAAATGCCTGTGCGGAACACTTCAATGGCAGGTCACAGGCGCAATATCGCAGATGACCCATTGCCACTGTTCTATGTGCCAAAAAGCACACGGCGCCCCCTTTGCAACCTACGCCGAAGCACCCTCCAAGCTATTCTCCTGGACCGCGGGAGAGGAGGCGATCACAATCTACGAATCCTCGCCCGGCTTTGAGCGGGCCTTTTGCCGGTACTGCGGCTCGGTCGCCCCCATCATGGACAACATGTCAGAGGGCGGTCAGGGGGATGTTTTTCTTCCCGCTGGCTGTTTGCTGGAAGATCCGGGCGTCCGCGCCCACACTCACATTTTTGCCGATTCTCACGCGCCCTGGCACCCCATTGAGGATGACCTCCCCCAACACATTGGCTATGAACACCCCGAAGACGGTCCCACCATCGACCGTCCCAAGCCCGGTCAGTCCTGCAACGGCGTTCTAAACGGAAGTTGTTTGTGCGGCGAAATTGCCTACGAAGTGCGCAGCCCCATTATGGCGGTGCACAACTGTCACTGTTCCCGCTGCCGCCGGGCCCGCGCCGCTGCCCATACAACCAACGGCTTTACCGAGATTAACGGTGTGGTCTTTACCCGTGGCGAGGACAAGCTGGTCACCTATAAGCTGCCCGAGGCACGCTTCTTTACGCAGGTTTTCTGCCCCCGCTGCGGCTCTGGCATGCCCCGCAAAGACCCGGAACGGGAAATTGCCATCATCCCCTTCGGTTCCTTAGACGTCGACCCGGGACGCGGCGCAGACGACCATATCTTCACCGCCTCAAAGGCGCCCTGGTATGAGATCCCTGGCGACCTTCCCCAATTCGAAGGGGGGCCCAACTAAACTGTCGTGACCACGGATGATCCTTTCGATTTAGAACGCTTCGTCGTCGCCCAAGACCCTTTGTATGGCCGTGTCATTGTGGAATTGGGTCAGGGCCGCAAAACCAGTCATTGGATGTGGTTCATTTTTCCACAGATCGCCGGACTGGGACGCTCCCCCACATCCATGAAATACTCCATCTCGGGGCTGCAGGAGGCTAAGGCCTACCTGGGCCATGAGGTATTGGGTAAGAGACTGCGGGATTGCGTAAACCTCTTGCTGCGACTGCAGGAGGTCACCGCCGTTGCGGTTTTCGGAGGTGTCGATTCGCAAAAATTGAGATCCTCCATGACGCTCTTTGGCCAAGCCGCGCCTCAAGATGGCTGCTTTCAAGCCGTCCTTGATCGCTTCTTTGATGGAAAGGGCGATCCGGCAACTTTGGCTATCCTTGAGGAAAAAAAATGATCCGTCGCCACCTGATCCTATTCGACTTCGACGGCACACTGGTGAACAGCTATCGAAGGATTTTGGGTAGTATGGCCGCCACCTTCCGAGCTCGGGGTTTACCCATACCGGCGGAGGAGGAAATCTTATCTCTCGTCGGTCTGCAGCCCGTGATTATCATGGGCCGTTTGGCGCCCCAATTGGATCAAGACACGCGAGCGTCAATGGCCAAAACCTATGTGGCCAATTCCATGCGACTCTGCGCCGAGGATAAAAATCTTGAGCCCCCTTTTCCAGGGGCTGTATCCACTCTCAAGGCCCTAAGAGCGGACGGACACCTGCTGGGTATGGTGACGGGTAAATCAGCAGCAGGGCTCCAACAGAGCATGGAAAACCTGGCTTGGTTTGAGCACTTCGACGATATCCGACCCGGCGACAGTGGCCCTAGCAAGCCAGATCCGACCTTGATCCTACGCGCCATGGCCGCCACCAAAATGGACCCCGACAAAACAGTCATGGTGGGCGACACCACCTTTGACATTGAAATGGCGGTTCAGGCGGGCGTAACGCCTATCGGTGTGTCCTGGGGCCACCATGCCGTCGATGACCTTAGAGCGGCCGGTGCCCGCCATGTCATCGAAAATTTTGGGGAACTGCAAAAGATCCTTCAAGGTTTTCAAGAGGCGTAGAATTGCAGGTACGCCAGGGTTACCAAAGCAGCAATGGCCAATATGATCAGTTGTCTTTTCAACGACTCTTGCGCTCCAGTTTCTACTCCAATGGCCGCGGTCGTCGCCAGCCCGGCGGCGGCACCACCCGCGACAAAATCCAGCCCAAGGCCATGCCCGCCGCAAATCCGCCGATGTGTGCCTGCCAAGCGATGGTCCCGCCGAAGAGTGAGGCGTTATTGCCCACAAAGCCCATCACCAAGTTAATGCCCATAAAGACCATGATCAGGGTAAAGCCAAGGCGCCGAATCGGGCCCTGACTTGTTATCATCAGCACCAAAACAGCCCCCGTCATGCCGTAAACGGATGCTGAGGCGCCGATCATGACGCTTGCCTGAGAACTAACCACCAGCAGCTGAGTAAAGGCGCCAGCGACTGAACTCAGAGCAAAGATGACAACAAACCATAGAACTCCAAATCGGCGTTCAACAACACTGCCAAAGACCAAAAGGAAGCCCACATTGACCAGGAGGTGCAGCCAATCCACATGCAGAAATGCATAAGTCACCAAGGTGACGGCACTGTGCAATGAAATGTGGCCGGCCTGCAACTCGAGCTCGAAATGGCCTGGCAGAAAAGCCAAGTATTGCCAAACCCTATCCGAGAGGGCGCGCGGCGCGATCTGCAAAATCACGTGAAGGACAATCAAGAGGCCACAGGTCCACATGGTGAAGGGCGGCGCGTTAAAGATGGGAACCTTTGCGGGGCCGCGTCCTGCCCCACCCGGCCTGTCCGACGGATTACCAGACGGGTGGTCAGGGTATGGATTTTGGCTCATGGATGGTAAACCTTCAAAGAACCGTCCGCCTTATCTTGGGTTCATTTGGCTTGGGCATAAGGGAAGTACAGTAACGCTTGGAAGGGCTCGCCTCTCACTTTTTTCCCGCCTTCGAGGATGACTTAGGCGCTGTCGCCCAAGGCAGCATAACCCGGACACATTCAGCTAGATTCAAAATCTCCTGATGTCCCGGGCTGTCGGGCGCATGTTCGCCAATCCAAGTGCCGAAGGCGACGGAATCCGCAAAGGCCACCCGCTGGGCAATGGCGGGGCCGATAGCCTCGCCGAATGACTTTAGGATCCCCTCGATAACCTTGCCCGTCGCTGTGGAGCGGTCCACCCGCGAAGGAATGATCAGGCAACGAGGCCCCTTATCTTTGCGGCGAGCACGGGCGCGGGCGACAAGCTGAAGTGCTGGTTTGGTCGCCGCCACATCGGCCGCCGTCCCGGTTACAGGCACCAAAACCAAATCGGCAATAGAAACCGCCGCCCGTGTCGCCAAGCCCACGTGAGGCGGACAGTCCACTACGACAAAGCTGGCCCGCGCGGATTTTAATTCTCGCTTCCATTTTCGGACCCGAGTCTGATCTTCCTCATCGCCCCGTGGCAACAGGCGAGACAACCAGCTCTCGGAGCCGGCACGATCTTCAAGGGGCATGGCCGTCAGGCGAACCGGCAGCTGCCCTTGGCCTTTCCAGAAGGTACTGGTGCCTTGCGTATCCGCATCGACAACCAACGAGTCGTCCCCGCCGGCCGTTAAAGCACAGGCCAGATTAACGGCGATGGTCGATTTGCCAACGCCCCCCTTCAAATTTGCTACCGCAACCACCGCTGCCATGAACCGACGCCACGTCCCCTGTCTTTTATCCTTGATAGGACAGCAATTTAACTTCACCCAAACTGGCCGCACCACCGCTAACCATGACGGCCGCCAGTCGAGTAATACCCCAGAGATCGCCAGGTTGCATTGACCAGGCACCGGATGCAAGGTTTCAAGGCGAACTGGGTCACTAATGGGACCCACAAGACCGAATATGACGTCGTTTTAAGTCAAGAATTCGGAGAATTAGGTTTATACCGAACCATTGCTTCGCCTAGGTTGGGGCCTTGGCTTAAGCCACCTCACAGGGGCGGCACCATAGGGAACGAGATCCATGGCATATCGCAGGGAAATTCGAAAAGTCGGCATTGTTGGCACGGGCGTGATTGGCGCCGGATGGGCGGCCCGCTGCCTGGCCAAGGGCCTGGACGTGGTTGCCAGCGATCCAGCCCCAGGGGCCGAGGAACGGTTGCGCGCGGCTGTGGCCAATGCCTGGCCGGCGCTTGCCAAGCTCGGTCTGGACGCCACCGCGGACCAGGCGCGTCTAACCTTTGATCCGGATGTTGCCCAAGCCATGGCCGACGTGGATTTCGTGCAGGAATCCGCCCCCGAACGAGAAGACCTCAAGCGCAAGGTTCACGCCGCCATTGATGCAAGCGTGCCCGCCGATGTGATGATCGCGTCCAGCTCATCAGGCCTTTTGCCGAGCCAAATTCAACTGGACTGCGCCCATCCCGAACGGGTCTTGATCGGCCACCCCTTCAATCCGGTTTATTTGCTGCCTCTGGTCGAGTGCTTGGGCGGCGATAAGACCGACCCGGATGCCGTTCAGACGGCCATGGATTTCTACGCGTCTATCGGTATGCGCCCCTTGAGGGTCCGCAAGGAAATTGAGGGATATATCTCGGACCGCCTTCAGGAAGCCATTTGGCGCGAAGCCTTGCACATGGTCACGGAAGGGGTCGCCAGCACCGACGAGATCGACGACTCTATCATTTACGGACCGGGCCTTCGCTGGGCCTTGATGGGCCCCTGCCTAACCTTCCATCTGGCCGGCGGCGATGTGGGTATGAAGCACATGCTGGAGCAGTTCGGGCCCGCCCTAAAACTGCCCTGGACTAAATTGGTGGCCCCGGAGCTTACCGATGAGCTTATCGACCGCATGGTCACGGGCACCAAGGCCCAGGCGGGCAACGCGTCGGTGAAGGAACTGGAACAGCTGCGGGACAACTGCCTGATCGGCATCATGCAAACCCTTCGCCAACACGACTATGCCGCCGGGCGGGTCTTGGCCGCTGCCGAGGCGTCTCGCCTGGCCAGCCAAGCGCCGGCGGCCTGGGCGGCTGGGTCGGATGTACCCGCTCCTTTACGACTCTATGAAACGACGGTGCAAATCGGCTGGGTCGATTACAACAATCACGTTACCGATTCCCGCTTTTTGGAAATCGCCGGCGAGGGAAGCGAGGCCTTCTTTAGATATATCGGCATGGACCAAGCCTATTGGGACAGCGGGCAGGCCGTCTATGCCCTTGAGACCCACATGACCCACGTCAAGGAAGCCAAGCTGGGCGATCGCCTGTCCATCACCACCCAGCTTCTGGACTCCGATGAAAAGCGCTTCCAGCTGTATCACGAAATCTGCAATGGGGATTCCGGTGAGGTCCTGGCCAGTGTCGAAACCCTGCTGATAAACGTGGACAGCAACGCGAGCCGCTCGACAGCTCTGCCGGCCCAAATCCAGGCAGCTTTGGAGGCCGTGGCGGCTTCCCATGCCGCCGTCGCCCGCCCAGAACGTTCGGGACGCCGCGTCAGCATGACAAAAGCCCGATAGTTATCAAGGACTGTCAATAATCGCCGCGATAGGGACGAAGAAAATGCATTTTGGCCTCACCGAAGAACAGCAAATGATCGTGGAAACCGTGCGCACTTTTGTCGAGCGGGAACTCTACCCCTACGAGGACGAGGTGGAGCGCCTTGACGATGTGCCCGCCGAATTGCGCCAGCAGATTATCGACCGCTCTAAAGAACAAGGCCTTTACGCCGCCAATATGCCCGAAGAACACGGCGGTGGCGGCCTGGATGATTTGACGCTCATGCTGCTCAGTCGGGAACTGGGCCGTGCCTCCATGGCCCTGCAATGGATCGTCGCCCGACCATCGCAAATCTTAAGTGCCTGTGTGGGCGATCAGATCGAGACCTACTTGAAGCCCACCATTCAGGGCGAGCGGGTGGATTGCCTGGCCATGTCCGAGCCCGGCGCCGGATCGGACGTGCGCTCCATGTCCACCAGGGCGGTGCGAGACGGCAGTGACTTCGTCATCAACGGACAAAAGCATTTCATCAGCAATGGCACCGTCGCCGATTTCATGATCCTCTTTGCGGCCAGCGGGGAAGAAGACACCCCGCGCGGCAAAAAGAAAAAAATTACCTCCTTTTTGATCGACATGGACACCCCAGGGCTGGAGCGGCGGCGTGGGCCCTCTTGCGTATCTCATAAGGGCTATCACCAGGCCGAGCTTTATTTTACCGACTGTCGGATTAGCGAGAAGCAGATCCTAGGCGAAGAGGACAGAGGGTTCGACGTGGCCAATGAATGGCTTGGCGGAACCCGTCTGGAAGTGGCGGCCATGTGCATTGGGCGGGCGCAGAGGGCCTTGGAGATGTCCACCGAATGGGCGGCGCAGCGCAAGCAGTTCGGCCAGTCCATCGGCAAGTTCCAAGGAGTCTCCTTTAAGCTGGCCGATATGGCCACACAAATCGCCGCAGCGGAGTTGCTGACACTCCAGGCCGCTTGGAAAAACGATCAAGGCACCATGACCGATCAAGACGCGGCCATGGCAAAACTCCATGCAACCGAGATGCTGGCCATGGTCACCGACGAGGCGATTCAGATTTTTGGCGGCATGGGCCTCATGGATTCCCTGCCTCTGGAGCGCTTCTGGCGCGATGCGCGGGTCGAGCGGATTTACGACGGCACCAGCGAGATTCAGCGCCATATCATCTCACGCAGCTTGCTACGGCCACACGAATAGGCGGGTCGTAGGGCTTTTTTCAGATGAACCCTTCGACCGCCACATCCACCCGGCAACTGAATATCGCGCGTTTATTGCGGCCCCAGTCCATAGCCTTTATCGGCGGCGCTAAGCTGCAAACCCCCATAAAAGCGTGCGAAGCCATCGGCTTTGCCGGCGACATTTGGACAGTGAACCCAACGCGGCCTGAAATTGCGGGCTACGACTGTTTTCCCTCTGTTGCCGCTCTGCCCGCGGCGCCCGATGCTGTCTTCCTATCGGTTCCCAGCGCCGAGACCCCAAAAGTGCTGCGCGACCTGGCAAGCATCGGTGCCGGGGGCGTCATCTGTTACGCCGCAGGCTTTGCGGAAACCGGAGGCGACGGGCGAGCTTTGCAGGAAGACTTGATCCGGGCGGCCGGGGACATGGCGGTGGTGGGACCCAATTGCTATGGCCTTTTGAACTACTTGGACGGCGCCGCTCTTTGGGCTGACGTCCATGGCGGTGAAAAATTGGAGAGCGGCGTTGCCGTCATCTCTCAAAGCGGCAATATCGCCCTCAACCTTACAATGGCCGAACGCTCCGTCCCCCTGGCACAGGTCATCTCCGTGGGCAACCAAGCGGTCTTGAGCATCCACGACTTTATCCACGCTCTGGTGGACGACCCGCGCATCACCGCCATCGGGCTATACTTGGAGGGCCTGAGCGATATCCCTGCATTCAGCCGCGCCGCCGAATATGCCCTGGCGAAGGGCAAGCCCATTGTTGCCGTCAAGGTGGGGACGTCGGAGACGGCGGCACAGCTCGCCTTGTCCCATACCTCATCCTTGGCCGGCTCGGACCAACTTTACGACGCCCTCTTCCAACGACTGGGAGTCATCCGCGCACCCTCTTTGACCTGCTTTTTAGAAAGCCTAAAACTACTCCATGTCAGCGGTCCATTGGTCGGAGGCCGATTGGGTGTACTCACCTGTTCCGGAGGCGATGCTGCCCTAGTCGCCGACATGGCCGACAAGTGCGGGCTGACCATACCGCCACTGACCCCGGCCCAGGAGGAGGATCTAAGGTCTCGCCTGAACCATTTCACCGCGGTGGCCAACCCCTTGGACTACAACACCGCAATTTGGGGCGACGGCGCTGGCCTTAAGGCCTGTTTTCAAACTGTTATGGAAGGGCCGGTTGATGCGACCCTGCTGGTCATCGATTACCCCCGCGCAGGGTCTTTGCGGGAAGAAGACTGGGACATCGCCGTGGAAGCGCTCATTGCCGCGTCCGAGGACAGTGGAAAGTTGGGCGTCCTGGTGGCCAGCTTGCCTGAACTTCTACCCGAGCGCGCGCGGCGTCGTGCCCTTGAGGCGGGCCTGCCGCCCTTGCAGGGTCTAGACGAGGCTGTCTTGGCACTGGGTAGCGCTCATTGGTACGAAGCACGTCAACGAAGCGGGCAAAGCGATGCGGAGGCCGGACGGCTTGGCCTACCACACCTGAAGCCGGTCGAAGGCCCGGTGCACTCCCTCAACGAATGGGACAGCAAGGTCAGCCTATCTGCAGCCGGTCTGCTGGTGCCAGAAGGCCGATTGGTATCGGCGAATGACTGTAGCAGCGTGGCGGAGAGCTTGCGATTTCCGCTCGTCGTCAAGGCTGTCTCCAGCGATTTGGAACACAAAAGCGAGGCTGGCGCCGTTGCTCTCAACCTTAACTCCATTGAAGAGGTCAAGTCCGCGGTCGCCGGAATGTCTCGTCTTTCCGATCGGTTCTTAATCGAGGAGATGCAAAGTGGGGCGGTTTGCGAATTGATCATTGGTGTGAAGAGGGACGAACAATTCGGCCTGGCCTTGGTCGTGGGCAGCGGCGGCATTCTGGTCAACCTGATTGAAGATTCAGCCAGCTTGTTGCTACCCACCGACAGAAAAGCTGTTGAAACTGCCCTTTCAACCTTAAAGGCCGACCGCCTCTTGGCAGGCTATCGCGGTAAGCCGGCCGGAGACCGGGAAGCCGTCATCCAGTCGGTTCTGGCTGTCGCGGCCTGGGCGGAACAAAACGCCGGAAGGCTTTACGAGCTCGACGTAAATCCCCTAATCGTGCTGTCCGAAGGCCAAGGTGCCGTCGCGGTCGATGCGCTTATCCGAATGGCCGACGCTTAACGGCAATCGCCACAAAAATTCACGCCGCGACCCCTGTTTTGAGGCGACCCCCTGCAAAAACACATTCCCCTCGGTATATTAAATCAAATCGAGTTTCTTTGTTTCGAGGAGAGAGGCTTATGTTCCATTCCGGCCCCGCTCTAGAGCAGCCCTTTGACATAGCGACGTTGTTGGACCATGGGCTGAGCGAAAAGCCTGACGACTTGGCCCTGGTGTCCGCTTTAACACGTTGGACCTGGCGACAGCTGGATGACGCGGTCACCTGTCTTGCAGGCAACCTTCTCATGCTCGGGCTGAAACCCGGTGACCGTGTCGCTTCTCTTATGCCCAACCGGGCCGCCTTGGTCATCCACTATCTTGCTTGCTTTCGCACCGGCTTGGTGATGACGCCCTTAAACTACCGTTACACGGCACCCGAGATTGACCACGCTTTGGACGTTAGTGGGGCCTCCATTCTGCTGAGCCATGGTGAACGGGCCGACGACCTTGCCGCCAGTCAAGCGGTCCAGCGCTTACCGCTGGGCCTAATTGAGTTTGACGAATTGGGGGATGAGCGCCATGCGCCGCTGGCCGGGCCCCGGTTCTCGGATCTGATTTCATCGCCCGCACGCGACACACCAGCCTCAGCCTCTCTCGACCCCAGCAGCCCAGCAGCAGTATTTTTCACCTCGGGCAGCACCGGCAAACCCAAGGGGGTCACACACGGCCGGGCCGGCTTGGGCTGGATGTTCGCCAGTACCGCGGGCGCTTTCGAGTTCCAGGCCGAAGATAGACTGCTGCCCGGCTCCTCCATGTCCCACATGGGAGGTTTTGCTTTTTCCCTCGCCGCCTTGGCGGTGGGCGCTAGGGTCGTGATTGCCCGCCACTTTGACGCGGAAGAGATCTTACCCCTCATGCGAGATCAGAAACCTACGGTGCTGTGTATGATCCCCACCGCGCTGATGCATCTGATTCGAGACTCCCATGCTAGAAAAGAGGACTTTGCGTCGCTGCGGCTCTGTCGCTCCGGCTCGGATAAAGTGCCTGCGGAACTGGAAAAGGAATTTGTTTCCCTAACTGGTTTTCCCATCGACGAGGGTTACGGCATGACCGAGGTCGGCTTGACCGCTCTTAACCCGCCATCGGGCCGCATTAAAATCGGATCCATCGGCACGCCAAACCCCGGCTGCTGCTTTTGCGTCCGAGACGACAACGGCAGGGAAGTCTCGGCCAACCAGGAAGGCCGGCTGTGGATGAAAACACCCGCCATGATGACCGGTTATTGGAACAACCCCACCGCAACGGCCGAAGTCCTCCAAGAGGATTGGCTCGATTCGGGCGATCTTATGTATGCGGACGAGGATGGATATTTTTGGTTTAAGGGTCGCAAAAAACAAATCATCGTCCATGACGGCTCTAACATCTGCCCGCAGGAGGTCGAAGAATCCCTAATGGAACACCCGGCTGTGGACAATGCCGGAGCGGTGGGCGTGCATGATCTGGTACATGGGGAGAATGTGCGCGCCTATGTCGCCTTGAAATCGGGCGTCAAGCCGATCGACGCACAAACCCTGATTTCTTTCTCAAAGGCGCGCATCGGATATAAGGCGCCTGAAGAGATTTACTTCTTGGACAGCATTCCCCTCAACCCCACCGGTAAGGTGGACCGGGTGACCCTAAAGCGATGGGCCGCAGCGGATCACGCCCACGCACTGGAACCCTAGAGCGCTCCCGGGCGGGTCGAAAGCACCTGATCCGAACCTAAAATAAACATTAACCCCTTGTAATTTGGCGGACAGCCGGCGGCCATCTGCCCACGCTACCTGTGACTCATCAGAGCGCAACGCGCTCACCACAACGGGGAAACCCCCAGTCAAAAAGGAGATGAGCCATGATGGAAGTTTGGGCGTACTACTATGCTTACGGCGGTGACCCAGCGGCTGCGGGGCTCATCGAACAACCGAAAGATCGGGACAACGACAAGCCTCTTCGCAGCTATCACTGGTTAACCAGTGGCGAACCTCGTCGGTCCCAAGACAAAAAACGCTTTATGGCCATTCACAATCAGCCCGGCAGCGCCGCCAAACCACTGGCACTGCCCCCCGGCATCTAAGCCAGGGTCGGTCTTGTTGGCCTTGTGCTTCAGACAGGTAGCGAAGCGCATCGCGGGAGTCCCAAGGGAAAAAGCGCCATGTAGGCATCGCTAACCCTTGGGGCTCCCCACGTTTCCCCGATGATCAAGGTTTCGACAGATTCTACCAAGGGCAATGCCTAGAAATTGCCATCATGATGGCAGCCTTCTCATTTGCCCGTCAGGCGATCGAAACTTCAATGAGCCATATCTATCGTATCAGAGCCATTAGCGCTCTCCCACTCGGGGCCACGCCTTAGAACGATGTCCCCGTAACGATAAGGAGATAAACCATGTTGGACAGGTGGTCATATTATGAGTGCTTCGGTGATTTTCCCCACACAGCCGAAGCGGCTGAAGAATTAGCCAAATGGCGCGAGCAAGATCGAAAGGACGAAAAGCGCCAAGCGGCTCAACGTGACGAAGCTTTCCGGCGTTCCGATGAACGGCGCCGCCAACGGCGGGCAGGCCTAGAGGCCGAGGCGCACGAGCCCGCTCCAGCAGGTCAAAGGCCTCTATCCCGCTGGGAAAAGATCCTGGCGAGAAAGCCGGAGCTAAGGTCGGCCATGCGGAAGCACCTGGCCGATCAGCAAAGCCGGGATCGGCAAGGTCAAAGCGCAAGCTGAAAGGCCCCGGCAAAATACTCCGGTCTTTTGACCCTTTGCCCATGGCCGCCGGGACGATGAAATAACCCAATTCATCTCCCGCGGCCTTGGGGCAAGGTTCCGCTCCTCAGACGACAGGGCCTAACACCCTGCGGCTTCCCCACTACCTCACTTAGGGAGACCCCAAAAATGAAAAAGTTGATCCCCTTTTGCTGCGCCGCCCTTGCCTTTGCACCCATGGGTGCTGCTTGGGCATCGCCAAAAACTCCAGATGCCATGACCGGCAGCTATTGGTTGCAGATGGAAAACGGCTATCAACGGGCCATCACCCTTGACCCGAGCGGCAATGCTTTTCAGGTCAGCGACCAAGCGGCCTATCACAACTTCACCACCGGCTTAGGCACCTGGCAGGCCGACAGCGACAATCGTGCAAGGATTACCATCGTTGACTTCAACACCAACGGCGAGGCCGGCAATCGGGCCGGGAGCTCTGTGGTAAACTATGACTTGAACTTCGATGACCTGGTGGCCGGTCAATATCAAAGCGTAACCGGCAATATATCGGGCCAACAGTTCTCTAAGGGCGACAACCCCTTCAAACCTGCTCAAGACCCGATTCGGACTTTCGGCTACAGTTTCTCCGGGCAATCCATTTCAGTGACGGATCACAAAGAGGCCGAAACCGCTTCCTAAGTGGGATGCCCCCTGTTTTCCAACGGCATGGGCGGTGACAGAACCGCCTGTGCCTTCGTTCGAAAAACTCTCTATTCCTGAACACCACCCGTGGCCGCGGCGACCTCCGCCATTACCTGAGCTTCCGTGACCCTTGGATGGTCACCTTTGAAGTCGTATCTCTCCGGTTTAGCATCAATAAAAATGTGCCGTTCCAAGATAATATCTTCGGATTGATCCAACGAATCGATAGTGACGATCAACAAGGCGTCCGGATCATCGGCCAAACGCCAGAATAAACTGGTCCCGCAATCGCCGCAAAATCCCCGCTCCGCCCAAGGGGTGCCTTTGTACCATTTAAGGCCGCGATCCTCTCCGTAGACAACATCGCCCAAGCAATGGACCGCCATGAAGGGACCACCGCTCCACTTTCGACAACGTTCACAATGACAGATGTTGTAGTGGCGCTCGGGCAGAGAAACCTCATAGCGCACGGCGCTACACAGACAGCCACCCTTTCGCCGTTCCGTCTGATGCATAGATCTTGCCTCCCACGTTTAAGTCTCTTTCACCGAGGCATTCACGCACAGGCGAAGCAGCGATGCAATAAGCTTTGGATCAGGATCAAACAGGCAAAAACTATACTGCGATTGTCTGAGGAAAGTCTGCCGGAAGCGGCGCCGTCTCTAAACTTTCCGGCAAGACTTGAGGCCATTCCAGTACTTCTTCCACCAGGCTGGCAAGTCGCAACACCTCCCAATCTCTCCCTCTTTGTCCGATCACTTGAAGGGAGAGGGGCAATCCTTTCTTATTCCGACCCATGGGTAGCGCACAGGCTGGAAATCCAGCCAGATTGGCATCGTACAAAAATCCAGCCCAATCAATCCACGGCGGCTCAATGATACGATTTTCGATTCGCGCCGGCCAGGTACGTCCCAGGGGAAAGGCCGGACAACCAAGTGTGGGTGTCAGCAAAAAGTCAGCATTGGATCGCTCGAAAAAGGCCGCATAACGTTTGTGGATCTCTTCACGGGCATACTGCGCTTGAATGTAGCTGGCCAGATCGATTTCCCGCCCAAACTCCAATGCGCCTCTGGTCGCCGGCGTCAGCTCTTCGGGTCGGTTTTCGTAGTGATGCCGGTCGCTGGTCCAAGCTTCGGCCATGGCGGTGAAGGCCCAAGGCTGAACAGAACTGCTCAGGCCGGGATGGTCGATTTCCACAACAGATCCAGCCGTTGCCAGCTTTTTTAACACCTTACGGAAGGCACTTCTCACTTCCTTGTCGACAGGCGCGTGGCCCAGATCCTCCGACGCCATTAAACGCAAACCCTTCAACTGCGGTATCTTTTCCTCAACGCCCTCGCCGTCGTGCAGATGGAAGGAATTACGATCGCCCGGATGAAAACCGGCCATGGCTTCAAACATTAGATGAGCGTCCGCAACGGACCGGGCCATGGGCCCATAGACGGCCAAGCTTTTCCAAGTTGGAAAGCAAGGCTCGCGCGGAACGGCTCCTAAGCTGGGTTTGAACCCCACGATGCCACAAAAGGCCGAAGGAATGCGGATGGACCCACCCCCATCACCACCCAAGGACAAGGGGCCGATGCCGGCCGCTACCGCCGACGCGGCACCGCCAGACGACCCGCCCGAAGTGCGGGTCAGGTCCCAGGGATTACGTGTTTCCCCGTGGAGATGTGACGCGGTGACACCAACGTAGCTAAACTCCGGACAGGCGGTTTTACCAATGATTACCGCGCCCGCCGCCTGCAACCTTTCAATAGCCGCACAGCTTTCCGCCGGAACAAAAGACGACAAGGTCTTAGAGCCGTTCCGACAGGGGACACCTTGAAGCCATTGGGAATCCTTGACCGAAATCGGCAGACCGCAGAGCGGGCCCGCCTTACCGGCTCGCCTTAGTCGATCTGCCCGTTTGGCGTCGGCACGCGCCTGATCAAAAAGAGCAAGCGCAAAAGCATTGACCTTTGGGTTCACCGCCTCGTAGCGGGCCTCAATGGCATCCAACAGCTCCAGCGAAGAAAGCCGGCCCGCGTCGAGAAGTTTCAGAAGGGCGGTCGCGCCCATCTCATGTAACAACATGCAAAAACCTTGATATTATCGACGTTGGATTTGCTCGCTTCAATCGGCGGCAGAAACCTGCGAGAGGCTCTGTTCGATAATATCCAATCCTTCGTCAATGACATCATCTGACGCCGTCAGAGGCACCAACACTCGGATTGTGTTGCCGAACACACCGCAAGACAGCAGAACCAGTCCGTTCTCTTCCGCCTGAGCCACCAGTTTTTTTGTTGCCTCGGGATCGGGCTCACCGCTGTCTTGATCTTTGACCAATTCAAAGGCGACCATCGCACCCAGACCCCGAATGTCGCCAATCACCGGCAGATCGTTGCGGTTTCTCATTTCACCAATTCGATCCTTGACCCGCGTACCGATGGCCTCTGCCCGGGCACATAGATCTTCTTCTTCGATCACATCCATAACCGCCAAGGCTGCCGCGCAGGCCATGGGGCTGCCTCCATAGGTGCTGCCCAAACCGCCCGGATCGGGCGCGTCCATCACCTCTGCCTTGCCCGAGATCGCCGACAAGGGAAAGCCACCACCCAAGGACTTGGCCATTGTCATCAGATCCGGCTCGATTTCATAGTGCTCGGCCGCAAACATGCGGCCGGTCCGCGCGAAGCCGGTCTGAACCTCGTCAACGATCAGCAAGATGCCGTGCTGGTCGCAAATCTCGCGCAAGGCCCGCAAAAAGGAACGAGGCGCTACGTAAAAGCCGCCTTCACCTTGAACCGGCTCAACGATTATGGCTGCCACATGGTCGGGCTCTACATCGGACTTGAACAACCACTGAAGGGCCTTGAGGCTTTGCTCCTCGGTGATGCCGTGATGGGGAATGGGGAATGGTGCGTGGTAAATCTCGCCGGGGAAGGGGCCGAACTTGGTCTTGTAGGGAATGACTTTGCCGGTGAGGCCCATCGTGAGAAGGGAGCGGCCATGAAAGGCACCGTTGAAGGCAATCACCGCACGGCGACCGGTGGCCGCCCGGGCGATCTTAACGGCATTTTCCACAGCCTCAGCGCCCGAATTCATTAGGAGGCTTTTGGCGTTCTTGATCGGCACCAGCTGGTTCAGGCGCTCCGCCACCTCCACATAGGCATCATAGCCCATTACCTGAAAGGCCGTGTGAGTGAAACGCTCGGCTTGCTTGGCCGCGGCGGCCATGACCTTGGGATGGCGGTGACCCGTGTTCAGCACCGCGATGCCGCCGGCGAAATCTACATAGCGACGCCCGTCCACGTCCCAAATTTCCGCGTTTTCCGCCCGATCCGCATAGACCGAGGTCTGCGAGGCCAAACCCCGTGGCAAGGCTGCCATACGCCGGGCTCTTAGATCCTGATTGCTCGCCATCTCACATCTCCTTCTAAAACGTCTCGGCCCATTGGCCTTTGTTTTTTACTCTTTTGGTCCCGATTCAACCGACTGACATGCGCGCCTCCGGCCGGCCTCTGCAGACTGCCAGATTCGGCCGGAGGTCGCTCATTTCAAAGCCTTAGGCTAAGGGCGCAACGATAGCCTGATCATCGGTCGGAGCCGACAGGACATCGCCGGAAACCTCGCCGCGAGCCTGCGCCCGGATTTCATCGGACGCAACCCTTTTCACCTTGCTGGCAATGGACCAGACATGGCCGAAGGGATCGATCAATTTGCCGGACAGATCACCCCAATAGGTCTCATTCAAGGGCGCGACCGGAAGGGCACCGACCTCAAGCGCGTTTTGCCAAAGGGTTTCCGCATCCTTGACATAGAGGTGAATCAAGGTGCCGGAGCCACCCAATGCCGCAGGCGACAATATGCCGTTGTGCGGCTGTTCGTCACATAAGAACAGGACTGAGTTGCCGATTTTGAGCTGGGCGTGAACCACGGTCATCCCATCCTCGGCGGTGAACCGCTCGACTTCCTCGGCCTCGAAGGCCGCTTGGTAAAAGGCGATGGCCTGGGCCGCGCCCCGCACCGTCAAGTATGGGGTGGCGGTGCGAAAACCCTTGGGAACCGGAGCAACTTTATCAACCATATGCCATGTCTCCTCTCGTTGTGAGGCCCTTCCTAGTCGGGCCCTTTTGGCTGGGAGTGATACCTGAGCATGCATGTCATGCATTGCAATTTCCAAACATCATGGATAATGATGTTTGGAAATCTGGTATCATAGGAAACACCATGGATCAAGATGTAAAGATGGGCGTGAGCATGGGCATCACCCAAGCCGATATCGCCCACCTGCGCGCGCAGGAACGCCTGGGCGAATACGCCGTGGTCTATCGGGTGGCCCGCCAGAATATGGGCGGCGGCTTCGGCGATCAGGACCGGCACCCCTTTGCCTGGGCGGTGTTGGTCTACGTGGACGGCCAGGTGGCCCGGCTGTTTTCCGCGCGGGGCGCGGGGCGGGAGTGGAACAGCCTGGACCGACTGGAAAAATGGCTGCGCGAACAAGGCTTTTGGTACTGGTGGACCCGCAACGATTTGGAGCCTTTGGGCCTGCCCTTCGAGGAGCCAGGCGAGCTTCCGCCACCCGATTTGCCGCCCCCAATCACCTTTTAGGCCGACTTTTAATCCGGAGTCGGGGCGGTCGCCTCACTCGGCTGGTGCAAGGCCACACCCAGCATCACGAGGCCTACGCCTAAGAGGTCCCAAGGGCCCGGCCACTGCGCCAACACGATGGCACCCAGGGCCGTCGCCGTTGCCGGTAGCAAGGAAAGCATGACCGCGAAATGACTTCGCGACGACCTGGACATGACCAAAAGATCACAAATGTAGGGTAAAACAGAGGAACAAAGACCCACCCCGACGGCAGCCAACAGCAGCAAGGCGGAGTCGAAGGCCCGCAGAGCCTCGCTCAAGCCGACCGGCCAAACGGCGATAAAGGCCACGGTCATGGCGGCGCCCAAAACCTGTAAACCGCTGCCCGCGCCCTGACGGGCCGCGCGATGGCCGAGCACAATGTAAAGGCCGAAGAGAATCGCGTTCAGCCCGGACCAAATCAGCCCCCAGAAAAACTGATCGTCCTCGAGGAGGCTCACGCCCTGCCAGCCCCCCGCCCCGCCCAGCAAGAGGGCCACACCCCCGAAGGCCAGGCCCAAGGCGGCGGCATTGCGGCGGCTGCGCAGACCATAAAGCGCCAGTCCCAAGACGGCCAGGAACTCCATCGCCGCCACCAAACTCATGGGCAGGCGCGCCAAAGCCAAATAAAAGGCGCAGTTCATGCCCGCCAAACACAGGCCGAGCCCCAGGACCAGGGGAATGTGGCCCCGCGGGCGAGCCGACTCCGAGCCGCGGCGGGACCCATGATTTCCGACCAGAAGCCGCCAGGGCTTGGCCCAGGGTAGAAAAAACAGCGCCGCGCTGCCGATTCGCAGCCAAGCCACGCCCAAGACCCCGATGGCCGGGAACAGGAGCACCGCAAAAGACGGACCCAAATAATGAAAGATCGCACTGACCACGAACCAGAGGGACGGCGGTAGGGCACCGGCCAGGCGATCAGCGGTCGGCAGCGGTTTTGACAAGGATCGGAAACCTTTCTTTGAAGATTTCCTTACGATAAGAATACCAATCGGTTGAATAAATAGACGATCAATGGTATTTCTTACTGAATTTATTCGATCAATAGGATTTATGAATAATTTGCCTTACTTTGAAAAATCAACACTGGATGCCATCGACGCCCAGCTTGTGGCGGCCCTGGCCGAGGACGGGCGGGTCACCACCGCCGCGCTGGCCCGCCGGGTCGGCCTCTCGCCGCCGTCTGTGGCCGAGCGCATCCGGCGCCTGGAAGACTGCGGCGTGATCCAAGGCTATGGCGCCAAAATTTTGCCGGCCGCCCTGGGCCGGCCCCTGTCCGCCTGGATTCGCATCCGCCCCATGCCCGGCCAGCTCAAGAAGACCGCCGAAGTGCTCTCTCAACAGGGCGCCATCGTGGCCTGCGACCGGGTTACGGGGGAGGACTGCTTTATTGCCCGGGCCCATGTGGCCTCGGTGCAAGAGTTGGAGACCTTGATCGACAGCATCATCCCCTATGCCATGACCAACAGCGCGGTGGTGCAATCCTCCCCCGTCGCCCCGCGCCTGCCGCCCCTGCCCACGCAGGGCCTGCGGGCGTCACGGAGCCGCCAGGGCAAAGCGCCGGCTGGAGCAAGAAATCATGAGTGATCCCTATCTCGATCCGCCCCTCGACCCGCAAGACTTCGACTGGATCATCTTCGACGTGGACGGCGTCCTGCTGGAATTGACCCCGCCGGAGACGGCACTCTTTTTGCAGGCCTTCGCGCCCCTGGGGATTCACACCGTCAGCGACGACTGGAACAGCTATAAAAAACGCAACGACCTGGAAATCGCCAAAGAGGTGATCGAGACCCATTTTGGCCGTCCGGCCCGTGAAGACGAGGTCGCTGCGGTGATCGCGCATTATCTGCGCACCATTGAGGTGGGCCTCACGTCAGGCACCCTCCGGCCCAAGGTCCTGCTCGGCGTCCCCACAACCCTGGAGGCCCTCAGCTCGCAAAGAGAACGGGAGGGCCGCCCCCGCCTGGGCCTGGCCTCGGCCAACCTGGAACAAGCCGCCCGCCTGCGCCTGCGCGCCGTCGGCCTGGAGGCCCCCTTCGAGGTCGGCGGCTTCGCCGAGCACGGCACCAACAAGACCGAAACCCTCACCGCCCTCATCATGCAAAACGACATGCCCCCCAACCGAGTGCTCTTCATCGGCGACCAATCCTCGGACACGGCTGCGGCGCTGGAAAACGGTGTCACCTTTTTAGGAATTGCCAGCGAGCCCGAGCATCAGGCAAAACTGAGACTGGCCGGTGCCCAGCTGATCGCGCCGGATCTTCCGACAGCGGGTTTACTGGGGAGGTGAAGCGGAGATTCTAAATGCACTATCTCTCCACTTATAAAAATCACTCCCCAAATTGTTGCGCGATTTTTCAGCCCATAGGCTAAAAAGCCAACAGAGTGAGCAGTTCGGTTTGACAGATTTTATTTTTCAAATTTTACTTTCCAAACTCTTAGAACTTTTTCGGTCTCGTAATCCTTAATCGTATCCACAAAACTGACCGCCTCTTTCCAAGACATTGGCCTTGGTGATCGAACCAAGAAGTCCTTACCGTTTTTGTTCAAGCTGATAAAATATGCCATTTCTCTCATCGGTTTATTTGAGTACTTATCGAAAAACATTGCCGGTTCGAATGATATGAAAACGCGGTCGGGCTATTCACGAGCACCCATCCCGACTGGATCTGCGCCGCATCTTGGGCACAGGCCGGGATCATGCTTTTCGTCATCCGACAGGAAGCTCCAGCAGTGGTTGGCTTCGCAAAATGCTTCGATTCGATAGATCATGACTCGGTTTTCCAAAAAAACTGACCAAACTCCAGGCCATCGATCGTATCTAGCAGAATGTATTTGCTATTACCTTATGAATAAAATTCTATCTTCAAAGGAACGCCGATCACACTAATCGAAGAAATAATAAGAAGATGTACATTATTCATTGTTGAATAAATGTATCTCCCCCCCCTTTTCGTGAAATTTTTTGAGTTTCTCTAAAGACGCTACTCCGCTAAACATCATAAATACAGAAAAGAGCATTGCTAAAATAAAACAAATGAAAAGCTTTCGGGCAAGTTTCTTGTATCTTTGGCTCACAGAATCCAATGACGCATCGGAATAGAAGGGCAATACATAAAATGGCACAAGTATGGACTTCTTAGCATGGAACCAAAGCCTAATTGACGAGTATATCGAACCAATCAAGAAACCAAATCCAACAACGCTGGTTGAGAACACAGCTAATTTCAATAAGGCGCGTAGGCTTTCATCATCCATCTCTGCTCACGCAAGATTTTTTAGGGATAGTATATTGTAATAAATGTAAATAGGCATTTTTGGTGGCTCAAAGAGGTAAAGCATTTAGAAACAAGGCCAAAAAACCGCGGTTCCAGAATATTTGGAAATTCAAGCATGACCCAATTAATGGATGAACGAGCTTCTTTGAATTGAGATAAATCCAACAATCATATTCAGTAAAACAGGTTCAAATGAGGTTAACTTTACGGGCTAACCACGCCTCCCATAAGAAACGTAGGGTCTCAAAACAGTAAACTCAGGTAAGCTAGAGTGACGATGTTGAATACCAGCATCGAATCGTAAGGAGATGACGCCGGTCCGGCCGTGCTTGGACTACCGAGACTTGAA
>JBCCHN010000026.1:0-54618 GCA_039028695.1 Pseudomonadota bacterium
AAGACCAAGGCAAATTTGTCGTCTCCTTCGCAGAGAGCTTTGGCGAGCTGGGCAACGGCACATTAGATTATTTTCTGGCCTCGGTCGGCGATCAGGTTTGGCTTCAACCCTCTGGCGACTTGGACTTGACCGGCTTTGCCATCGAAAGTCCCTTCGCCAAAGACCTCTTGGATATGGTCGGGGTCGAGCCAGAAATGGCCGAGCGGGAGGAGTTCAAGGGTGTGCTCTCGGGCTTCAAGCACAATCAAATGCCCGAACCCCAGCGGCAGAATCTGCAACAGCTTTTGGACTCCTGGCTCGGCCAAATCGCCGCGGGCATCGCCGCGTCGCGGGACATGGCCCCCGATGCCGTCCGCCAAGCCATCAATCAAGCCCCCTACGGAGCTCGCGACGGGGCGGCACAGGGCCTGATCGACGAGTTGGGCTATTGGGATCAAGTCACCCAGGCCACGCTGGAGCAGGTCGGCGACGATGCCAGCTTCCTCGACTTTTTCGATTATCACGCGGCGGTCGGCTCCAGCGACCCAACAGCACTTGCGGAAGGCGAGGTCAACACCATCGCCCTGATCTATGGGCTTGGGCCCGTCACCATGGGCGCCAGCGAAAACGACCCGGTCTTCGGCGACACGGTCATGGGTTCGGACACGGTCGCCACCGCCCTGTCGGATGCCATTGATGACCCGGACATTGCCGCCATCGTCTTTCGTGTGGACAGCCCGGGCGGCTCCTATGTGGCCTCCGATACGATTTGGCGCGAGGTGCAGCGGGCCCGCGAGGCGGAAAAACCGGTGATTCTTACCATGGGCAACCTGGCCGCCTCAGGCGGTTATTTCGTCGCCGCGCCGGCCACCAAAATCGTCGCCCAACCGGGCACCATTACCGGCTCCATCGGGGTGGCCGCCGGCAAATTTGACTTGAGCGGCCTGTGGGACAAACTGGGGGTCCATTGGGATGTGGTCAAAGCCGGCGACAACGCAGATCTTTGGAGCTCCACAGAAAGCTTCACCGACGACGGCTGGGACCATTTGAACGCCAGCCTGGACCGTACCTACGCCGACTTTTTAAACAAGGTCGCCCAGGGACGCGGCTTCAACGATGAGGAAGTTCGTCAAGTCGCCAAAGGGCAAGTCTGGACCGGCGCCGATGCCCTGAACCTGGGATTGATCGATGCCCTCGGCGGTTTTGACACTGCCTTCGCATTGGCCCGTAGCGAAGCCGGCCTAGCCACCGATGCGCCCCTTTCGATCCGACGCTTCCCTGAACCGGTGGATCCCTTTCAGGCCCTGCTGGAAGAGTTTTTCCTAAGCGAGATTTCCGCGCCCCTGCTTCGCCCCCTCGCCGGATTAGCGGAGTCCTTGCGCCCCTGGTTATCCAAGCTAGAGCAGCTTTCCGCGGGCGGCCCCCAACCCCGCCTGCAGTGGGAGCCCCCTCAAGAGGCTCGCTAGTCCCCCGTCACTAAACAACGAGGCTCCGGATCAAGGCCCTAGCAAAATTTGACGCGATCGCCTTTCTCGCCCACGCCCTGCTGGTCTTGGGATTAAGCCTTTTTTGGCCCATCGCATCCGCCCGATCACAAGAGGCCCCATCACAACAGGCCCAGGCACAACAGGGCCAGGTCGTTGATCTGGAACTGGCCCTCTTGATCGACGTCTCCGCCAGCGTCAACGAGCAGGAATATCAGCTACAAGCCGCCGGGCTGGGCGCGGCCTTTGGTGATCCCGCCTTGCATCAAGCCCTTCGCGCCGCGGCGCCCCGTGGCATCGCCATCAGCGTGATCCAATGGGCGGATCAACACAGTCAGCAGGTCTCTCTGGATTGGACCTTGATCCGCAGTCAAGGCGATGCGCGGCAGGTGGCTGCGCGAATCTCCGCCATGCCCCGCCTCATTGACGAGGGCCATACGGCCATCGGCGATGCTCTGGCCTTTGGTGCCCAGTCCATAGAGACCAATCGCTTCTTAGGACTGCGGCGGGTGATCGATCTATCCGGCGATGGTCGTGCCAATGATGGCCGCCTGTTGGGCGACGTAAGGGCGGAGGTGGTCGAGCAGGGCATCACCATCAACGGCCTGGCCATCCTGAATGAAATTCCTTTGCTGGACCGCTATTTCCGTGATCACTTAATCGCCGGCGACAGCGCCTTTTTCATGGTCGCGCAAGACTACAACGATTTCGCGCGGGCCATGACGCAAAAGCTGGTGAAGGAAATCCGGGCCGTGCCTCTGGCCGAAGATAAAGGCCCAGGCCGACCCGACCGGCAATCCACCGTCGCCGATAGTAGGGAATCCAGTACCTCTGACCAACAGGCTGAAGCCACCGGCGAATAAAGCAAGGTGGCAACAGATGAACCAATCCTGCACGCATTTGGCATCCTTGGGCGCGGGATAATTAAAGGTGACAATTGAAGGGACGGCAATGAACCATCTCACCACATCTCTATGCAAATTGCTGGGAATTGACGCCCCGATCATCGGCGCACCCATCTCGGCGGCGCCTCCTTTTGTCGCGGGCGTCTCGAACGCCGGCGGGCTGGGCGTGATTCAAGCAACCTGGCTTGAGGCCGAGGCTCTGATTGATACCATCGCTCAGGTTCGCTACCTGACCGACCGCCCCTTTGGTGTGAATTTTGTACTGCCCCTGATCCAGGATCAGGACTACGCCAATCTGGATGCTGCTTTATCGGCCGGGGTTCCCGTGGTCTCAACGTTTTGGGGCGATCCGGATCCGGTCATCGAGCGCATCCACAAGGCGGACGCCTTAGCTTTTCACACGGTGGGGTCAGCCGACGAGGCCCGGCGAGTCGTGGACCTGGGGGTGGATGTCGTGGTGGCGCAGGGCCTGGAGGCCGGCGGCCATCTGTGGGGACAAGTCGGCGGCCTGGCCCTAGTCCCCGCGGTCGTGGACGCGGTGCCCGACACCCCGGTCATCGCCGCCGGCGGCATTGCCGATGGCCGGGGCCTGGCCGCGGTTCTGGCATTGGGCGCCGACGCTGCCTGGGTTGGGACCAGGTTCCTTTTGGCGGCGGAACATCAGAGCCACCCCCTCTATCGGGAGAGACTCAAAACCGCCCGGGAAAGCGACACCGTTAGGACAAAAGTATTCGACGGCGGCTGGCCGGACGCACCCGTGCGCTGTCTAAACAACGAGACGCTGGACGCCTGGCTTGCCGCCGGCGCCCCTCCGCCCGGGCGGCGACCCAACGAAGGTGAAGTTGTCGCACGCTATTCCTCGGGAGAGCCGATCTTGCGATACAGCATTTCAGAACCCACAGCCGACATGACGGGCGACCTCAACGCCATGTGTCTATACGCCGGTCAAGGGGTGGGCCTGGTCAGGCAGGAAAAACCCCTCGCCGAAATCATTGACGAAATGCTGAGCGACGCGGCCAGAACTTTGGCGCGACTGGCAGGGCCGTGAATAAGAAGGCATGCCAATTCATTCACCCCTCAGCGATCTTCTCCTTTTTTAGCTGCAATCAAAAACTCCACATTTCCCTCGGGCCCAGTAATTGGGCTCTCGGTCAGGCCGAGCACTGACCAGCCTTCTAAGGCATTTAGCCAGCCGGCG
Organism: Pseudomonadota bacterium; assembly: GCA_039028695.1. Taxonomy (GTDB): domain Bacteria; phylum Pseudomonadota; class Alphaproteobacteria; order Kiloniellales; family Kiloniellaceae; genus JANQKX01. The sequence goes on from JBCCHN010000026.1 coordinate 3,567, forward strand.
ATACGCTCGCAGACCTCTTGATGCAGCGCGGGGTCCCGAACCACACCCCCTTTGCCGACCCGGCCCTTGCCGACTTCGAACTGGGGCTTGATCAAGGCAACAAGCTGGCCGCCCGGGGCCACCAGATTCAGGGGCGCGGGCAAGACGACCTCCAACCCGATAAAGCTCGCATCGCAGACCACCAAGTCGATGGCTTCGGGAACGAGATCAACCGACAGGTGGCGGGCATTGGTGCGCTCCATCACCACCACCCGTTCGTCTTGCCGCAAGGACCAGGCCAATTGCCCCTGCCCCACATCCACCGCATAGACCTTGGCCGCTCCCCGCTCCAGCAGGACATGGGTGAAGCCGCCGGTGGAAGCCCCCACGTCCAGACAAACCTTCTCCTCAGGGTCGATGGCAAAGTGATCCAGGCCCTTGACGAGCTTCAGGCCGCCCCGACTTACCCAGGGATGGGGTGCCCCGCGCACCTCAAGGGGAACATCGACTTTGATCATGTCCCCCGCTTTGGCGAGACGCTTTTCACCGCTAAAGACCTGGCCCGCCATGATTACGGCTTGCGCCTTGCTGCGGCTTTCCACCAGGCCCCGATCCACCAAGGCCTGGTCCAGGCGTTGCTTCTTAACGGCACTCACGTTACCCGGCCTCTAAGTCCGGCAAAAAATGGGCGCGCCGGGCGAAGCGCCAGGTCTCCAAGAGAGCCACCACTGTCAAGCCCAAGGCCAGGCCGCACCAAACGCCCACGGCGCCATAGCCGAACCACAAGCCCAGCGCGGCACTCACCGGAAAACCCACCACCCAGCAGCCGAAGACGGCAATCCACATGGGGATCTTGGTGTCCTTCAGCCCGCGCAAAACCCCCGCCAAGATAACCTGTGCCCCATCGGCCACCTGGAACAGGGCGGCCACGGCCAGAAGGGAAATGCCCATGGCCACGACGGTGAGATTGTTGGGATCTTCCAAGTGCAGGTAAAGGCCGATGATCTCGCGGCCGCCGAACCAGAGGATCAACCCGGCCACGAACATAAAGAGAATACCTAAATGCAGGGACGCCCATCCGGCTTGGCCCACCGCGATGCGATTGCGCGCGCCCATGTTGAGACCCACACGGACCGTCGCCGCCTGGCTGATTCCCAGCGGAATCATGAAAATCACGGCAACGGTCTGCAGGGCAATGGCATTGGCGGCCAAGGCCTCCAGCGAGATCAACCCCATGAGGATCGCCGCCGCCGCGAAAAGGCCGGATTCCGCCAGGATGCTTAAACCGATGGGCAGGCCAATCCGAAAAATCTCGATCCAGGTCTTAATCTCGAAACGGAGAAGATGAGCCAGGATCGCATAGTGTCGAAAGGCACGGCCCCATAAGACCACTACCGCCAAGGCCAGGAACATAAAAAAGTGGACCAAAGCGCTGGAGATCCCAGCCCCCACCAATTCCAGCCGGGGCAGTCCGAAATTGCCGAACATGAGGCCATAGTTGCCGATGGCATTGACCACCACGCCGGCCAAGGTGACGAGGAAAATGGCTCGCGGCCGGGAATGGGCCATCAGGAAACAGCGCAGAGCGACAAAGAGATAGGCCGGGCACAAGCCCCAGAGGGCCGCACGCAGATAGTCCTGGGTCATGGCCGCGATGGCCGGATCCTGCCCCAGAAGCGACAAGAGCCATGCGCTATTCCAAAGCAAAAAACCGAACGGCATGGAAAGGGCCACCGAAACCCAAAGGCCCTGCGCCAGAACCGCCGGAATTGGACTTTTCTGCCCGGACCCGAGAAGCTGAGCCAGAATAGGCGCTATCGCCAAGAGCACGCCGAAGCCCACCAAATACATGGGAAAATAGAGGTTATGGCCCAAAGACCCCGCCGCCAACGCAGCCGGACCCAACCAGCCGATCATGATCACGTCCGTGGTGGTGATCGCCACATTGGCCAGATTTGCGGAAATTAGTGGCAGGGCCAGGACTATTATCTCACGGACCTCAGTCCGCAAACCAGTCGGCAGGGGAATCCATGACAAAAATCGGCTCCGCACAGTACACCTGCTCCAAATCCGGTCCTCTGTCAAAAGTCCAAACTGTCACGATGACCAGATTGCTCGATTCCCAGACGACTAAAAACCCCTGATCCGCTTTTCAAAACGATGCGAAGGCGAACCGTCCCGACAAGGCGCGGCATTCCCATGCCAAACCTTGTCGGCGTGGGTTATGCCCTCGCCGGCGACTCTTCGCTTTGCACCTGCCCCAAAGCCTGGAGTACAGCCCCGACAATACCGGCCCGATCCAGGCCCGCCTGGGCGACTTGCAGATCCGGTTTGTCGTGATCGATAAAATAGTCCGGCAGGGTCAGAGGCCGGAACTTCAAGCCGTTTTCCAGCAGACCTTCCTCGGCCAGGAAGGTCATGACCTGGGTGGCGAAGCCGCCGATGGCGCCCTCCTCCACAGTCACCATGACCTCATGCTCACGGGCCAGGCGGCGCACCAGATCCTGATCGATGGGTTTGGCAAAGCGGGCATCCGCCACCGTGGTGGAGAGTCCCCGGGCCGCCAATTCATCAGCAGCAGCCAGGCTATCCGCCAAGCGGGTGCCCAGGGAAAGGATCGCCACCTTGGTTCCTTCTCGCACAATTCGTCCCCGGCCAATCTCCAAAGGCGTGCCTCGTGCGGGCATCTCCAGACCCAGCGATTCGCCCCGCGGGTATCGGAAGGCCGAGGGCCGGTCGTCGATCTGGCAGGCGGTCGCCACCATATGCATGAGCTCCACCTCATCGGCCGCCGCCATGATCACAAAGCCCGGCAGACAGCCCAGGTAGGTCAAGTCATAGCTTCCCTGATGAGTGACCCCATCCGCACCCACCATGCCTGCCCGGTCGATGGCAAAGCGCACCGGCAAGGATTGGATCGCCACGTCGTGGACAACTTGGTCATAGGCCCGCTGCAAAAAGGTCGAATAGATAGCGGCAAAGGGGCGACACCCCTCGCAGGCCAAACCGGCGCAGAAGGTCACCGCGTGTTGTTCGGCGATACCAACATCAAAGCACCGTTCGGGAAAACGCTCAGCGAATTTATTAAGACCCGTGCCCGACGGCATGGCCGCATTAACCGCGACAATCTTATCGTCGTGCTCGGCCTCGGCGATGAGAGCCTGCGCGAAGACATTTTGATAGGCCGGGGCTTTGGGGACAGGCTTGGCCTGTTTGCCCGTGACCACATCGAACTTGGCCACGCCATGATATTTGTCAGCCGCATCCTCGGCCGGCGCATAGCCCTTACCTTTTTTGGTGACACAGTGAATCAACACCGGCCCGTTATAGTCGGTATCCCGCACGTTCTTTAGAACGGGCAAGAGATGGTCCAAATTGTGACCGTCGATGGGCCCAATATAAAAAAGCCCCAGCTCCTCAAACAGCGTTCCCCCGGTCAGCATGCCGCGCGCATACTCCTCGGCCCTCTTGGCGGCCGTCTCGAAGGTTTTGGGGAAGCGTTCCGCCACCACCTTGCCCAGATGCCTAACAGACTGGAAGGGCTTCGAGGAAATAAGCTGTGACAAATAGGCGCTCATGGCCCCCACGGGCGGGGCAATGGACATGTCGTTGTCGTTGAGAATCACCACCAAGCGGCTGTTCATAGCGCCGGCGTTGTTCATGGCTTCATAGGCCATGCCCGCGCTCATGGCGCCGTCGCCGATCACCGAGATCACATGATTGTCACCGCCGGCAAAATCCCGTGCCACGGAAAAGCCAAGGCCCGCCGAGATCGATGTGGAAGAATGAGCCGCGCCAAAGGGGTCGTATTCGCTCTCCCTACGACTGGTAAAGCCCGACAGGCCCCCACCTTGCCGGATGGTGCGAATACGCTCCCGCCGTCCGGTCAGGATCTTGTGGGGATAGCACTGGTGGCTCACGTCCCAGATCAGCTTGTCCGCCGGTGTGTTGAAGACATAGTGGATGGCCGTCGTCAGCTCGACCACGCCCAGGCCCGCCCCCAGATGGCCGCCGGTGACCGAAACCGCATCGATCATCTCGGACCTCAGCTCGTCGGCGAAGTCACGCAGTTGCGCCTCGTCGAGCTTGCGCAGGTCTTCGGGTTCATGGACCTGGTCCAAAAGCGGGGTATGACGATTATGACCGAACTTACTCACGAAATTGCCTCTCTGGTTTTGTCCTCGGATTGGCACGTCTTGGTGGTACCAGGACCGTCCCTAACCCGATATACCGCTGCCCGGCCTGCCTCTGCCAGGCATGTTTTCGTTTTTGGCCCCTTCGCTGGATCCCGCCAACTAACAGTGGTGTGCGCTTATTTTCAAGGACAACACCCCCCATTCAAGATCTTCGATCGACGACAAACGCCGCTGTCTTTCTTAAAAGGTCCGCTTTTTCAGCAAAAATATCAAGGTGTAAGGTGGCTTCCCTCACCAATTCTTGTGCTTTTTGCTGGGCGCCCTCTATCCCCAAGAGCCCCACAAAGGTCGCTTTATGGTCTGCTGCGTCCTGACCGGTGGGCTTGCCCAGTTCCTCGGGCGTGGATAACTCATCCAGCAGATCATCGGCGATTTGGAACGCTAGACCGATGGCGCTGGCATAGGCCGCCAAGCGCTCATGGGCCTCAGCCGAAGCGCGCCCTAGGATCGCCCCCGCCGTGCAGGAAAAGCCGATCAAGGCCCCGGTCTTGAGGCGCTGCAGTTCAGATATGCCTTCCAGATCAAAGCCTTCCCGGTCAGGCGACATATCGATCATCTGCCCCCCAACCATCCCAGCAGTACCCGCGGCGGCGGCGAGTGAGGCCACCAGTTCGCTGCGTACGGCCGGGTCCGGGTGACAATCCGGGTGGGTTAAGACGGTGAAGGCTTCCGTCAAAAGTCCGTCACCCGCCAGAATAGCGGTCGCGTCGTCAAAGACCTTGTGCACGGTGGCGCGGCCCCGGCGTAGATCGCTGTCATCCATGGCCGGCAGATCGTCATGGATCAGGCTATAGCAATGGATCATTTCCACCGCGCAGGCCGCCCGCATGGCCTGTTCCGCCGGCACATCGAAGAGTGCGGCACTTTCCAACACCAAAAAGGGGCGCAAGCGCTTTCCCCCGGACAAAGCCGAATAGCGCATGGCCTCCAGAACCAAACCTCTCGGGCCGGAGACCGTCGGCAAAAGCCGGTCGAGGGCTTCGGTCACCGCCTCTGCCCGGCGGTTTATGGTTTCTTTGAGATCGACCACGCCTTTAGCCTTCTTCGGAACGCTTTGCCCTAATCCACATCAAGCGGCGCCGTCGTTGGACTACCGTCTGCCGATAAGGAAATTTTTTCAATCTTCGCCTGGGCTTCGCGCAGTTTCACCTCGCAGTGTCGCTTGAGTTGGGCACCCCGCTCATAGGCTTCGATGGCGGCGTCCAATTTACCCTGGCCGGACTCCAGCCCGGACACAATTTCCTTCAATTCCTCGAGAGCTTCCTCAAAGGACATCTTGCTGATATTTGATTGTTCTTTTGCCATTCCCAATCCGTTGCGATCAATTCTTGACCAATGTCAGCCTGCCGCTAGGCGGCCATTAAAGCCTTCACGTGAGCCGCGACGCTGCGACCCAAAGCCGCGTGGTCATACCCGCCTTCTAAGGCGGAAACAAGGCGGCCGTCACAGCAATCCGCAGCCAGAGCCGTTAATTGGTCCGTTACCCAGGCATAGTCCTCGTCCGTAAAGGCCAAGCCGGCCAGGGGATCGTCCTCGTGCGCATCAAAGCCAGCGGAGATGATCAGAAGATCCGGCGCAAAAGTCCGCAGGCCGGGCAAAATGGTCTCCGTCACCGCGTCGCGAAACATATCGGACCCGGCCCCGGGCGGCAGCGGCCGATTTAATACGTTACCGCTCACGCCCCTTTCCGAGGCGGACCCTGTGCCCGGATAGAGAGGGTACTGATGGGTCGAGGCATAAAATAGATCCCGGTCATGCCAGAAGGCGGCCTGTGTCCCATTGCCGTGATGGACGTCAAAATCAAAAACCGCGACACGCTCGAGCCCATGCACCTCCCGTGCCTGAAGGGCGCCTACGGCAACACTATTGAACAGGCAAAAGCCCATGGCGCGTACGGGTTCGGCATGATGACCGGGCGGGCGGACAGCGCAAAATGCGTTGTCAGCCTCACCCCGCGCCACCGCATCCACCGCCGCGACCACGGCGCCCGCCGCCCGCAACGCCGCCTCGCCGGAGCCGGGCGACATCACCGTATCCCCGTCAATGGCCGCGTGGCCTTGCGCCGGGACCGCCGCCAGGATCTGTTCGGCAAAATCACCGGGGTGAACCCGGCCGATCTGCTCAAGTGAGGCCCGAGGGGCCTCGCGCCGAACCAGCTCAGCAAAGGCGGGCCCTTCTAGAGCGCTTTCAATGGCGGCCAGACGCCCCGGATTTTCCGGGTGGTAGGCCCCCGGATCGTGGTCGCTGCAGGCCGAATGACTGTAAAGTAGGGTGGTCATAAGCAATCTCTCCAGCCAATCATGCTGACTGATTCGCCATTCCGCCACCAGGAAAATTCGAGTCTTTATCCGGCCCAACACCTCAGCTGGTGGGCGTTCGGCACCAACAAATCAATTTCATGTAAACATGGCACAAACACCCTACAACCACAACCAGTGTTCCATTGACAGATAAGGCATTTACATGCAAATCTTCATACAAATTGACATCTAGTTTGCTAGACTGGTAGCCCTGGGTTTTTGTTGGCTCGGAACTATTTAAAAGAGTCAGTGGTGGTTCCGGTTCTCGGACATCATCGCCCTAAACCCCAAGAGCAATCCACTGGCGGCATCTGTGAGACAAATGAGCAATCCGGTTCTACGCATAGGTCTCTGGGCCGTCGCCGCTTTCGGTCTTGTGGCTTTTTCCGCCCAGTCCCTTCAGGCGCAAGAGTCTTCATTGGTGCGGGTCGACCCGGTGAAGCAGGAACAGCTGTCCCAGAGTGTGCCCGTCATCGGTCGCTTGGTCGCCCGTCAGGCCGGCGAGGTCTCGGCCCGCATTTCCGGACCCGTCGAGGCTTTCCGGGTGGACGTGGGCGACCGGGTGGAAAAAGACCAGATCATCGCCATTTTGAACGAGGCCAGCCATCAGGCCCAGCGGGACCTTGCCGCCGGCCGACTGGCGGAAGCCGAAGCGGACCTGGCCACCACCCAGGCCGAAATGCGCCTGGCCCGCCAGGACCTGCAGCGGCTGGAAGCCTTGAAATCATCAAATGCCTTTTCCCAGGCCCGTTACGACGACAGTAAGCAGTCCGTCGTCATCGCCGAGGCCGAAGTGCAAAAAGGTGAAGCCGCCGTCGCCAGCGCCCGGGCCGAGTTGCGCATGGAGGATCTGGATCTGAGCTATACCAAGATCCGCGCCCCTTATGACGGGGTGGTCACCCAGCGCATGTCCGAAGCCGGTGCCTACGTGCAATTGGGTGATCCTTTGGTGTTTTTGATTGCTGATCACTCTTTGGAAATTGAAGCCGAGGTGCCCTTCCAGCGCCTATCCGGCCTCACACCCGGCACGCGGCTGCCCTTCAGCCTGGATGACGGCTCTCGCCATCAAGCCACCGTACGCGCCGTGCTGCCCTCGGAAAACCCTCTCACCCGCACCCGTACCGTCCGCCTGGTGCCCCAATTCGACAGCCAGAAGGAACGCCTGGCCGATCGCCAATCGGTGACCGTTCAAGTGCCCCTCGGGGCCGCCCGTAATGTCATCACCGTGCACAAGGATGCCATCATCAAGCGCCAGGGCCAGGACATCGTCTATGTGGTTGAGGATGACAGCGCACAACCCCGCCAGATCCGCATCGGCGAGCCCCTGGGCAGCCGGGTTGAGATTTTGGACGGCCTGGCCGAGGGTGAAGCCGTTGTGGTGCGCGGTAACGAGCGGCTTCAGCCGGGGGCAAAGGTTCACGTCGACGGAGCCTCCTGATGAACCTTATCCGCACTTCGATCGAGCGGCCGGTGGCCGTGATCGCCGCGGTTTTGATGGTGATCATGTTCGGCGTGGTCGCCCTGCAGATCATTCCCATTCAACTTGCGCCTGACGTAAACCGGCCGGTCATTTCCGTGACCACCAATTGGGCCAGCGCGGCCCCCGCCGAGATCGAACGGGAGATCGTCAATCAGCAGGAAGAGGTGCTGCGCGGCCTCAGCGGCCTGGTGACAATGACCAGCGAATCCGAGCAAGGCCGGGCCTCGGTACGCCTGGAATTTGAAATCGGCACTAACATGGACCGGGCCCTGCTTTTGGTGGCGAACCGGCTGGACAGGGTTTCGAGCTATCCCGAAGAGGCCGACGAGCCCAGCCTGCGCACCGCCGGTGCCGAAGACTCCGCCATCGCCTGGTTCATCATAACCCGTCAAGACGGCAACGAGCGGCCCATCCATGAATACGGCGAATTTGCCGAGGACGTGATCAAGGACCGGATCGAACGGGTGCCCGGCGTGGGCGAGGTGAACGTCTATGGCGGCAGCCAATTGGAACTTCAGGTCACGGTGGACCCTACCCTTTTGGCCCGCTATGGCTTGACGGTCAGCGATGTGGTCGATGCCCTACGCCAGGCCAACGCTTCCATCAGCGCCGGCGACGTGGACGAGGGCAAGCGCCGCTACGTGGTCCGGACTGAGGCCGAGCTAAATTCCATAGACGCAGTCCGCTCCGTGGTCTTGCGCACCGGCGAGGATCCGGTCTCGGGCCGGCTGGGGCGGGTAACCGTCGGGGACATTGCAGACGTTGCCTTTACCTACAACGAGCCCGTCTCCACCATCCGTCAACTGGGCGAGGCCGCGCTGGCCTTCAATGTAAAGCGGGAAACCGGCGCCAATGTGATCGAAACCATGCGCGGCATCCAAGCGGTGGTGGATGAGCTCAGCGCCTTTGCCATTCCCGATGCGGGCTTGCAGCTCCAGCAGGCCTACGATGAAACGATCTATATTGAATCCGCCATCGATCTGGTTCAGCAAAACATCTGGGTGGGCGGGACCCTGGCAGCCTTCATCCTGCTGCTGTTTCTGCGCTCGGGACGAGCCACCCTCGTGGTGTCCCTCGCCATTCCGGTTTCGGTCGTCGGCTCCTTTGTCGCTATGGCCGCCCTGGGCCGTTCCATCAATGTGATTTCCCTGGCGGGCTTGGCTTTTGCTGTGGGCATGGTCGTAGACGCGGCAATCGTGGTCTTGGAAAACATCTACCGCCTGCGGGAAAAGGGCCTCACCCGCCGAGAGGCCGCCTTTCAGGGCGCCAGTCAGGTCTGGGGTGCGGTTTTGGTCTCCTCCCTCACCACGGTGATGGTTTTCATCCCCCTTCTGGTAATGAAGCTTGAAGTGGGCCAGCTTTTCAGGGACATCGCGGTGGCCATTTCGGTTTCCGTGCTGCTGTCCCTTTTGGTCTCCGTCACCGTACTGCCCGCGTTGGCCAGTCGGCTTTTGCCCGGCAACCGAGGGAGCGGCGCGGCTAGCATCACCCGCCTACGCCTGCCCATCATCGATGATCTCGCCTCCTGGTTTGTTCGTCTCGTTCTGGGCTTCGTGTCCCTCGTGACCCGCAGTAAGATCCTCGCCTTGGTCGTGGTACTGGCGGTGACGGCCGCCGCCTCCTATGGCACCTGGCGCTTTTTGCCCAAGCTGGAATATTTGCCCGAAGGCAACCGCAACCTCATGTTCGGTGTTATCATCCCGCCGCCCGGCTATAACCTGGACACCATGACCGAGATTGCCGAGACCATCGAGACAGATACCCAGCCCTTGTGGGCCAGCGTCTCGGGGCCCGAAGCCGGTCCCGACGAGCCGCCCAAGATCGAACGCTTTTTCTTCGTCGCCTTTCGCTCAACCACCTTTATCGGTGCCGCCGCGGTGGACCCCTCGCGCGCTGCCGAGTTGGAGCCGGTCCTGGCCGCTCCGGTCTATCGCGAACCGGGCACCTTCGCCTTGATCAATCAGCTCTCCCTCTTCGGCAGGGGCTTTGGTGGTGGGCGCAAGATCGAATTGGACATTTCCGGACCGGACCTGGAACGCCTATTGGAGGTGGCCGGCCGGGCCGCCGGCAAGATCTTTACCCTCCTGCCCCGCTCGGAGGGCAATCAGTTCCGGCCCAATCCGGGTCTTGAACTGGGTTCACCGGAGGTGCGGCTGATCCCCGACCGTATCCGTTTGGCCGATAATGGAGTGAGTGCACGGGATTTGGGGCTTACCGTGGATGCCTTTAACGATGGGCTGCGGGTCGCCGAGATTACCGTGGGCGGCGACCGCCTGGACCTGGTGCTCAAGGGGCCGCAGAACGGCATGGCCCAGACCCAGGGCATCAACAACCTGCCCGTGGTCACCGGCAGCGGCGAGATCCTGCCTGCCTCCTCCCTGGCCGATATCCAGTTGACCGCCGGCCCCACCGAGATCCGCCACCGCGAGCATAGCCGCACCATCACCCTGGAAGTCGTACCCTCTCAACACCTGCCCCTGGAAGCCGCCCTGGAGATGATCAACCAGGATGTTATCGCTCCCCTTCGGGCGGAGGGCCTGCCCCCCAGCGTTAAGCTTACCATCTCGGGCACCGCCGACAAGCTGACTCAGACCTGGCTCGCCATGGTGCGGGACCTTCTGCTGGCCATCGCCATCGTTTATCTGGTCATGGCGGTCCTCTTCGAGAGTTTTGTCTATCCCATCGTGATCCTCTTGTCCGTGCCCGTGGCGGCGGCCGGCGGCGTGGCCGGACTGGCTACCTTGAACCTCTTCACCTTCCAGGCGTTGGATATGCTCACCTTGCTGGGATTTGTGATCCTGATCGGCATTGTCGTGAACAACGCAATTCTGCTGGTGCACCAGACCTTGTTTCACATGCGGCAAGAAAACCTGAGCGCCAAGGACGCCATTCGCGAGGCCACCCGCAACCGTATCCGGCCCATCTTCATGTCCACCCTGACCTCGGTCTTCGGCATGCTGCCCCTGGTGGTCTTTCCCGGCGCCGGCTCGGAGCTTTACCGAGGCCTGGGCTCGGTGGTGGTCGGCGGCCTGGCCCTCTCGGCAATTCTCACCCTGCTGATCATCCCTCCCATGTTGGCCATGGTCGTCGGCCCTCTGGAAGAACGCAAACGCGCCCGCCGCGACGACCAGGTCCAAGCGCCCGCCGCCGGGGAATAGGCATCCCTGCGTCCCAAAGACCTTCGGCACCTTATTGTTCGGAAGGGTCGCCCCGCGACGGCCAGACATCCGCCACAACACCGTGATGATCCGAGCCCGCTTTGGGACGGACCTGAGCCCTGCCGCCCGAAGCCCAAACCTGATCCAGCGGAAGGGGAATGCCCCTCATGTGGAAGGTGGCTTGGATCGGCTGAATGGGGCGGGTCCCCGTTATGTCGCCGATTTTCCGGGCCGCCGCGCTCCAAGGCACGGTGTTAAAATCACCCGCCACAATCGCCCCCTCGGAGAAAGTTGGCAGCTTTGCCAGAGCCTGCTCCAAATGAGACCACTGGACATCGGGCCAAGGCTGCTGCAAGTGGACGCCGATCGCCCAGAAGGGGCCTTCTTCCCCCGCCACCAAAACCGCCATCACGGAACGCTGCGGCGAACAAATAGGTGCCGTGCTTGCCAGCGGCCATCGAGACAAAATGGCCATGCCGTTCCAACCCTGCCACGGGCACAGCGCCTGATGGGGCAATGTGGCTCGCATCCCATCCATGATCGATTTGTTATGCGCGGAAACCTCCTGAAGAAAAACCAGATCAGGCGCCATTGCTCGTAGATCCGCGACCACCAGATTGGTCTCCCGATTGGCGTACCAGAGGTTTTTTGTATAAACGCGGACGCTTCCTGCCGAACTCTCGCCCGACGTATCATTGCCCGACGATTGGGGAATAATGACGATCAGAGCCAAGGCGCCGCACAAGACCGCACCGACGAGAGTGCGACCCGCCCAGAGCGCGATCACGATCAAGAAAAAAAGCGCACCATACAGGGCAGCCCAGCGGCCGATGGCAAGGGCGTCAAAAAAAGGGTGCAGATGGCCAAGGTAGCCTAGTCCAAAAAGCAAACCGGATAGCGCTGCCAGGGCAATCAAATTTCTCTTCGCCAATTCCAAGTGCATGCCCCGTTTCTACAAACAAAATCAGGCCGAAATATGCCGCGCCTGAATCGCTCTAGCCCACCTTCTGCCCATTTTGCATAGGTCGAATTGCCGTTTAACCCACTCCTGTCACAACGGTGAGAGGAGCCCTATGCTTAATGAGGCCTTCTGATAGACTCATGAGGTAGGCAAAGCGATGGAACGCACCCCTGTAAACCCGTGGCCCTGGTCCCTAAAACGAGGTTATAATCAGGCCGAAATGATCAATGGTGCCGGACGGCAGTTGGTCTGCGCCGGGCAAACCGCCGTGAATGCCGAGGGCGCCCCCCAGCACCTGGGGGACATGCGGGGCCAAATCGCCTTGGCCCTGGACAACTTGGAAGCGGTCTTGACCGCCGCTGGCATGGGCCTGGCTGATGTCATCCGTCTCAGTATCTACACCACCGACGTGGAGGAAGCCATGAAGCACTTCGATATTCTTGGATCCCGCTTCGGGCCGACGGGATCGGCGCCGCCCATGACCCTTTTGGAAGTCACCCGGCTAGCCCTGCCTCCCCTCCTGTTTGAGATTGAGGCAACGGCGGCTGCATGATCGCGACAACCACCGCCCCGGACTCGCGAGATCATCGCCGTCCCTCGGCCCTAAAGATCGCAACGATCGGAGTTTATGGCTTCACTGGCGAGAGCTTTTTGAACTGCCTGCGCCTGGCCAAGGTCGACGTTCTTCTCGACGTGCGCCAACGCCGCGGTGTCCGGGGTCCTCTCTATGCCTGGGCCAATGCCAAGCGCCTGCAGGCCGCCTTGGCCCAGGCGCAGATCGCCTACGCCCACCACCTAGAGCTGGCACCGACCACTGTATTGCGGCATATCCAATACGCCGAGGATGACCGGCAAGGCGTGGGCAAGCGCAACAGACAAGTGCTCGCCGACGCCTATGCGAGCGGCTATACGACCGAGATCCTGGACCGGGCCGACTTGGCACCAATCCTATCGATCCTTTCCAGCGGTCGCCTCGCCGCCCTCTTTTGCGTCGAATGTGACCCGGAGGCTTGCCATCGCTCCTTGATTGCCCAACGTTTGGCCGAGCGCTACGCTGTTCAGATTGAGCACCTCCACCCCCAAAAAGACGGCTGACCGCGGACCGCCCCAAACCCGCTCTCCCCCAAGGTCCCTCTGACTGAAAAGAACCATGCGACGCGCGGAAAGACTCTTCAGGCTGGTCAATGAAATGCGCACCCGGGGAGTCAGCCGAGCCACCGAGCTGGCCGAACATTTCGAGGTCAGCGTCAGCACGATCTACCGCGACGTGGCTCACCTGCAAGCTTCCGGCATTCCTATCGATGGGGAAGCCGGCGTAGGTTACCTGCTACGGCCGGGCTTTGACCTGCCCAACGTGACTTTCACCCATGACCAAATTGATGCCCTGGCCGTGGGCCTTTCATTTGTCGAGCGCACCGGCGATCGGGAATTGGCAACCGCGGCCCGCGAAGCCCGCGCCAAGATACAAGCAGGCCTGCCCGCGCCCGAGGAACGCAAGCTGGCCGATGCGCCTTACTATAGCCTTCACCGCCAGGATCGGACCCAGCCCGACGTGGGCTCGATCCGCCAGGCCATCCGCGAGCGGCAAATTGTGGAAATCGCCTATGCGGACGGCGACGGCGCCCCTTCGGAACGTCGCGTGCGTCCCTTGGTTATTTGGACCCTGGCCGACGGCTGGATGTTCTCGGCCTGGTGCGAGCTCAGACAGGATTTCCGCACCTTTCGATCCGACCGGGTGAGCCGCCTCGCCGTCACCGAAGACCACTTCGAAGAGGATGAAAAAACCGGCCTGAAGGCCTTCCTGGCCCAAGAAGACTGCGAAGCGCCGACTTAAGCCGGCGCTATTTCATATATCCGAATTGGAAGCCAAGACTACTCGGGTGCCCCTTTTCTCTCCACGAGTTCCCAGTCGAGAAATTCCACCTCATCCAAAGGCACCGGTTCGCGGCTCATCTCCATGACGATACGCAGGCCGTCGGAATAGAAAATATTCTTGGGCTCCACGGAAGAGCGAGGGTTGTCCCATGTGGAGACCGGGCCACCCTTGGCAAAGGAGAAACGCTTCAACGCCTGGGCACGCATGATGCTTTGGGCCAAATACCATCGTTCCGCATCCACATCCGGATCGATCTTATGGGTGGTGCCAAAGCCACTCAAGATCACGCCAATGTCCCGGCTGATAGCGCCGATCCAAACCGGTCGTCCCTGAAACCGCAAGGGGGTCAACCAAACCCGTAAATGATTGCGCTGATCGATGTCTTCCCGGGTGATCTGAAAGGCACCGTCCTGCGGTCGACCGAATACATAAAGGTCGCTGACAGGCGAATAACGATAGGCCGATCCAAACAGAAACGACATGGCTGTCTTCCAGGCTGATGCCGAGGTAACCACCTCGGCCTGATCCCAGCCGCCGCCAATGAGGGCCGCAAAGCCGACCCCCGGATCGCTCACAAAGACAAAATTTAGAGGGTCGGCCTCAATCTCGCCACTCTCGTCCGAAACACAACATGGCAGAGTCTCGATCGCCGCGCGCAGCTCTGCCCAGGTCTCCAGGTACTGCACCTCCGACGGGTCGTAGAGGCTGGCAAAATCCACAGTCGGGCTTTCCAAGCCCGGAGCGGCGACCACGAAATGGGCGGTAATCGCGCTACCGGCCCCCGCATAAACGAAGTTCAGGGCCTTCGCACCCAAATCGGGAGGTACATACAAAAACCCCTCAACACTACTCTCCCCCTCCACTCGGATGGGAAAGGCATGCTCGCGAAACAACGCATCGATCTCGGCATTGGCGTCCTCATCCAACCAGGTGTGATTAATGAAGGCCGCCTCCGACGGTGTGAAATAGAGGGGATCGAACGACAGGGGTAAAAGGTATAAACGCTCCTTCCTGGCGTTCGTCACCTTCACCCAAACAGGCTGAATGCCTCGATCGATAACGGGCAACCCGAAGGCGGCTTGGGCTTCCTCCGGCCCCAGGGCCACCGCCGAAATAGTTACTTCCTTTTCGGTCTTGGAGGTGGCGCGCGCCTTAAAGCCAACTTCATCGTGGGGTTGCGGACTAAAGGTGGCACAGCCGACCAGGAGGAGGCTGGCCAAAAGCGGCCCGCTGAACCGCCGCCCGGTTCGCAACGCTGTCCCGATAGTCTGTGAAATTTTAAGTTTCATGGCACAAGCCGTATGGTAGAGGCCCAATCTGCCGAACGTCAACGTCCGCGTTAAGATCTCTTCAAAGTCAATGCATTTCACCTCGCGAACTTCCGAGACCGCAAGACCGGCCGCCAGCCAAGCCATAAGGTGGCCCCTCAAAACATCCCAGACACAGAACCGCCATGCCGTTCCCAAAAGGCCAAGTCACGTCTTCTGAATTTGAGTAATTAGCCTGTCTTACGCGCCCGTTTTACGAATCTCGAATCTAAAAACGCCCTCTTCAGCGACGCTGGATAGCAGCTCGTGTCCCGTGGTTTCGCAAAAAGCGGCAAAATCCTGCTGCGAATCCGGATCCGTGGCCACCACCGATAAAACCTGTCCTGATTCCAAACCTTTGAGGGCTTTCCGGGCCCGCAACACAGGAAGGGGGCATCGCATTCCCTTGGTATCAAGCTCCAAATTAGACACTTTTTTGACCTTTCTCTTCCGAGTCGCCATCAAAATAGGTCAGGGCGCAAGCTTTTGACAGGCGAATTTATTGCTTATACTTTAGGTTTTTATTCACTCAGCCGTTTAGAGCTAATTTCTTTGAAATCAATAAGTTAAATTCATAATTCCAAATGAAAAACAGTATTCGTGACAAAAAATTCAGTTGTTACCAAATTGCCAAATTCTTTTTACAAAAACTTCACCTTTCGCAAAGAGCCCATCTCGGTTAATATTATAACTTCTTCACAATCTAAAAAAAGACTGACGGGGAAAAGGATTGTGGGGTATGGGGGTTGGCGATCGGCAAGCGCTATCGGAATTGTCCATGGCTTGTAATGTATACCACTTGGGGGCAACTGTTTATGTCAGTCTTAAGAAGGCTTGATGGGTCAAGCATTGAGTGTAATCGAATACCGGATCACCGAGCATTGGTTCAACAAACACAAGTTCAGCAAAAATTGGGTCAAAGGGCGGTTTGGCCGGCAATGAAGGCAGGTCGTCATGTTTAATGTCATCTTATCCGCTTCACCGAAAGCGAGCCGTCTGTTCAAGGCCTTGAGCAACGAGCGGCGATTGAACGTGCTCTGCCATCTTTCCGAAAAGGAATATTCGGTCAATGACCTATGCAAAATGGTGGACTTGAGCCAATCGGCCCTGTCTCAGCATTTGGCCATGTTGCGCGCCTATGGGTTGGTTAAGACTCGGCGGGATGCCCAGACCATTTACTATTCGGTTTCCGCACCGGAAATCGCCGTCATCCTGAACACCTTGCAAAAATACTATGTGTCCCAGGGCGATGACGAGCATATTCTTCCCGGCACTACGCCTCTGGAGGCCGAAGCGGCCAAGGATTTGGGTGCCAAGGACATTGACGACTCAGCCCTCGCCGGCCGGTAGAGAGCACCTTTCGTCAGGCTTGATTAGACCTTACCTATATCAATCAGCGTCATTGCTGTGCCTGATAAGGCTATGCTGCTATGATTAAATGCCTCAATGGAGGTTTGCTTTTTTGAGCAAAACTACTCTGGCAAGATAGCAACATCGCGGGCGCGCGCCTGCTGAGGGAGATCACGCCCAGATCTATGGCTATGGCTTTTTGTACATAATCCATTGAGTAGCGTTGCTTGCCGAGGATTCTGTGCTGCCGATACCGGTAGCCGTGGTCGTCACGGTAGATCGATCTTCCGCGGTGAAAATGACGGAGTTTTTATCCAGATTCATTTGTCCATTCCGTAGCCGAATGCGATTGGATCCCTCGACCATGACCGTCAAACCGTCCTCCGTGACTTCCCGTGAGAACTGAGTATTGAATGTTCCGCCCACGGCGCAATTTTTCGAGGCCGTCAGCCGCATGCTCACAATTTCCCGTGTATTGCGATCAAAGCCATCCTCCGTTCCGGTTAGCGCACGACACGTGCCACCGGGACGGCTCCGCCCATTATTTCTCAATCGGAATTCACAAAATACTGTGGTCGCTTGTCCGCTGGCTGGAAAGATCGAGCCCACCATGGTCCAACGGCCCCCCAGATCCGCTCGAACACAGTCCATGGCAAACGCGGCCCCCGAGGGCACCGCGGCTGTCAGCGCAACTGCCAAGGCTGGCCCACCCATTATTTTTGTCCCCAATCTTTTAGCGAAGGTTCCCGTCATCTCGCTATCCTCCGGAAGTTTCGTTCTTAAATAACAGATTATGCTAACATGCTTAGAAAACTATACAACCATTTCGAGATCTAGCATCAAGCTCGTAACTATTGCTGCTCTTCCATACATATATAGATTGTTACTCTGATTGCCCTTGAAACACGAGAGCCACTGTCAAAGACGTTACCTTCCTTTGAAGGCGGCTACTCGGCCCAGACCAGAACTGCAATCTCCGGGCCCCGGCATGCGGGGCAGAAAATCACTGAAGGGCCGCATCAATTGTATCGGTGTACCATTTATTTCCGTTAGGTCCCGACTCCAGGCCAATTCGTAAAGCGTCTTAAGGTCAGCCTGGTCTGCGGGCGTCATGACACTTTTCGGGCCATAGTTCATTATCGAAAAAGGCGAATGCTCGCCGAAAATCTCGCTGCGCCAGCGGGTTTCGGTTATGTCCGCAAAAAAGTGCCGCAGGCCGAAAATATGGCCGATCTCATGTGCGAGAGTCTCAATCTGTTCTTGGAGAGTCTGCTCAAACATCGTGGGATAAATCAACAAATCGTGCCGGCCTGAGTCTGGGAAAAAGGCCCGCGCGAGCGTGCAGCCATTGGCGCTGCAATTCTCCCTGGCGCTCACTGCAATTTCAAAATCCCACCGGTCCCTAACTTCAGTAAACCTTACCGGCGGTGCATCTCCCCATAGCTGAAGGCCATGGGCGAAAAGAGCGCGGAGATATTGCTTAGCACCAGTTGGATCACGAAAGATAGATAGGGATCGTTCTTGGAAGCGCCATCTCAGCACCACGCTCTCATCCCAGAGGGGAATGAAACCCTCTGTCGCATCCACGACGATTTCCAAGGGCGACCGGCCCCCCGGAAAGGCATGACCCTTTGCATCCGTTTCACAGACGGCTCGACCCCGGCCATAGACGTGAACGAAGGGTTCCTCCTGACGGGCTGCGCTTTTCTTGCCGCAAAATTTCAGCGTCTTAGCCGGCTGGTCCAGCTGCATTGCTTTGGTAATTTTTTTGTGCTTGGCCATGGTCAATCTCCGTGTGCGTTGGATCTGACGACAGCTCACCTTAGGCCAAGGCCCAGAACGCTCTGTGATCATGATCACAGAGGGCAAAAAAACTTATATTGGACATTTCGCTGCAAAACCTGTCGCGCCGGGCAGGTGACAAAGAGGATCCTCTCTAAAAGAAGAACCTTTCCCGGTCATAACTCACGTCGGCATCAAAGTCCGTCGACAGGAATTTTCAGGTAGCAGCGTCCGTCGGCCTCGGCCTTGGGCAAGTGGCCGCCGCGGATATTGACCTGCAAGGCTGGCAGCAGCAAGGCAGGCGTGGACAATTCCCGGTCCCGCGCCTCTCGTTGGGCGACAAAGGCGTCCTCCGCCGTCCCGTCCCTGAGATGCTTATTGTCCCGCCGTTGAGCCGCGACGCTGGTCTCCCAGGCGATCTCACGCCCGCCGGGGCCGTAGTCGTGGCCAACGAACATGCGGGTTTCCTCCGGCAAAGCCAACAAGCGCTGGGCGGAGCGGTAAAGCTGGCGTGCGTCCCCGTCGGGAAAATCGGCACGGGCCGACCCGAAGTCGGGCATGAAGATCACATCTCCGACAAACACCCCATCCCCGGCCCGATAACTCACGCAGGCCGGCGTGTGACCGGGCGTTGTCATCACTTCGATAGTGAGGCCGCCCACTTCAATGGTTTCCCCATCGTCGAAAAGGCGATCGAATTGGCTTCCGTCACAAGCAAGCTCTGGGCCCAGATGATAGATCTCACGCCAGCGTTCCTGAACTTGGCAGATACCGCGCCCGATGCCCACCAGGCCGCCTTGACGGTCCTTTAGCCGCTGGGCACCGCTCAGGTGATCCGCGTGGGGATGGGTTTCGAGAATCCATTCAAGGGCAAGGCTCTGCTCCGTCAGGATAGCATCGATGCGCTCGACGGATTCCTCAAACAGGCGTCCGGACGCGGCATCGAAATCCCATACGGGGTCGATAACGGCCGCCACTTTTTTATCTTTATCGGCAATTATATAAGAGACGGTATTGGTTCTTTGATCGAACAGGCCGATGATTTCGGGAGTCATAGATCTTGAGCCTTCAGCGCTTTTGTACCATGTCATGGGAGACAATCTAGTCAGGCTCATCTTCCCCATCGAAGAAGAGTCTGTCTAGCATAGCGGCGCGCGACGAAACCAGGAGCCTTTGACCTTGGACGGCCAGTTAACAAAGACCCCGACCAGCAAAATCGATCAAGGCATCGGCTTTGCCGTGGATGCGGCAACCCTGGCCGCGCAAATCGACCGCCTGGGCCAGGTGGCCGCCCTGGCCATGCCCCTGCTGGACGAGCCGACCCGCCGCCGCTTTCTGCTCGAGGCCGACAAGCTGACCTATCGCCGGGCCCGGTCGACGGTGGGCGAAGGCGCCAACGCCGTACATCAGGATTTCGAACTCTGCTACGACATTCCCGCGGAAAGTCCCTTTCACGCCCTTGCCGAGGCCTTCCAAAGTCTCACTTTGGTCGCCATGGAGTCGCTGCCAAGTCCTCCTTTTGGGCGGACTTTTTGCTACAATGATCGCATTGTGCAGCGTTATAATCCGGGCGAGGAGGGAATCACCCCGCACCGGGATCACATCGCTTACGAGTGCCTAGTGGCCCTGATCATTCTGGAAAACGGTGGGCACTTTTTGACCTGTGCGGCGCGAGACGGCCTGGATGCCGAAGAGGTCCATTGCCCGCTCGGCGGAGTGATCCTTATGCGCGGTCCAGGTTACGCGGACCGTCGGGATCGGCCCTTCCATCTGCTGCGCGATATCGACCGCCCTCGGATCAGCTACGGCCTGCGCTACGATATCCGCAAGTAGCGCCAGCGATGCGCCTTAGTTTAGGAAACAAATCAACGTTTTACCGGACAGCCGCAAATTTGTTTTCCCGCAAGGCCGCGCTCTGATAGGTATCGCCGCTTGATGTTGACCAGCGACTTTGACTTCGACCTGCCTCGCGCGTTGATCGCCCAGTCCCCGGCCGTGCCACGGGATAGGGCGCGCCTGTTGCGCGTGGCGCCCAGCCTGTCGGATCATCGTATTAGCGATCTTACGGACCTGCTGCGCCCCGGCGATCTGCTGGTGACCAACGATACCAAGGTGATCCCCGCGCGCCTGCGGGGCCGGCGCATCGCCCCGCCCAACCCGGCCGGCCGCGGCGAGGCGGAGGTGGAACTGACCCTGCACAAAAACTTGGGCGAGCCAAGCGCCGGCGCCCAAAGCCAGCCTAGCGAGGGCGCCACCTGGCAGGCCTTCGCCCGTCCGGCCAAGCGGCTACAACCCGGCGATAAAATTGTTTTTGCGGAGGACTTGGACGCTCGGGTGGAGAATAAGTCTTCTGGCGGTGAGGTGACCCTGACCTTTTCTTCCGGAGGGGCCGCCCTCCTGACAAAGCTGGAGCGCATCGGCATCATGCCCCTGCCCCCTTATATTAAAAGGGAGGCGACCGGAAAGCCCAGGGACCGGCGAGATTATCAGACGATATTCGCCGCTCAACCCGGTGCGGTGGCCGCCCCCACCGCTGGCCTGCACTTCACGCCGAGCCTCCTTAATGCCCTGGAAAAACGCGACGTCAAGCGCTGTCCGTTGACCCTGCACGTGGGGGCCGGCACCTTTCTGCCGGTCAAGAGCGACGATCCGCGGGAGCATAAGATGCATACCGAATACGGCGTCCTGAGCGAAGAGGCAGTGCAAACCATCGCCCAAACCAAGGCCGATGGCGGGCGGGTGGTCGCGGTTGGAACCACGGCTTTACGTCTCTTGGAGAGTGCCTGCGACCAGGCCGGGCAGCTTCAAGCCTTTCAAGGGGACACGGACATTTTCATTTTACCCGGTTATCGTTTTCAGTGCGTGGACCTGCTGCTGACGAATTTCCATCTGCCCCGCTCAACCCTCTTCATGTTGGTCTCGGCCTTTGCCGGATTAGGACCAATGAAAGCCGCCTACACCCATGCAATCGCGAATGGATACCGATTTTACTCCTACGGCGATGCTTGTTTGTTGTCGCGAGAGGATCAAGTATGAGCGATCATGGACTGGCCTTTGAAGTCTCCGCCCGCGATGGGGCCGCCAGGCGGGGACAGCTTAAAACTGCCCATGGAACCGTCGAGACACCGGCCTTCATGACCGTAGGGACCGCCGGCACGGTCAAGGGATTGCTGCCGGAACAGGTGCGCGAAAGCGGCGCTGAAATTTTGCTGGGCAACACCTATCATCTGATGCTGCGCCCCGGTGCCGAACGGGTGGAGCGCTTGGGCGGCCTCCACCGCTTCATGAATTGGCCTCACGCCATCCTGACGGATTCTGGCGGCTTCCAGGTTATGTCCCTGGGCGACCTCTGCAAGATCCGGGAAGAGGGCGTATCCTTCAAATCGCATCTCGACGGTGCAGCCTATGATCTAACGCCAGAACGTTCCGTTGAAATCCAATTCCTATTGGATTCCAACATCACCATGGTGCTCGATGAATGCACGCCCTTCCCGGCTGATGAGAAGACGGCCAAGACCTCCATGGAACGCTCCATGCGCTGGGCCGCCCGCTGTCAGGAGGCATTCACCCGGCGCGATGGGTACGGCCTCTTTGGCATCGTCCAGGGCAGCATGTACCCGGACCTGCGCTTGGCCTCGGCCGAAAGCCTCATGGCGATTGGCTTCGACGGCTATGCCATCGGCGGCTTGGCTGTCGGCGAAGGACAGGAGAAAATGTTCGAGATGCTGGAGGTGACCTGCCCCGCCCTGCCGACGGAGCGGCCCCGCTACCTCATGGGCGTGGGCAAACCGGCGGACATCGTAGGCGCCGTCCTACGCGGCGTGGATATGTTCGATTGTGTCCTGCCGACCCGCTCGGGCCGAACGGGCCAAGCCTTCACCCACAGCGGCAGCCTCAACATCCGCAATGCCCGCCACAAGGATGATCCCCGCCCTTTGGACCCGAACTGCACCTGTCCCACCTGCCGGGATTATGGCCGCGCTTATCTGCACCATTTGGTGCGGTCCAACGAGATGCTGGGGCCGATCCTTTTGACTCGGCACAATTTGCATTACTATCAAGGTCTCATGGCCGACCTCCGCCGAGCTATTGAGGAAAATGATCTTGCCGCCTTTGTTTACGCTTTTGAACGAGATCAGGCGCAGGGTGACATTCCGCCCCTTTGATATCGGGGACATAGAATTGCCGTGAACAAAACCATAACCGCCTCCATCCGACAGCAGGCCTTGGCTCTGGGCTTCGATGCCGTCGGCTTTGCCCCGGCCACGGTGTCTGAGGAGGCAAAGGCCGGCCTGGCCGGATTTTTGGCCGCCGGCTATCACGGAGACATGGGGTGGTTGGCCGATAAGCAAGACCGGCGGGAGGATCCACAAGTCTTGTGGCCAGCGGCGAAAAGCGCCGTTGTCCTGGGGCTCAATTACGGCCCAGCTGGCGATCCCCTGGCCCTGCTTGATCGGCCGGAGCGGGGCAACATTTCGGTCTATGCTCGAAACCGGGATTATCACGACCTTTTTAAAAAGCGCCTGAAGCAACTGGCCCGGTGGATGGCCGAGGTGCTGGGGGTCCAGGTAAAGATCTTCGTTGATACGGCACCGGTCATGGAAAAACACATGGCCCAAAAGGCCGGGCTCGGTTGGCAAGGCAAACACACCAACCTGGTGTCCCGCGAGGTTGGATCCTGGCTTTTTCTCGGCGAAGTCCTGACCGACGCGGCCCTGACGCCCGATAGGTCAGAGCCGGACCACTGCGGCAGTTGCCGCAATTGTTTGGACGCCTGCCCGACCCAGGCCTTCCCGGCACCCTATCGCTTGGATGCGCGGCGCTGCATTTCCTATCTGACCATAGAACACCGAGGCCACATCGACCCGGCTCTTCGACCGGCCATGGGCAACCGGATTTATGGCTGCGACGATTGCCTGGCGGCCTGCCCCTGGAACAAATTTGCGCAAAGTACCGGTGAGCCAGGCTTCTGGCCGCGGTTGGAATTGACCGCGCCCAAACTGGCCGATTTGGCCAGACTGGACGATGCCGCCTTTCGTCAGGTTTTTTCCGGTTCGCCGATCAAGCGCACGGGCCGGGACCGCTTTGTACGCAATGTGCTGATTGCCTTGGGAAATTCCGGCGACCCAAGTCAGCGCGCCGTTATCGAGCCTTTGCTCACCGACCCCTCCAGCTTGGTGCGGGCCATGGCGGTGTGGGCGCTGGCCCGCCTCGTGCCGGCCGCGGACTTTGAATCCCTGCGCCAACGCCACCTAGGAAAAGAACAAGACCCCCACGTCTGCCGGGAATGGGAAAACAAACCCGGTCAGTCGTAGCGAACGCCCGGCTCGAGCAACTCGAAGCCCACGATCTCGAACTCATAAAGCTCGCTGTTGTCCGGTCGCATGGCCCGGGCGATCAGCTTGCCCTCCTCATTGTGATAGACCGCGTGGGTGGTATGAAGGGCGCGATAACAGGTATCGCCGTTGGGGTAATAATACTTGATCATGGGGAGCCTCTGTGCCGTCAGTTCAAGGGGCACTCTATCCCACATCTTGAGACACAAAGCTGTCAGCATACCGCAGACTGTCAGCCTATTTCTTAGGACCCGCCGCTCAAATCGGAAAACTCATCGGGATCATCACCTGGAAAGCAGATGAAAGTCAGGCGATGGGGTTGCAGCAGGGCGCAGCTAAAAAAGTCCGAATCAGCGCTGTAAAACTCAACGGTGCCGCCGCGGCAGAAATCCTCCGCCTCGGCCTTCACATCTTCGGGAGTGTTATAAAGAGTGCTGTAGCAATAGGACAACGCCTGAACCCTGCGCACAGGCTCCCAAAAAAATTCTCGTGGGCTCTCCCCCGTACTGCGCGGATTGGCCCCGGCGAAATCCCTTGCCTCCTTGGGGGAGGGCACCTTAAAGGGCGCGGCACCGCATGCTGATAAAAGGCCGAGACAGAGCAAAATAAGGAGGGATGTCAGTAACTTTTTTAACGGCATTGGCGCTTGAAATTCCTCACAATTTTCCCGTCTCCAGGGACCCACCACCATAACACCGAATGGACAAGACGACAAAACCGTAATTCCACGCATTTCCCAATACACATATTTTTAATGTTTAATATGTTTTAATTTACCTTTTGAAAATGGAAAACTATTGACTATCTACACAATCTCATGTGATTTTACATGAAGAATTACACGGCCTTTTTGGATATTGGGCAAGTGGCAGCGTGGGAAACGGCAAAGCGGCGATGAAGTATCTTCCGACCTTTATGGACATCGCGGGACGCTCGTGCCTGGTGGCGGGCGGCGGCGAGGCGGCACTTTCCAAGATCCGCTTGCTGCTCAAGGCCGGTGCGGAAATCACTGTCGTCGCCGATACCGTGGTTGGCGAAATCGAGAGCCTGGCCGATAGCGGCCAGCTCACATGGCATCCGCGTCCATTCCAAGAACAGGATGTGCAGGGACGGTGCCTGGTTTATGGCGCCCACGACGACATCGCTGCAGATAAAGCCGTGTCCCGGGCGGCCGAAACAGCCGGGATCCCGGTCAATGTCGTCGATCGCCCCGCCCTCTCTAGCTTCATCACCCCGGCCATTGTGGACCGAAACCCCATCGTAATCGGCATTTCCAGCGCCGGCACAGCCCCGATTCTGGCCCGCCGGATACGCTCTCGCATTGAAAGCCTGCTGCCGGCGGGCACCGGCAAGCTGGCCGAATTTGCCGCGAGCTTTCGGGGCGCGGTTAAGGCCACCATGGCGGATGGACGGACCCGACGCCGTTTTTGGGAGAACTTTTTCGCCGGCCCCCTGGCCGAACAGGTTCTGGCTGGCGAGGAGGTGCGCACCCGCGAAGCCATGCTTGGCTTGATCAACAAAACAGGTGCGCAGGAAGAGGTCGTGGGCTCGGTCGCCCTGGTCGGCGCCGGCCCTGGAGATCCGGACCTCTTGACCTTAAAGGCTCTGCGCCTGCTTCAGGAAGCCGATGTTCTGGTCTACGACAAACTCGTGGCGTCCGAGATCATCGACTATGCCCGCCGGGACGCGGAACGAATCTTTGTGGGCAAGTCCAAGGGTCATCACAGCAAGACCCAGGACGAGATCAACCAGATCCTCCTCGGCGCCGCCCAAACCGGCCACAAGGTCGTGCGGGTCAAGGGCGGTGACCCCTTCGTCTTTGGCCGTGGCGGCGAGGAGCAGGCCTTTTTGGAACACCATGGCATCACCGTAGAGGTGGTACCCGGGATCACGGCGGCCACGGGCTGCGCCGCGGCGGCCGGCATCCCCCTTACCGAGCGGAACAAAGCCCAGGCCGTTACCCTTGTAACCGGGCACGGCCAGGACGGCGACCCGGAGCTGGATTGGGCGAGCCTGGCCAATTCGAACCAGACAATCGCCATTTACATGGGCGTTGCCACCGCAGGGCAGAACGCGCGGCGCCTAATCGAGCAGGGACTGTCGCCGCGCACCCCCGTGGCCGTCATCGAAAACGGCACCCGGCCGACACAGCGGGTGCTCACATGCGAATTAGCCGGGCTGGGTCACTTGATGGCTGTTCAAGGCGTGAGCGGCCCGGCCCTTATCATCATCGGCGAGGTGGCGCGCGCTGCCAAGCAATCCGCGCTACCGGCCCAGCTGGCCGCCGCGGCGGTTTAAGAATAGGGGACCGGTCTCATGGCCTTGCAAGTCTTAACCGCCAATCGCCTGCGTGACGGAGAGGTGGTCTACCTGACCCGAGATGGCCAATGGTCCGCGGACTTCGCCAGCGCCCATGCCACCGAAGATGCAGAGGAGAAAGATAAACTGCAAACCCAGGCGGAGCAGTCCCTTGAAGCCACCCTTATCGTGGAGCCCTACTTTTTCGACGTGGCGGACAACGACGGTATTTTGAGCCCCATCGGCCAGCGGGAAATCATCCGCGCCAAGGGACCGACGGTTCATCCTCACTTTGGCAAGCAGGCCGATCTGCTCAATGCCGCGCGGGATCAAGCCGATGTATAGATACGACGAATTCGATCAGTCCTTTGTGGACCAGCGGGTCTCCCAGTTCAGCGACCAAGTGAGCCGCCGGCTTTCCGGTGAACTGAGCGAGGAAGAATTCCGCCCCTTGCGCTTACAGAACGGCCTTTACCTGCAGCTCCATGCCTACATGCTGCGGGTGGCGGTGCCCTATGGCACCCTGTCCGCCCGGCAGATGCGCAAGTTGGCCCATATCGCCCGGCGTTATGACCGAGGCTATGGTCACTTCACCACCCGCCAAAACATTCAGTACAACTGGCCCCTTCTGGAAGAGGTGCCGGACATCCTGGCCGAGCTGGCCGCGGTGGAGATGCATGCCATCCAGACCAGCGGCAACTGCATCCGCAACACCACCTCGGACCAATATGCGGGCGTGGCTGCCGATGAGATTGAGGACCCCCGAGTCTATTGCGAGATCGCCCGCCAGTGGTCGAGCTTGCACCCAGAATTCGCCTTCCTGCCCCGCAAGTTCAAGATCGCCATTACCGGCGCCGAACAGGACCGGGCAGCCGTGCGCGTCCATGACATCGGCCTACAGATGCGCCGCAACCTGAAAGGGGAAGCGGGCTTTGAGGTGATTGTGGGCGGCGGCCTGGGGCGCACTCCGGTGATCGGCAAAACCATCCGCGAGTTCCTGCCCAAGCAGCATTTCCTGAGCTATCTGGAAGCCATACTGCGGGTTTACAACCAGTATGGCCGCCGGGACAACAAGTATAAGGCGCGCATCAAAATTCTGGTCAACGCCCTGGGCGTGGAGGAATTCACCCGACTGGTCGAGGCGGAATGGCAAAGTATCAAGGACGGACCGCTTGCCCTGCCCCAGGCCGAGATCGAGCGCATAAAGGCCTACTTCGCCCCGCCTGGTTACGAGAGCCTGCCCAGTGTGGATGAGGCCTTTTTACAGGCGCGCCAGGACAATCCGGCCTTTGCCCGCTGGGTCAAGGCCAATCTGGCCGAACATAAGCAACCCGGCTATGCCATCGCCAACATCTCCCTCAAGCCCGTCGGCGAGGCGCCGGGCGATGCCAGCGACAGCCAGTTGGATGCCATCGCCGATTTGGCCGATCGCTATAGCCACGGGGAAATCCGCATCACCCATGAGCAGAACCTGGTGCTACCTTATGTAAAGCAGGCGGACCTATTCGCGTTGTGGCAAGACTTGAAAGAGGCGGATCTGGCCACGGCCAACATCGGCCTGGTGTCCGACATCATCGCCTGTCCGGGCCTGGACTACTGCAACCTGGCCAATGCCCGCTCTATCCCCGTGGCCCAGCGCATCACCCAGCGCTTTGAGGACCTTCAGCGTCAGCATGACATCGGCAGTCTGAAGGTGAAGATTTCAGGCTGCATCAATGCCTGCGGCCATCACCACGTGGGCAACATCGGCATCCTGGGCGTGGATAAAAAGGGACAGGAGTTTTATCAGATCACCCTGGGAGGCAGCGCGGATCAAAACACCGCCATTGGCAAGATCGTCGGGCCGGCCTTTTCCTATGACGACGTGGTCGACGCCGTGGAAGGCGTGGTGGAGACCTATCAAGACAATCGCCAAGACGATGAAGATTTCAACGCGTGCCTGGCCCGCATCGGCCTGGCGCCCTTCAAGGAGAAGCTCTATGGGAATCATTAGGAACGGGCGGCAGGTCGAGGACAGCTGGGTCTACTTGGCCAACGGAGACGATGCCAACAACCTGCCCCATGACCTGATCGTGGATTTGGCCACCTGGCGGGAGAACAAGACAGACCTCACCGCGCGCAATGGCCGCTTGGGCGTGAAGCTGGCCAGTCACGAAGTTGCCGACGAGATCGGCGACGACGCCTCTTGCTTTGATCTGATCGTCTTGGATTTCCCCACCTTCACCGATGGCCGGGCCTATTCCACTGCGCGGATCCTGCGCGAGCGTTATGGCTTTTCCGGCGAGCTGAGGGCCAGTGGTCAAGTTCTGCGCGACCAATTGTTCTACCTGGTACGCTGCGGTTTCGACTCCTTTGAAGTCGCCGACGACCGACCCTTGGCAGGCTGGTTCAAAGCGCTGAGTGAAATCGCCTTTGTGTACCAGCCGACCGGCGACGGGCGTCCCTGGATCCTGTCGCAGCGCCACAGCGACGCTCTGGCGGAGCAGGCCTCCTAACAACTTTCCCAGTCCGAATGTGAACTGGCGCCCGGCCTTCAATCAAGGCCGGGCGATTTTTTTGGGCCGACACAGGCCCGGCAAATCCAGTTAACTTTTGACGACGGTCACCAGGTGGGCATTCATGGGCAGACAAATGCTGCCATCGGCATGACAGAGAGGCCCCCAAAGGCCAATGACGGCAGGCACATAATCCAGCTCATAGATCACAGCCGCATCATTGAACACCTGGCTGTCTTCGCCAACGGACAGATCGAAAGTCGTGCCTTGATAAATCACTACTGCGCGTAGGCCGAACGTATCGCTGATGCCATTGCTTGAACGCCTTCGGTTAGCTTGATGCCTGACGTTGCGAGAACGAGCTTTGACGTCGAAGTCTTCCCAAAACCAAAAGACTTATCGAGAACCGTTAGACCATCTGTAATCGATGATCGGCCAAGCAAACTGACGGCGATCCCGGCCTCCAACGCTGCTTGTATGCCCGCGACGCTCTGGCTGGAGTAGACCACGCGATAAGGCCGGCCGGTGCGCTTCAGGGAATTGATCGCCGCTTCGCGCCACCAGCATGTATGGTCGAATAGAGCGACCGGAAGCGGCTCTAAGTTGGAAAAATCCCGGTGCGGAGAGGCCGCCCAATGTGTCGGTTCGTCCAAAAGCAATTCCTCGCCATCCAGAACAGTCTCGGTTTCGTAAACTGCAAGATCGAGTTGCCCCTTCGATAGTGCGCCGGGGTATGACGTACTTATACCGGCGACCACATTCAATTCTACTTTTGGGTGCAGTCTGGCGAACGCTGCAACGATGCCAGTCAAGGTGGCGCGACCGTGATCGGGAAGGCCAAGGCGCAGCCTTCCTTGCAAACCGTCTGATGATATGTCGCGCACCACCCCCTCCAACTGCGCGGTGACACTACGCGCGACGGGTAGCAAATTCCGACCGGCCTCCGTCAACTCTACGCCTCGTCCATGCCTCTCGAATACGGGCCTGCCGAGCACGGATTCGAGGCGATTTATCTGGGTACTGGCAGCGGATTGAGACCGGCAAATCCTGGCTGCGCCGTCGGTTATGCTGCCGGCCTCGGCAACAGCAATAAAGGTCCACAGAAGATCGCTATCTAGTTTTTTCATTCAAAATTCAGATGGCTGATATCATCATTATGCGATTCATCAATACTAAGTCTGACTCTATCTTATCACCCACAAGCAGAAAAGGATGGGGTCAAGGTCATGCGTTCACCGGTAGCCGATGGTGCGGAAAGAGAAGCTGACAAAAATCCGATACGTCCTCTTGTCTCCTTATTTTTGGTCATATCATTCACACTCACGATCGCCGTGACCTTCGGATTTGGGTTCTATCTGTTTCCCGCCCTGACAACCGATATGCAGCACGACATCGCATTCTCCTATTCCAGTGCTGGTCTTCTCAACGCGGCGGTGCAAGGAGGATTCCTTGTCGGTTCGGTACTTTCGGCGGTCGTGTTGGCGCGGGTTTGGGGTCAATGGGTCATCGTCACCGCCACAATTACTAGCGGCGTCGCCCTGCTCCTCACTCAATACGTCACCAACGCCATGGGGTTGGCCATCTTGTTCTTCGCCTTCGGTCTCGCAGCCGTAATGTCATGGATCCCGATGGTCGGCCAAGTCTCCTGCCATGTACCAGAGAGGCACAGAGGTAAGGCGCTTACTGTAATCTCAAGTGGGACGAGTCTTGGCGTACTAACGAATGCAATGATCGTCCCTTACTTCGTCACGGCAGGAGATTGGCGCGATACCTGGACTTTCGCGGGCCTTTGCACAGTGTTCATCGCGGCAGTGACAAGCATTGCTCTCACCCTTGCATTGAGGTCACACGGAAGACTGACCGGACCAAGTGGCGAGCTTGCTCAAGATCGTGCGACGGGCAGCGACTTTCACCGACTTGCGTGCTCGTTCAATGTGTGGTTGGTCTTGGCACTTTGCTTCCTAAACGGGTTCGCGCCACTCGCGTTTCAGTCCTTCTTGTCTCCTTACCTGCGCGACGAGCTCCATTTCTCGGTCGACTTCGCGGGCGGCATATGGATGACCATCGCCGTTGTCGGTATGGTGAGCGGTTTCATTGTTGGGACCGCCAGCGACCGTATCGGCGTCGTCAAGACGATGAGCGGATGTTACGCATTATGGGCTACCTCTGCGATGATCGTCGTCGCTTTTCCCCTACAGCCGATGCTCATTTTTGCGGCCATAATCTTCGCGCTGGCGTTCTACCCGATCTACGGATTGGTACCCGCATACATCAGGCGGCGGCATGGCGCGGCGGATTCAGATCGTATCTTCGCGCTAGGCAACTTGATGCTGGGCCTCGGCGGGCTGGTCGGGAACGCCGTGGGAGGCTGGGTCCGCGACCTTTCGGGTTCATTCGTGCCCGTCTACCTGCTCAACGTTGGTCTATGTGTCGCCGCCATAGCCGTCCTTTTCATATCTAACCGAGAGCGACTCGGTCGCGCCTTTGGCCGCGCGGATTACCAGCGTCGTGAATGACCGCTTCTGGCACTTTGCCCCGTACCAAGATTCGCGCGGAAAGGTCTCAGGTTGGGCGTGGACCTGCCCCCCCTCAGGACCGGAATCTAGGATGTGCGTTTATGAGCATTTAATGTCTAATAGTTACGACTGCTCTTAATCGCTCTATAAGTCTAGCATCCAGAAATTCGCTAAAGTCGCTTGCTCCCATAGGGCGGTGATGAATGGACGCCCTCGCCCCTTTTACCCGCGCCTTGGATTGGCGCGCTTTCCGCATTCCCTGCTCGCGTTCCCTGCCCGCGTTCTCTGCCCCCTATCTACAGGCCCCCATTCTTTGCCGCGACTGACCCATGCCCGCAGCACGACGTCCCGCGACTCGGGCGAACGAGACGGTGAGTGCGCACCTTTGCGAGATGCAACACTCGAAAACCGCGCTTGGCAGCTAAAAAAATTGGCCGAATGAGGCCTGATGCCTCGCCATTCTGGTTCAAAAAAGCCACCACTTGGCCCCCAACTTGCTAGTTATTAACCCCACCACACAAGCCCAAATAGTTAAAAAGCCACCGCCAGATCCGTTGCCGGATAAATTTTTTATCAAGGATCAAATGAAAATTTCAGAAACACTTATCTAAATTTTATAGTTAATTTTCGGTTAATTCTAACAATACCACAAATCATTAATCATTATCTTGGGAATTTGATAAATAAATCAATAGAAGTAAGTCCAGTACTAAAAAATTTATACAAATTTAACTTTAATAAATTTTTTAATTTTGATTAATTTTCGGAGAATTTTAATAAAGTTTGACTAAATTGCGATTCTATTTTCGTTGATTTTTTCGTCCTGAGGTGTTTAACAATCTATTAAGAAAATGGACATGGCCCGAATTTGATTGGGTCGTGAAAAGACGAAAAAACGCCGGGTCGGGAAAATCGGCGAAATTCGCGAAAGAGCTATGGGCATGATCGATAACAGCGCACTTTGGACCTATGAGCCAAGTTGAATACAAGAGCAGTGTATGCCAATCCCGTCGACGGGGAAGTGAGACGGATGCGGCAACAAAACAGCACGGTAAAGACGTGGCCTCGACGGCCATGAGGCACCGAAATGATCTCCCTTTTGGCGCCTTTGCCTGGCTGGGTTTGCGCATCAGGGCGACATCCCAGTCCGCTTCCAAGGGTCGGCCAAGCTGGATCACCCGCACAACCGGACTGGGAGCCACGGCCATCGGCCTTGGGGTTGGCGCCGCCTTATGGATGGGAAATCTGGAAGACTTCACGAGTTCGTCGGAGGCGCTGGTGGGATCGCCGGTCCTGGCGGCCGTCGATGAAGTGGAGGCCTTGACCCAATACTCGGTGCCAAAAGGTTTCGGCCCGAATGGTTACGAACCGGACGGCTACGATCCAGACAGTTGGGGCCCGCTTCCCATGGAGCCTTTGGCGGCGTCCATGTCCGACCCGTCCCTTACCCACTGGATTGCCTCGGCAAAGGGTCGCGGTCCAGCAGAGCAGATTGAGCCCGCGACCGTGTCGGCCGAAGAGGTCAAATTGGCCTGGCACCAGGCCTGGTCGAGGCTAACGGTCCATGCACCGCAAAAGCTTAAGAAAATTCCGAGTCACAGATTTGGCGACGCGTTGGCTTTTGGGCGCAACCCCCACCCGCCCCTTCGTTTGGCGGCCTTGTCCGGTGAAGTTGCAACCAGCCGCTATCGGGCCGCGGCACCGAGATATCGGAAAATCGGCACTCGCCCGACCCGGCATGATGGCTTGACGCATCAGCTAAAGTTGGCGATGGCCAGCACCTGGCCCAGCGGCGAAGCTCGCCAGGAGTTGGAGTGTCTGGCGCAGAACATCTATTTCGAAGCCCGCAGCGAGCCCGTCAGGGGGCAAATCGCGGTGGCTCACGTGGTACTGAACCGGGTCTCGGCCGAGCGCTTCCCCAACACCATTTGCGAAGTGGTCAAGCAGGGCGGCGAAATCCGCCGACACCAATGCCAATTCTCTTGGTGGTGCGACGGCAAGAGCGACAAGACCACAGACCGCTCGGCTTGGATTGGAGCCTTGAAGCTGGCCCGGGAAATTTATGGACGGCGTAGCGAAGATCCCACCGGCGGTGCCTTGTGGTATCACGCGGACTATGTCTACCCCAGTTGGCGGCACCAGTTCGTGACCGGACCCAAGATTGGCCGCCACATCTTTTACAGCCAAAAGCCGAACCAGGTGACCCTCAATACCGGCGCGCAAGCGGTGCCGGAGAGCTTCCCGCCGATCCCGCCCATGGCCCATCGTCCGGCCCGGATTGGCCCGCAGCTTGCCAGCCGTCAGTAAAAACTAACGGGTTACAAGGATTGCATTTGAAGGGTGCTCGCGCACTCTGACTCGCGCCAACGACGGACTTAGTGCAATAGCGTTAGCGGCTGCAGGAACTTTCGCTCCCTAATACTTACGGCCCAAGGTCAAACGCTCGATCAATTTGAATTGGCGATCTGACATAGGCAGGAGATGGGCGCCAAAGCGACCGGTAACCGGATCGATCCGGGTGATCTCGATATCAAAGGATTCACTTTCGGCGCCATCGAGAAAGACCACCATCTTAACCTTTGACCCTTGGTCGGGCAAAAGATGGCCTTCCCCCTCGATTTCAAAGACGGCACCAAATCCGCCGCCGCTTACGTCCACAAGCTTAATTGGATGACCATCCAAAAGGGCATCCAGCAAAATCTGCCGGCGCCAATCCCGGCGCCGTTCAACCCGCCCAACTTCGATCACTCTGGCCACTGAAAGGTTCTTTCGTTTTTTTCAGATTTTCTACCACCTACTATTACCGCCCAAGGGGGTATAGAAATGGTTAGCGAATCGAAAAATCTGTACCGATTATCCACCGGCGACTGCAGTAACCAGACCAGACGAGTGAGAGGTCTAGTGCTTTTTGATTGCCGTTAGACTGAGATCCGCCTGCGCCGGCTCCGCCATCAGGGCATTCTCGGCCAAGCGGGCAGAATCGGCGATGATCTGCGCGGCCTGGCTAAGCTGATCGGCCACCGCATGAAGGCCGATTTGCCGTGCTTCGGCCTCCACATGGGCAAGGCAATTCAATAAAGCTTCCACGTCCTCAATGGGATGGGACTCTTTCTGCAAAAGTTCCGAAATAAAGTCAGACATATCCGCGCCTTTTTCCCGGCCCCTAAACGGACCAAAAAATCCCACCGACAGTGCAGATTTGCCTAATATGCGAGGGTTGGCAAGGACTTAATGTGCGGCCGATTGTCCTCGACAAGAGCAACGCAACGCGGCGATAGGTCCCCAAGATTGAAGACCGCCCCGCATGTTTGTATATTATATTAGATTTTTAAAATACGACCGATCCGCACACTGCCGTCACGGTGCCACGGTGGGACAAGGACCTAAGGCCGACGGTTTGTCGGCACCCTAAGCCTCAATATCGACCGACTTACCCCGCGAGGTGTCCGGGTAAGGAAAGCGTGGTGCCGGATCTGGAAAAGTCGGCTGAACCGGACGATCGGTTTCCGCCTTGGCCCCTTGCACAGAGGCAGCCTGGCGAGCGGTCGTCGCAGTATCCAAATTGGCCAGTGGTGCTGTTACGGAATTTACTTCCATAGCATCCTCCTAAAAGATGCCAGTTAAAATATGCATCGAATCGCATAATATTCATAAGCTGATAATAAATTGTTTATATTAGAAATAAGTTTAATAGCATGAATCTCAACTTTGAGATAAATAATCCTGGAAATTTATTTAGAGATTGCCCCCGCGATTCTTCTTCTTTTTGCTGGCAAGGCGATCAATTTTGTTAAATTCTGTAAAGATCACACCTTGGCATTGAATTGTTGGACAGGTCTGTAGTAAGCTTTAGAAATTGGTTGGCCTCAGGTAGAGGGCCCATGCAGATAACTCAGGCTACGGCCTTCGGGTTAAAGCAAAATTCATCGTAAACGGGCTAGTGTGGCCCGGCAACGACGGAGATCAGGATGATCCAAAAGGCAACGCCTCCGGCCGTTAGCAAGATAGTGATCAGTGCGTGTCGGGGCACAAAGCAAATTAAAGAGACGATTTTCCCCAAAATTTGGCGGATGGCCCAGGCGATTTTCTGTTCCTTTTGCAATTGGCATGCAAGGCAAAGGGTATCGCGCGACCAGTCGGATAAAGTTCAGGCGGTACCGGGCGAGGACCAATTGCCAGATAACCACGTGTTGACAGACTCGATCCAAAGCGGCCTGATCTGTGCCGAAAGGGCGTGGAAAACGCCTTTGTTTCGGCCCATGGCCCGAAACACCGCCGCCAAAGTCCTGTCGAAATCAAAAAGCCAGGTACTCGGCCGGTTCGATCTAAACTGCCAAGCTGGCTTTGCAATTCTTTCAAATTCACCTAATTAGATCGGCCTCACGGCCAATTTTTACAGGGATCGGGTTCGCCACGCCATGAGAGTCGCCTTAATTTGCGGACAAAAGCAGGACAGCTTACAGCGCTTTAGAGAGCAGCTCGGGCAGTCCCAAATCGATTTACACTGGATCGGGTTTCCAAAGGACGATCCGCGGGTGATCGCTGCCATTGGAAAGGGTCACCATCCGACGGTTCAGTGGAGCCAAGCACCAGACGGATCCTTCCTCATTCTAGACGGAGAGGTTTTTTCCTTTGCCGACCGTCACGACCATTCGGTGCAGTGTCTGCCAACAGCCAGTCCAAACCACGCGGCGAGGCTGCTTAGCCTCTTCCAACAGACAGGCCCGGAAGTTTTTGAAAAGATCGACGCATCGGCCTGCGTAATCCTGTGGGATGCCGCCACGAGCCAGCTTACCGTCTATCGGGACCGCTATGGCATGGTGCCGGGTTACTATTCCCAACAGAATGGCTTTGCCCTTTGGGCCTCGGATATGGGCAGCTTGATGCCCTTTATCGAGGATCGCTCCATCAATCTCGCGGCGATGGATTTCCTGCTCAAGGATGGATTTATTCCCGCGCCCTGGACCTTCGCTCAATCCGTATCGAAGCTGCGTCCGGGCCATTGCCTGACCATCGACACACAGGGCCAGACCAATGAGCGGCGTTATTGGCTGCCGACACCGGTTTCCCCGACCCCGTTAGCCGGCCAGGAAGTCTTGGAAGAGTTAGGCGCTCACCTCACCCAATCCGTGGCGCGACGGGCCGATCCGGCGAGGCGGCTGGGGATTATGTTGTCCGGCGGCGTGGATTCAAAACTTTTGGCCGCGACTTTGCGCCTGAAGTTGGACCGGGACTTCGACAGCTTTACCTTTCACTACGAAGACCACGACGGCTCCTACAATGAGAATGACGAGGCCCGCCGTGCAGCAGATTTCCTAGGTGCCAATCATCACGAAGTGTCTTTCGGTCCCCGGCAAATCGCCGATCAGTTTTCAGACCTCCTTAGGGCCTACGGAGAGCCCTTCACCTCTGGGCTTCACACGGCCATGTTGGGACCTGTCGCCGCATGTGGCGTTACCGACCTTTTCAACGGAGCGGGCGCAGACGGCTGGTACATCGGCAAGCGCAA
Source organism: Pseudomonadota bacterium (assembly GCA_039028695.1). Taxonomy (GTDB): domain Bacteria; phylum Pseudomonadota; class Alphaproteobacteria; order Kiloniellales; family Kiloniellaceae; genus JANQKX01. The sequence goes on from JBCCHN010000026.1 coordinate 40,110, forward strand.
TCATCTGGGCATGCGGGCCAGGGCTTTGCCCAGCCCCTTGCGTCGCATGGCAAACCTGGCCTTGCCGATTGCGCGACTGGTCAATCCCCGCAAGGCGGCGGCAGCGGCGTCGGTCCTCCATTGGGCGCCCGAGGCCTATCATAACCATTTTCATCTGAGTCTCACCAGCTTGCCCTTCCGGCGCCAACTCTATGCGGATCCAAGCTGGCTTGCCCACGCCCACGAGAGGCGCGACCAACTCTTTTTCGAAGCAGCCGAGGATTACCGGGATCACAACCTGCGCGAAAAGCTCATTTTACTGCATGCTCAGTTCTATCTTGCCGATCACGTGTTTTACTGGAACCATTGCTGGAGTCGTGCCCACAACCTGGCGGCGCGCTCGCCTTACTTCGACGCTGACCTCATGGACTTTGTGTTCCAGATGCCCCGGAACAATGTGAAAAAGGAAGAGCTTCGAGAACTGGCGACCACTTTGATGCCGCGAGATATGGCCTATACTAGTAAATTCCCTCAATCGCTGCCAATTGGCCCATGGTTCCGTGGGCCCTTGAAAGATTTCCTACGCGATAAGCTGTCCCCAAAAAGAATCTCTAATTCGGGACTTTTTGACAACAAGACTCTTCAGCCCCTGATTACGCGTCATATCAACGGCGCCCAAGGTTCCGGTATGGCTCTCTGGGCAATCCTAGCTATCATTGAATGGCAGGACCTGGTGGCCAAAGATCAGCTGGCGAAGAATTTCACGTTAGCGTCCCCCCCCGTGACCCAATCGATCCCAGCGGCTTAAGTATCCGGATAAAAATGGTAATTTTTTCCCGGACCCTGGTGGGATCCTGGACGGGCTTTGGTTGCTTCCAACTCTCGCGAATCGGATAAACCGAGCTTCTTGGTGACGTATTTATTGTGTGCGCCATGCAGGACCCGACGAAGGCCCCAACAGCAGGCCAATAGATAGACAGCCGCCAAGATTTCTAAGGCCTCTCCATCCACCGGGGCGGCCAGGGGGAAACAGGCTGCCAAGCCAATCAAATTTGGATTGGGGGACAGCACCTGCCACGTGAGGTCCCAACGGCTGGTAGCCGTCATCCAGACAAACCAAAATGTCCCCAGAAAGACAACGATACCCGCCAAAAAGTTGGCTATTGGGAAATAGTCATTAAAGAGATTGTGAAAATTAGTCTCCTTTTGCACATTGACCTCAGCTACGAACTCAGGCGTTTCCCATTGCAGATAGGTTTGCCCCCAGCTGACCTCTTCCATGGCAATCACAAAACTGGCCGATGCGACAAGCAGCAGTAATAGGACCTGAAGCTTAGAAAAGCCCTCGATCCCCTTGGAATGGAGGCGTCGACAAATGAGGGCCGCATCCACCAGCCACAAAGCGCCGCCCATAAAGACCAGAAAAGTCAGAAGCTCGTAAAAGCCTTCCTTTTGATAGGGCGCGCAAAGAGCATGGGAAAAGGGCGTTTTCATGTGGCAGCCCACCACGTACTGCAGGATCAACAAAAGGCCCAGGCCGAAAAAAGCCAAGGTGCTGATCAAGCTTGGCCGCAACTGCTCGACGTGCGCCAAGCCCGGATAGTGGGCTCCGGCAAAAAATCGCAAGCGGTCCAGTTGAAACAGAACGAATCCAAAAACCAGCAGATAAAGGGGGCCACTGTAAAGAGCGATGTAAAAACGGTCCAAATTCTTGATCTGACCATCGCGGACAAAATGGCTCTCCAAAAAAGTCCGCACACCATCGGCATAGCTTACTGCCAAAATCAGCCCGAGCACCCCTAAGGTCATGGAAACCAGAGATAAAATCTTCCAGAATCTAGGCAAAGCAAAACCTTACGTCTTACTGACCGCATTGCCTCCCAATAAGGCGGCCGAGTAGTTACAAACCTAGTGAAGCTTTAGATTATTCTAAATTGGTTTACTGTGAATAAACCCCAAGCCGGAAGCAGCGGGCCAGGAGCTTCCTGGTCGACCGAACGCCAAGAAAACCAGGACCGCACAGAGCGAGCCCGTAAGCCAGCCTGGGTTGGGCGAATAAGGTGAATTAGGAATTAAATGGCTTAGGCAAGGCTCGCCTTTTCCAGGGCCCTATCGCCGGAAATAGCCGCCGAAAGCTCTTGAATGCCCATGGGCTTGGTCAGCACTTCCACGGGAAATCGGCCTTTTGCATGAGCAAATACCTTGGCGGCCTCGGCAAAATGGGGATTGTAACCGGTGACCAGAACCACACGGGCCTCGTTTTTTTGATCCACCAGCCATTCGACCAATTGAAGTCCGGTTAATTCGGGCATGACCACGTCCAAAACGATGACATCCGGGCGATGTTTTTGGTAGTTGCTTTGAAAATCCTTAGGGTTGGAAAGTAATTCCACCGAATAACCCAGATATTGGGCGACCAAGCCCACATAAGCGCCAAAATCGGGCTCATCATCCACTACAAGTACGGATGGGGGCAGCTTTTGGAAGTCTGTATTGACCATACTGTTACTTGCGGTAGCATCAATTTTCTAAAATTTGCGCCAAAATTCAGGCTCTAAGCACTGAATTGCTTAATGAGCATTACACCTTAAGGAGTGGTAAGCGGGTTCGGCAAGAAGATTTTCACAAAAATGTTAACCTACAGAAATTAGGAAGAAATTCGGAGCCAAGTTTATAAATCGGCTAAGAGTGAGCTCGTTCGGCTGCAGGATTGACGGCCCGGCGGCTATCCCCCACATTTAAACAACACCGCGCAGGTGTCCCATTTGTCAAAGGAACGCTGGCCTTATGTCCGTTCAAAACGCCATTGAATGTAAAATTCGCGATGCCATCGCCCCACAACACCTGGAAATCCGCAACGAAAGTCACATGCACGCGGTGCCGCCAGGCTCGGAATCCCACTTCAAGCTGATCATTGTATCCGAAGGCTTCGCGGGAAAGGCCCTGGTGCGGCGCCACCAGAGCATCAATGCCCTGTTGTCGGAAGAGCTTAATGGCCCTATTCACGCTCTGTCCATGGAGACCCTAACTCCTGAGGAATGGCAAGCACGGAGCGGTCAAACCTTGACCAGCCCGGACTGCCGTGGCGGCAGCAAAAAAGGCTAGGATGCCTAAAAGCTGCCGCTGAACCCCGGCTCTTATGATTTCTCGCACAAGCGATTGACCGCGCTGGTCACAGCCAAGAGAGACGCCGCCACGATATTGGCGTGAAGGCCGACGCCCCAACTTTTCTCGCCCGCCTCGTCAACCAGCTGGACGTAAGCCGAGGCCTTGGCATCTGCCCCACCCCCGACCGCATGCTCGTGGTAGTCCAGCAACCGCACCGCGACACCGCAGTCACGCCCGATGGCATCCACATAAGCATCGATAGGGCCATTGCCAGTGCCCTTGATGTCCCGTTCCTCGCCATTGTGGCGTATGCGCGCATCCAGGAGCCGGCGCTCGCTCGCATGAGTATCCGGCCTTGTGCGATATTCAACAAACTGGAAAGGATCGCTGGTCAGATAGGTTTGCTCAAAGGCGGCCCAAAGTTCTTCGGAGCTGATTTCGCCGCCGGTCTCATCGGCAATGGTCTGGATCACATTGCTGAATTCAATCTGAAAGGCCCGGGGCAAGGCCATACCGTATTCGGTCTCCATCAGATAGGCGACCCCGCCCTTGCCCGATTGGCTGTTCACCCGAATGATCGCTTCATAGCTGCGACCCAAATCCTTTGGGTCGATGGGCAGGTACGGCACTTCCCACACACCGCTGTTGCTGGCCGTCATGGCCGTCATGCCCTTCTTGATGGCATCCTGATGTGAACCGGAAAAGGCCGTGTAGACCAGATCGCCAGCATAGGGATGGCGAGGGTGAACCGGCAGTTGGTTGCAGAATTCGGCTGTGCTGCGCACTTTGTCGATATCGGAAAAGTCAATCAAGGGATCGATGCCCTGACTGAAGAGGTTCAGGCCCAGCGAAACCAGATCCACATTGCCTGTCCGTTCCCCATTGCCGAACAAGGTGCCCTCAATGCGGTCGGCACCGGCCATCACCGCCAACTCGGCCGCCGCCACGGCCGTGCCGCGGTCATTGTGGGGGTGCACGGACAAAACAATGGCCTCGCGCATGGCGAAATGCCGGTCGAACCATTCGATCTGATCGGCAAAAATATTGGGCGTGGCCATTTCCACCGTCGCCGGCAGGTTGATGATGGCCTTTTGGTCGGGTGTAGGCTGCCAAACCTCCATCACTGCCTCGCAGACCTCTTTGGCGTAATCCAGTTCGGTGCCGGTGAAGCTTTCGGGGGAGTATTCATAGGAGATTTGGGAATCGGTCAGACTGGGGGTCAATTCCCGGCAAATCTCGGCACCTTCCACCGCAATTTTCGTAATGCCATCCCGGTCCGAGTTGAAGACCACCCGCCGCTGCAAGGTCGAGGTGGAATTGTATAGATGAACAATGGCCTGCTTGACGCCCTCCAGGCTTTCGTAGGTGCGCTGGATCAAATGATCGCGGGCTTGGGTGAGGACCTGGATCGTCACATCATCGGGGATCACGTTCTCCTCGATCAGCTCGCGGACGAAATCGAAATCGGTTTGGGAGGCCGAGGGAAAACCGACCTCAATTTCCTTAAATCCCATATCAACCAAGAGGCTGAACATGCGGCGTTTGCGCACTCGGTCCATAGGTTCAATCAGCGCTTGGTTACCGTCACGCAGGTCAACCGAACACCAAATCGGCGCCTGGGTAATCACCCGACCTGGCCATTGCCGGTTAGGTAAATCGATTTGGGGAAAGGCCCGGTACTTCTCGATGGGCATCTTGGACATGACTTTACTCCGATGCGGTCCCAGCGCGAGCCGGGCTCCTTTGTTCTTTGATTTTTTCCGACCGGTCTAAAAAGGGCCGGTTCAGCAGGGGTAGGCTAAGCGTTCCCCCCTCCAAAACATCACCCGCCCGGCCGCTCTCGTACCGGGCAGGCGCCCATAAGTCGCTCCACCAGGGCAGGACGAAAGAAAAAGCGGGCGCTTTTAGAGGAAAAGGGTCTTTTCTGGCTTGGAAACATCGGATCAGGACAAATTGGCAGGACGATTATTTATGAGAAGGTGGGCAATAAAGCCAGGCGATCACGCCTGGGCGGCGGCGCTAAGAAGTCGCCCCGTAAGTCGTGCCATTTCTTGTCCAATTCCCGTCATCATGGCGGCACCGTAAAAACTGTCACCGCGGCGGTCAAGTCAATTAGCGCGATCTGCTTCAAATTGGATCGGATTGGTTGGTTTGCGGCCGCCAAGAAACCAGATCGACAAGGCGCAGCTAGGCGCCCCCACTTGACGTGCCCTGGTCCCGGATCCGGGTTCCAGCACTTCCGTTAACCGACGATTTCTTGCCCACTTACTACATCTCGAAATTAGAAAAATGATATAATTTATTGATTTAAAAATTATATCAACGATTCCTTATCCGTAACAAAATTCTTAAAAAAGCCTGCTGCTTAACCAAATCTAGTCATCCTTGATTCATCTCTTGCGGCCAAAATTTGATCTTTATTGACGCTTTGGACAGGCGATCGTGGGCCCCTTGGGCAAAGGGCCTCGGGAGACACCCGAAAACCACAATCGGCTGACCGGGCCCCGCGTGTTGTTTGGACACGATGTTATTTGGGGTCGCTTTATATTGGGGACGATTAATTTTTAGGTCGGCCTCCCTATTCACCGGCCCACATTTTTGAAGGATTTATCGCATCCGTGCTTCCAGCTGAGCATCAAAATCCATCGGCGTCGGCCGAATCCAAACCGCTGACCAAGGCTTCCTCGGCCCAATCCGGCCGTTTGACGGCGCAAGCGGCTCCCATTGAGGTGCCACTCGAGCTTGACGTCCGCTTGGCCGAGCGCGCCATCACAAACGTGCATTCGGTTGTCATCGAAAACATGCCGGCGCTGGCCACCCTTTCGGTCGGCACGAACAAATGGGACGGATCCTGGTCCCTGACCGCGCACGAGATTCAAGGGGTAGTCTTTTCGCCGCCACCCGAAGCCGAGGGCGGCATTTTCAAGCTAACAGTGCGCGTTTTGGTAATGGATGCCCATGAGCTAGACATTGCCACCACCAAGGCCCTCTTTGATATTGAGCTGGATACCACCCCACCCGAGGTGGAGGAAGAACCCGATCCCGAGATGGTCCAGCAAATCCTGGCCGAGGCGGCGGAACAGTGGAAAGCCGAAGAGGCTGACCGCTTTGCGACCGCGCGCAAGGACTGGGAAAGCGAATGGGAGACCCGCTTTGCCGCGGCCCAAGCCAGTTGGCGCGCCGGCGAGGCGGACCGCATGTCCAAGGCGGAAAATGATTGGCACGAACGCGAAGAACGGCGGGTCGCCCATGAAGCCGCCAAGTACCGGGCGGAAGAAGAGCAGCGCTTCGCGAAGGCCATCGCCGATTGGAAGGCCGAGGAAGAACGACGCCTGATCAGCCTGGAGGAAAGCTGGCGGGCCGAGGAAAAGCAGCGTATCGCCAGTGCCGAGGCGGATTGGACCACGGCGGAAAAACACCGCCAACTGGCTTTGGAAGCCGAGCTCAAGGCCAAGGAAGAAGACCGCATTGCCGACCTGCGGACCAATTGGAACGCGGAAAAAGTCGCCGAACTAGAGCTCACCGAAAATGCCTGGCGGCAAAAGCACCAGCAAGACCTGGAAGATGCCATCGCCAAGAACCGCTCAGAAGTGGAGCGGCGCCTGAACGAGGCTGAATCCCTGTGGGCCGAGGCGGAGTCCAAACGGCTGTCAGAAATGCGGGCGTCCTGGGAAAGAGACCGGGCAGACAGCCTATCGGCGGCGGAAAAGACCTTACAGCTGCGATTCCGCCAGCAACTGGAAGACACGGTTGAACAAGAACGTTCCAGCGCCGAGCGGCGCTTGAACCAAGCCCAGGTCTCCTGGCAGGAAGCCGAGACGGAGCGCCTGGTACAGGCGCGTCAGGAGTGGAACAGCGACAAGGCCAAGGCGCTTGCCGAAGCCGAAGAGACCTGGCAGCGCAAGCTCACACAAGAACTTGGCCAAATTAAGCGCCACAGCCAATCGAGCTACGAAGAACAGCTCGCCGAAGCGCAAACCCTGTGGCGCCAGGAAGAATCGAGTCGACTGGCCGAAGCCCGCGCCCGCTGGACTGCCGAGCAGGACGCGGCGCTGAAAAAGATTCAGGCGGAGGCGAGTTCGAATACCGAAAGCCGCCTGCGCGAGGCGGAAAAGTCTGTCGAGCTGACCCTGCAGCAGCGCTTGGCCGCGGCCCAAAGCGAGTGGAAGGCCGCCGAAGGCAAGCGCCTGACCGAAGCCAAGGGACAATGGCAAGAAGAGCTGGAGACAGCCCTATCCCAGGCCGAAGACCGCTGGAAAAGGGCCGAGGCACAGCGCCTTGCCGAAGCGGAAAGCGTCTGGCGCGAACGCCTGAAAGCGGCCGGTGCCGGAAACAACGAGTCCAGCACGGCGATGGCCTCGGTAAACCTGGCCGAACAGTTGGCGGCGGCCAAAGAGGCTTGGCGTCGCGACGAAGAGTTGCGCCAAGCGGAATCCAAGGCCCTTTGGACCGCACAATATGACGCACGCATGGCCGAGGCCAAGGCCGACTGGGAAGCCGAAACACTCGAACGCCTTTCCCTGGCTGAAGCCAAGGCGCGCAACGAAGCCGCCGACCGGCAACGCGCGGCGCTGGAAAAACTGCGCGAGACCCATCAGTCCGAGCTGTCCAGTGCCATTAGCCGGGCCGAACAGGATGCGCAACACGGCTTCGATCAGCGCATGGTCGAACTGGAAGCCCTTTGGCAAAGCAAGGTCAGTGACGCCGTCGGCAAGGCCAAAAGTATTTGGTCGGAAGAAGAACAGACGCGGCTTCAGGACATGGAGGCCGAACACCAAAAGGCCCTTGATGCGCGCTTAGCGGCGTCGCGCGACGTCTGGCAATCGGAAGCCGATAAGAAGATCGGCGAGGCCGAGAGCAAGCTGCGCGGTAAGTTCGAGGCGGAACTATCGGACGCCAAGGCTGCCCTCCAGGAGAGCCAAGAGGCCCGTTTGGCCGAGCTGGACGTTATCCGCAAGAGTGAGGAGGAGGCCCGTCTCACCAACGCCAAGGCGACCTGGCAAAGCGAGGCGGACGAGCGCCTTCAACAGGCCGAAGCTACCTGGCGCAGCGCCGAGAACAAGCGCCGCGGCGACTATGAAGAGGCCCGTCAAAAGCAAGAGCAGGACCGCCTGTCCGGCTTAGAGGCCAAACACGCCGAAGAGACCCGCCATCAATTGGCCAAGGCCAAGGCGGAATGGGAATCCGAAAGCCAGCGCCAGCTGTCGCAAGCCGAAAGCGCTTGGAAAGCGGAGACTGAACGCCGCCTGGCCGAGACCGTGGAAAGCTGGCGTCAGCACGAAGCTCGAAAAGTCGAGGAAGCCCGAAAAGCCGCTCAGGAAGAAGCGCGCCGTGAGCTGGAAAAAATGGCGCAAGGCGGCGGTGACGTGGATGCAGGAATGGTGGCCGGCAGCGCTGCGGAGAACGCCTACCAAGAAGCCCGGAGACAGGCCGACGAGGCCCGTCGCCGCGCTGAGGCTGAGGCCAAGCGCCTGGCCGAGGAAATGGAACGCATGGCCGCCGCCGAAGTGGCGCGTCTGGCCGAAAAGGAACGAGAAGCCGCCCATCATGAGGCACAGGCCCGTTTGGCCGACGACAATTCCTTCACCATGCAGGTAGCCAAGTGGCGGGCCGAGGAGGAAGACCAAAAGGCCAAGGAAGCCGCCCGTCTGGCCGCGGAAAAGGAAATGCGCGACCTGGTCGCGTTGCCCAAGCAACGGGCCACCGAGGCGCAAAAGCGCGAGGCCATCCAGCAAACCCGTGCCTATCAACTGGCCAACACCACGAAAAAATACAAATGGGTCGGCCTCGCGGGCGCCGCCGGCCTGGCGGCCTTCCTGGCTTATCAGAGCTTCCAGCATTTCGACGAGGTAAAGCCCCTTTTGAATGAGGTGGCCGACCCTGAGAAACTCACCTCAGGGATCACCGACCTTCTTGGGGTTGAGGCGCCGCGCTATCTGGTTTCGGTGCCGGTCGCCAATTTGCGCCAAGGCCCCTCCGACGACTCGGCTGTCCTAAAGACCCTCGAGTTGAACGAGGAAGTGGTCCCAGAGGCGACCGAAGGGGAATGGGTGCAAATTCGCCTGCCCGGTGAAGAGGGGCAGTCCGCCTGGATCCACAACTCCCTCTTGAAGGCGACGCAAGGCGAGGGCATCCCTGCTGATACGCCGACCGCCAACCAAGACTCAGGCACAGCGGCTGGAGGGGATACGGCTGTCCAGGACGTACCGACAGAGGCAGCACCGGCGACAAACGCCCCTGCGGTGCAGAACGGGTCTAGCGAACCGGCCAATAGCGGCAATGCGTCTGCGCCCGAGCCTGCCGTGCCGGCTCCGCAAGCGCTGCCTGAGCCGAGCGCACCAGCGGCTGGCACCTCAACAACGCCTGAGCCGACAGTCCCCGAATCAGCAGTGCCGACCCCTGAAGAACCGGCAACCACAGTGCCGGTTCAATCTCACCAGTCCGAGGGCGCCTCGAACACACAGCCCGCCGCCACCCCTGCGGAACCGGCTCAAGATGGCAGCCAGCCCCTTTCCTTGGTGCCGAGTTCGGTGGACGCGGTCACGCTGGACAACAGTTCGGCACAAGGATCGGGCGCCACCAATGCCGGTGAAATCCAAAACCAATCCACCAATCAAAACGACGGCACATCCGATTCGCTTCCCGTCATCACCGTTGAGCCCCTACCCGGTCAGGATCTTTCCAATGATGCTCAAGTCGCTCAGTAGAACGCAGCATAGGCCGCTCCGCCTCCCCTTGGTCCACCGGTCCGCCGACGGGTGTTCCCTCGTTCACACCAAGATGGCCAAGACGCCCAGAATACCCAAAATCCAGGGTGAGAGGCATCGCCATGTCTGATCTACCTTTGTCCAGCGAACAGGCCGAGGCGACCGATCAATACAGCCGTACGACCGTTCTATGGTCCGCCATCTTGGTGGCCCGCGGCCAGGATCTAACCTGCGTTATCGAGAGCATTGGTCCGAAAGGTGCCCTCATCCACATTAATGAGCGCTTTGATTTCGGCTCAAAAGCCGTGGTGCGCAACGATCGCTTCGGGGATTTGGCCTGCGAAATTCTTTGGCATGAGGATTATGAGTTGGAGGTCCGTTTCAAGGACGATCCCGAGGTACTGGCTCAAGTTCTGGCCGATTACCTGCCATAGGCCTTTTGCCTCCCGCCAACCCCTGCCCCACAAGACGCGCAAAAAAAGCCCCACCTCCAAGGAGCTGGGGCAAGTTGACAGGGAGAAAGTAAGCTATGCACGCTATCGATGGTTTCGTAGCTTATCGAAACCACAATATATGGATAACGCGGATATGGTTAACAAAAGGTTAACAAATCATCAATGGTTAATTTTTTCTTGCTTCGCCGCCAAAAAAGTCTTCGCAAGGGAAAAATTTTTACCAGCCACATGGTTTCATTTCCGGTTATTCGAATTTTGTTTCCCAAAATTTTTTAACTTTTCCTATTAATTTCAGTTGATTGAACCGGAATCCTTATCTGTTGATCAGATTGATCCTAGAATCATCTGCTTTATTCGCGCAGCGTCGAAACAGCTTCGGTTCGAACGCGTAGAGTAGAGAAAGCACGCCGCTGTCGCAGGAAAAATCAATTAAGAAAGGCAAATTCGTTAAAAGATCGATCAACCTTAAACGAATCGACTAATTTTGGATCGGATTTTTGGCACTGATGCAGGTTTAGTCGGAGGCCTCGCCGATCAGCCGGTAAACCTCCAAGGATTCCCGCCGCCCCCTAAGGGTCTTAGTCGAGGCTTTTTCCACAAGGAAACCCTTACCCGCCGCCGCCAGGGCTTGGCCACTGAGGAGAATTGTCACCGCATCTCCCCTGTCCTCCTGCTTACCCGCCTGCTCGAGCCTCTGACAACTGTTCACCGCGTCGCCCACGATGGTGTAGTTGATGCGCCCGGGCCAACCGATATCACCCACCACAACCGGCCCGCTGTGGATACCGATACGAACCCGCACCGGATCCTTGCCCTGCTCAAAGCGCTCTTGGTTATCGTCCCCAATGGCCTTGGATATGGCCAAGGCGGCCCGGCAGGCCCGCAGCGCCGTGTCTTCTTGGGCTTCGGGCGCTCCCCAAAAAGCCATCAGGCCATCGCCGATGAACTTGTCCACCGTGCCGCCTTCCGCCTCGACACAAGATCCCACAATGGCAAAATGCCGATTCAAAAAGGCTGCCACCTTGCCGGCGGACAACTTCTCCGAAGCGGTGGTAAAGCCCACAATATCGGTGAACATTATCGTGAGTTCCCGCTCCCGGGAGGTGACCGGCTCGCTTCCATCCCGTTGGATCAGGCGCTGAACCAGCTTCTGCGGCACATAGGTCTCAAAAGACTTCAGCGCCTCAAGCATGCGGTTAAAGGCGTTGGCCTGCTCATCCAGTTCCAAAATCTTACTGGGGGGCAACTTCCCAACCTTTACCAAGTCGAGGCTGCCAACCTCGGCGGTACTGGCCGCAACGCGACGGATCGGTGCAGCAATCACCCGCCCCAAAAGGACCGCCCCGATGACCGACAGGACGAGGACCAGGACCCCGCCCAGGCCGGACCACCAAAGGCGTTTTAATTCGCTTTCCACATCCTCGGCCGGAAACCAGGCACCAATCAACCAAGGCACATCACCAAAGCTATCGATCCATTTATAGATCGCCACATACTCTTGGCCGCCTGAAGCCACAGATACAACATGCACGTCCTGATCGGCGGCACGCTCAAATCCGCTCAGCGGCTCGCCGTCCCAAAGACCGTCCAACACCACATCGCCCACCTCGTGAAGGTCCACCAAGGGCTTTTCCGAGGAGAAAACGTCCCGACTAGATTCTAAAATGGGATGGGCCAACACCTTGTCTCGGCCAAAAAGGATAAAGGCCGTCGAATCCAATCGATCGCCGATCAGCGCCACCAACTCGGACAGCGCGGGCACAGTGATCACAGACACCAAAAACCCGACAAACTCGCCGTCCGCGCGCAAGGGGCGGCGCAGGTTCAGCAAGCTATGATCCTGACCGAACACCACATCGCCCCAAAATGCGCCCTCAGCCTCCAACATCTGCAGCGCACCATCCCGGACTACATGATCATGGGCATCATCCCCGGAGAATGAATGTATGTTTTTTCCGTCTGTGCGCTCTACCCCAATATGCTGCAGGTCCTTGTCCCAGATCACCATTGCTTCCAGCTCAGGCGTGCCCGAAAGGGCGCCCAACAGGACTTGGGCGAGTTTTTCTTTATCTGTAATGTCAATGGATCCCTCCGCCACCCGAGCGGCCAGATAATCCGATTGCCGGATGACGGGCGTAAGGTGGTCGCTTAAGCCCGCCTCCAGGCGCTCCACCGTCGCTTCAGCCTTCTCATTCAAAAGCTCTAAAGTATTCTTCCGGTTGGAGGACCATTGCAGCACCAAGACCGCAGCCACCGCAAAGAGAACCAAAAAGCCGATGCTAAAGGCCAAGGCCACCGCAAAGGGGACCGGGCGAAAGAAACGCCCCTGAAACCCGACCTTTTCGGTAGAGCCAAGTCTTGCCTCCTCGCCGGGCAACGGCGGGGCTATCGCCTGCTTGACGTCGTCTTGTGCCATGAGCTTTGCTTCTTATTTATCGACACCACTTTATCCGCACCCTGCGAACCCCGCGACAGACCGCCGCGGGTAATCCTTCCATCATATGCGACGTAACGCCTATTTTTTCAAAGGGTTCCCTGCAACCATAACAATTGAGAAATACATTGGCGCGCTCTTTTCGGCGGCGATGCGCAAAGCGACCGTCAAAGCCAGGTAAAAGACCCGTTCCCGGCCATCTTGGGCCGACCAAAAAATCCCTGATTTCCGATTGATTCAGGGGAGTCACGTGTTAGGCTCCCGCCCGATTCGAAATTATGCTCGATTCGTTTTCCTCGAGTCCCACCTAAGGTAAAGGATGGAGTAATGTTTAAGTTGGGTTTGGCCATATTGTCACTCAGTTTGCTGGCAGCCTGCGCTGATGATCGGGAAAGCCGCGATGTCGGCACCCTCTTGGATCCGCTTTGCATGCCCGATGGCTCGCCGATCTATTCTCAGTATTCCAATACGGAAGGCAATTTCGACACCTCGGTTGCCAGCAAGGAGAATTGCCCTTGGTATGATGGCGACAAGGCCGAAAACGCCAGCGAATAACCGCCGAAAAAGCGTGCTTCGTTAAAATGGTCTTAAACGAATAAGGCTATCTTGTTGCTGATTGGATCTTCTCGCCTTTTTTCATAACGGGTTCATCTCATGTCTCGACGCTTTTGCCCCTCCATTTCCGCCCTGCCGATAGCCGCATTTGTCGCGATCGGGTTGACGGCGACCGGCCTAACAGATCGACAGGCTTTCGCGGCCGCGGCCGTGGCAACCGATCAGAAAATGGGTGTTTATAGTTATGAGGTTCAGGAGAACCTGCCCGACGCTATTGAAAAGGCCGAGGCCAATTGCAAAAGCGCCGGCGGCACCACCTGCGAGGCAGTAACCACCTGCTCCCTGCCCGGATTTGGGGCAGTAGCGCACTCCGCGGCAGTGGGAACCTTCTCCTCCAGTTGCGGTGCCGAATCCGAGGAGCGTGCCATCGCCGAAGCAGTAGCAAATTGTAACTTCCGCGCCCTCGACCCAAGCGGCTGCGAGGTTTTGGCCACTTTTGAGGACACCAACCCGTCTGCCGGCGTCAATCAAAGTTACTTCAGCGGCAAGTGGGCCCATCGCTGCGGATCTTACGAATGGTATCGCTTCGATTTTAAATCCGCCAACGAGATCATCATGGAGGCCTGCAACGGGTCAGAAGAAAGCTGCAAGCCGCTTAACGCGGTTTTTGGCCCCAGCGGCAGCGAGCAAGTCTTTGTCTACCCCAATAATAATCAGAAACTCGTTAAACGAGGTCCGGATACCTTGGAATGGCGAGGTGTAGACACGGAAATCCTACGACGCTGTAAGGAATAAATATCAGTGGCTCGGTCCCGGGTGGATAACCCGCCTGTTACTTAAGATAACGATGATTTTTCATTGGCATGCGCGTTGAGGGCGGCGCGTATGGCCAACAAGAGTTCGTCCGAGCCCATGGCATTCTTGGTGATAACGGCACGCACACGATCCTGCAGATAGGCCCTTTCCTGACCAGTCAAATCTTTGGCCGTCAAGACAACGATAGGGATAGGTCGATCCCCGCCGCGCTGTTGTAAATCCTCAATAACCTCGAATCCGTCCCGTCCCGGCATTAAAAGATCCAAAAGAATGACGTCCGGCGGCCAATCGTCCAAGAGCGGTGCCACCCGCGCCCCATCTTGCAAAGCGCGAATTTCGTAAGCCTGATCGTTCAGCGACTGACGCACCAGGTCTGCGACGAGGGGATCATCATCAACCACCAAAATGCGCGCCGATGCCGGGGCCACTCGTTGCAAAATGGAAAGGATTGTCGA
>JBCCHN010000027.1:0-53740 GCA_039028695.1 Pseudomonadota bacterium
AGGCGGCGTTGTGGTGGAGCAAGGCCCGACGGCGCAGGTTTTTGAGGCGCCAAGAGAGGCTTATACCAAGATGCTGCTGGCCGCGGAGCCCAGCGGGCGTAAGGCGCCGTCGGCCGAGCCCGACAGGGTGGTCTTGGAAGGTCGAAATATCCGTGTGGTTTTTCCCACGGTTACGGGGAGCTGGTGGGCGCGCGAGAAAGGGTATTTTACCGCGGTGGATGGCGTGGACTTAGCCCTGCGGCCCGGCCAAACCATCGGCGTGGTGGGCGAGTCGGGCTCTGGCAAGACCACGTTGGGGCGGGCTTTGCTGCGCTTGCAAGATTGCAAGGGTCAGATCCGCTTCGACGGCCGGGATCTAGCAGCGCTGGACCGGACAGCGATGCGGCCCCTGCGCAAGGAACTGCAGCTGGTCTTTCAAGACCCCTTCGGGTCTCTGAGCCCTCGCTTGACCGCCGGTCAAATTGTCACGGAAGGCTTGCTGGTGCACGAACCGTCATTGAACCGCCGGCAACGGGACCAACGAGCTGTCGAGGCCTTCGCGGAGGTTCAATTGGACCCCGCTTGGCGCAACCGCTATCCCCATGAGTTTTCCGGCGGCCAACGCCAGCGCATTGCCATCGCCCGGGCCATGATCTTGAAGCCCAAGGTGGTGGTGCTAGACGAGCCGACCTCGGCCCTGGATCGCTCGGTGCAAAAGCAGATTGTGGAGCTGCTGCGGGAGCTTCAAGCGTCCCATGACCTTTCCTACATTTTCATCAGCCACGACTTGGCGGTGGTTCGGGCCCTGTCCGATTACATCGTGGTTATGAAAGACGGCCGCGTGGTGGAGGAGGGGGAAACGGATTGCGTCTTCGCGGCGCCGCAGAATGGTTATACGCAAAGGTTACTGGCGGCGGCTTTTGGAGAAGGATAAGCAATCCAATGGGAGGATTCCGGTGCTGACTCCTTTTCCATTTTATTTGCCAAGTTTGGACGAATGCTCAAGGCTTTAAATGCCATAAGTGGCAGCCGCCCACGACACGATGTGGGCGGCAGGAGTTTAGGGGCTGTCGTGGGATTATTGTTGATTAATAGGGAGCAATTTTAATCCAATTATCATCCCCTTGGGCAATGTGCGTGGGAATATCCGTGCGCCATTTTTCCTGGGCTCCTTCGTGTACCTTAATATAGAGCTTCCCATCCTCGATTTGCCAGACCTGGGGGTCGCCCGGGCGTTTGTAATTTTGCGACGCAGCCCAAGCACAATAGCCGTCGTACTGAGGGGCGTAGGCAACTGGGTCGGCAGCGAACTTGTCCCGGTTTTCCTCTGACGAGAAATACCAAACCGCACCATTCCAGAAGTGATGGTGTTTCGCCCGTCCCGGAACCGCTTCGCCATCAGTGAAATAAGAAACGGTGTCGTATCCGCCGATAGCCGTTGCGAGCTGGTTCGTTGCGCTTGCCGCCTGAGCAAATACAATACCCGATACGAAGACAGCCGCAGCAAAGAGATTCTTCAACATTTGCATTCCCAATCTTTCATTTGTATCCACATCAGCCCGACGACAGTGGTTCCAATGTGGAAAGGTTGCTTGACGGCAGCAAGGTGGCAAAGTCATGTGTGGTGCGAATAAAGAAGCATTAAAGTTTCTATAATGATCACAGGGATGTGTTACCTTGATGCCGTCAGAGGAACATTGATCTCTTGATTGTCGCTTTTACATTTTCTTTATGTGAGCCTTCGGATCATGAGACCAGAACTGGCTCAAGGTGTCCGATAAATGAGTAAGGCTAACGTGACAGTCTCGATCAATCAGAGATCAAATTAAACGTCGAGACAGATTAGGTCAGAATGAACACATGCTTGCCGTGCAATTCAGGGTCCGGGAGTCCAAGGAATGAGTGAAAATAGCAGTCACGAAGAAGAATACGATGACGATATGGTGGCCATGTTGGAGACCATTTGGGGTGAGGCCTTTATGGCGCCTGGCGGGCCGGAAACCGTGCGCCGCATTGTGCAGGGGGTGGATCTCCAGGATAAGACTCTGCTCGATGTGGGTTGCGGCTTGGGTGGTGGCGATCTGATTTTAGCCGGCGAGTTGGGGGCACGGGTCACCGGGATCGATCTTGGCGCCCCGCTTTTGGAGCGGGCACGACGATATGCTGCAAAGGCCGGACTTTCAGAACGGATCGAGTTCCGCCAGGTGGAACCGGGCCCATTTCCTTTTGCGGATGAAAGCTTTGACGTGGTCTATAGCTGCGGCGCCATTATCCACATGCCTGATAAAGATGCTATGTTTGCCGAGATCAAGCGGGTGTTGAAACCGGGCGGGATCTTAGTCGGCTATGACTGGTTGAAGGGGCCAGGACCAATCAGCGCGGACATGGCTTATTGGATTGAGCTCGAAGGGCTCTCTTTTTCCATGGAAACCCTGGAGGATTATGGTCGGGGTCTGACTGCGGCGGGTTTTGCCAATGTTGAAACGCAGGGCGATGGCGGTTGGTATGCGCGCAAGAGTGCAGCGGAGCTTGAGGAGATGAAGGGGCCCTTGGCAGAGACCTTGGTGGCCGCTTTGGGCCAGGAAAAGTATGAGCATTTTCTGGAAGATTGGCGCATGACAGCGGTGGTGGCCAAGAGCGGGGAAATGAAGCCCGGGTATTTTCGCGCGACCAAGGCGCCCTGAGGCAGCTGACTTCCGTGCACTTAATGAAGTTTAATTTTCCCAGCCTTTCGGCGGGGCAAAAATCTGCTATGGTAAAAGAAAAAACTGGGAGGGCGCCATGTGCCAGATTTTTGCTGGTCAAAGTAAAGAAAACTATACCTGCGAGACGCGTTCTATGCGGCTGCGCGGATTTTCCACCTCAATCCGACTAGAGGCGGCCTTTTGGTCGGTCTTGGATGAGATCGCGGCGCAGGAAGATGTTACCGTGCCTCAGTTCGTCTCAAAACTGCATGAAGAGGTGGAGGCCTTGCATGGCGAAGTGCAAAACTTCACTTCCTTGTTGCGCTGCGCTTGTTTGATCTACCTTAGGGGCGATCAGCAAGCAGATGGCCCACAGGCAGACGTCCCACAAGCGGGCGGTCACGGCATCGCAGCGGAGTAGTATCCCAATACCACCCGGCGCCGTGCGCAGCCTATAAACTATCCCGCAAGCATCATTCGCGGGAGTTTGTTTATGGCCAAAGCCATCCATTCCATGATCCGGGTTCTGGACGAGGACCGATCTATTGATTTTTACCAGCGCGCCTTCGGCATGACGGTGGCTGAACGCATGGACTTTGACAGTTTCACGCTGGTCTACCTTAGGAACCCGGAAAACGACTTCGAATTGGAGCTAACCGTCAACAAGGGCCAGGAAGAGCCTTATGAAATGGGGAATGGCTACGGTCACATCGCTTTCGTGGTGGACGACCTGGAAAGCGAACACGGCCGTTTCACTGAAGAGGGCCTTGAGCCCCGCAAATTGGTCGAGTTCGCGCCAGGCGGTTCGGTCATCGCGAAGTTTTTCTTCGTGACCGATCCGGATGGTTATCAGATCGAAGTGCTGCAACGCCACGGGCGTTATCAATAAGACAATTGATGCCAACTGGTTGCGGTTCGCGGCACGTGTCTTTGGTGCTTTTTAGACGGCCTTGGGCCGGGCACTTAGATAAATGAGGGAGGGCACAGATGTTACAAAAAAACAGTTTAAAGGCGTTGAGCAGGCGAGATTTGCTCAAATCCGGGGTCGCGGCCGGGGCGACCTTTGTGGTCGGCGCCAATTTTCTGACCCATGCAAGCGAGGCTTGGGCAATGGAGACCAAGGCACTGTCGCCGTCGTCCATGGCGACCTTGGTGCAGGTGGCCCGGGATATCTATCCCCATGACCGGATCGCCGATCAATACTATGCCATCGCGGTTAAGGGGCACGACGATGCCGCGGCCGAAGACGAGGCCAAAAAGCAAATGTTCGAAGACGGCATCGCCAATTTGGACAGCCTTGCCCAAGGCGCCGGACATCCCAGTTATATCGCCGTGGGCTGGGAGGACGACCGGGTCGCCCTGCTGAAGCAGATTGAAGACACTCCCATGTTCCAAGAGGTGCGGGGCGGCTTGGTGGTCGGCCTTTATAACCAGCCCGAGGTCTGGCCGATATTCGGCTATGAGGGCGAATCCTTTTCCAAGGGCGGCTATCTCGCCCGCGGATTTGACGATATCGCTTGGCTTTAATCGGCATCGGCTTTGTTTGGGAGATAAAAAATGGTTGCACCCTATGATATGAGTGACGACAGCGTTGTCGTCGTAATTGGAACCGGTGCCGGCGGAGGCACCTTGGCGAATGAGCTGGCGCAAAAGGGCGTCTCGGTGGTGGCGCTGGAAGCCGGCGGCCGGCACCTGCCCGAAGATTACTTGAATGACGAATGGTCCAGTTTTGGGCAATTGGCTTGGCTGGACATGCGCACCACCTCGGGCGATTGGCGGGTAAGTCGGGATTTCCCCAACCTGCCGGCCTGGATCGTTAAGGCAGTCGGCGGCTCGACCGTTCACTGGGCCGGCGCATCCTTGCGCTTTCAAGACCATGAATGGCGGGTGAAAAGTGAATACGGGGACATCGAAGGAGCAAACCTGTTGGATTGGCCCATTACGGGAGAGGAGATGGACCCCTGGTACACCCTGGCCGAGGATAAGATCGGCGTGACCCGAACGGGCGATCGACCGGGCTTGCCGGGCAATAACAACTACAAAGTCATGGAAGCCGGCGCCAAGAAGCTGGGTTATAAGGACGTTCATACCGGCCGTATGGGGATCAATTCCATCGATCGAGATGACCGACCCATGTGCCAACAGGCTGGGTTCTGTTTCCAAGGTTGCAAATATGGCGCCAAGTGGTCGACGGCCTACACGGAAATTCCAAAGGGTGAGGACACGGGTAACTTGGAGGTTCGAGAGCATGCTCACGTGCTGACCATCGAACATGATGACAGCGGTAAGGTCACCGGTGTGGTCTATGCGGACAAGGATGGCAATCAGCATATGCAAAAGGCCCGTGCCGTCGCCGTCGCCGGTAATTCCATTGAAAGTCCGCGGCTGTTGCTGAATTCTGCGTCGTCCAAATATCCGGACGGTTTGGCCAATTCGTCGGGTCAGGTGGGTAAAAACTATATGCGGCACATGACGGGATCGGTCTATGCGATTTTTGATCATCCCGTGCGCATGTGGCGGGGCACCACCATGGCCGGCATCGTGACGGATGAGTCCATCAACGATCCGTCCCGCGGTTTTGTTGGCGGCTACGAGATGGAGACCCTGTCGATCGGTGTGCCCTTCATGGCGGCCTTTTTGGATCCGGGAGCCTGGGGGCGTTCCTTTACCTCGGCCATGGATGGCTATGAAAACATGGCCGGTATGTGGCTGGTGGGTGAAGACATGCCCCAGGAGTCCAACGGGGTGACCTTGCATGGGGAGATCAAAGATCAGCACGGCCTGCCGGTTCCCAATGTGCATTTCACCGATCATCCCAACGATATTGCCATGCGCAATCACGCCTATCAGCAGGGCGCGGCCATTTATGATGCGGTGGGGGCGACCCGGTCATTCCCGACGCCACCCTATCCCTCGACCCATAATCTGGGAACGAACCGGATGTCGGAAAATGCGGCTGATGGGGTGGTGAACAAACATGGGCAGGCCCATGATATTCCTAACCTCTTTATTTCCGACGGCAGCCAGTTCACCACCGGCGCGGCGGAAAATCCGACCCTGACCATCGTGGCCCTGGCCATTCGTCAGGCGGACTACATTGCCGATCAAATGAACAAAGGAAACATCTGATCAGCCCACTCGTGTTGGGTTTGTATGCTTATGGGGCCGCGTCGATCGCGGCCCCTTTTTTTAAGGGTTGCCGGACCGGTTCAGGTGGTGCCGCCCTGTATCAGCTCTACGTCCAAGGTAATGGAGCGTTTTTGAAACTGTCCCGCTTTCAAGCGATGGATCATCTCGTGCCCGGCTGTAGTCCCTATGTCGTAGCCGGGCGAGCGGATGGTGGTGAGCAAGGGGTCTGAATACTGCCAAAAGTCAAAGGCGTTAAAGCCGGTGATTTTGATGTCTTGGGGAATGCGAGCCCCCCTTGATTTAAGAAATTTGAGGGCGGCGATCCCCATCTGATCGTTCATAGCAATGATGGCGTCGGTGGGACTGGTCTTGGTAAGAGCCTGCCTAAGGGCCACTTGGGTTTCCTCAAAGCGGCCGCTTCCGCAATCCACCGCGTGCAGGCCCGTGGTCCGGCCACTCTCGGCCAAGGCCTGGGCGACGCCCTTTTCCCGCTCACGGATGGCCTGCCATTGGGTATGGGATTGCTTGAGCAGCCAAAAGCGCCGGGCACCCCGTTCTAACAGATGGCGCGTAATGAGATGGCCGCCTCGCCGGTCGTCTTGAAGCACGGCGCAGCAATCGGCGAGCCCTCTTTTGGGTTTTTCCAAAAAGAGAAGGGCCGGTTGATTTAGGCGGCCGACCGCATCTGTAAAGGCTTTTCGCGCCGAGCCGGACCCCGACAGCATCATGCAAAGACCGTCCGTGCGGACATGGTGTATCAGGGTCGATTGGGCCAGCTGGTCGGGACGGAGGCCCTCGAGCTGGAGGGTGTAGCCGGCGGCGTTGACCGCGTTGCTGAGACCCGAGACCACCTGCGTGGAAAAACCATCGGACAGGTATTGGGGAGACTGGTCCACGACAATCATACCGATGGAACGTTGCCGCGCGGTCCTAAGGCCCCGGGCCGCGCTATCGGGACGGTAGTTGAGTGCGGCTACAGCCTCGGCGACCCGGGTCTTGGTCTCGGCGCCCATGAAGTGATGCTTGCCATTGACGAAGTTGGACACGGTCATGGGGGAGACTTGAGCCTGGGCGGCCACCTGCTGCAGGGTCACCGGGCGAGATCCGGCTGGGCGAGAGTCGCTCGTACGAGAATCGGCAGGACGAGGAGGATGGACTTTGCCTTTTGCCACGGGGGATTAACTCAGAATGCTGTGTAGTTTGTCTTGGAGGCGCTCGCGAATGGACGGGGCGCCGCTCTCCAGCCAGATACTCAGGTCCGATCGCTCAAAGATCCGCGGAATCCACATTTCGGTCTGATAGCGGTCGAAGGTGTGACTGTCTGTTAGAAAGGCGTTTTCGGCGGCGGAGCGCTTGATGACGTCGACTGCCAGGGATTCTTCGTCCACGACAATCCCGCCGCCCAGTTTGGCGACCATGCCCGCCAACTCGTTGCAGAGCACCAGCATTTCCAGGGAGCCCGTGCGCCCGCCGGAGAGGAAACCCAGGTTATGGATAAAGGCCGTCCCAGCCAGAGCCGCCATGCTCATGTTCGAGCCCACTTCGGCAGCGGCTTGCAGGTCCACAGTGTGGGAATCCGAACAGCCAGCGCCGGTCCAACTGGGCAAACCGATGTAGGAAAAGTAGTCGGCGGCGCCGAGCCCGGCCAGGGCATATTCCGGTGAGCCATAGGCCAAGTCGGCCCGGCGCATATCCATTGGCAAGATGGCCGAACCGGAAAGGATGGGGGCACCGGGTCCGTGAATTTGATGGATGACCACGCCGGCCAAAGCCTCGGCTGAGGATTGGGCAATTGAGCCGGCTAGGGTGATGGGGCCGGCCATGCCGGGAAAGATGGCCGGATAGCAAACCATGGGCAGCCAGCGCCGGGCCGACATCTCAAGGCGGCGACAGGTCTCCTCGCCCAGTTTTAAAGGTGACACGGGGCCGGTTAGGTCCAGGCCGCAAGGCTTGTCCGCCAATTCGCCCCAGCCTCCAACCAGCTCGGCTAGGTAAGACCAGATTTGCTCTACCTTGACCTCGTCGTGGCCGGTAAAAGCGACGGGCTTTTTACAGTGCGCCGTCAGGGCCTTGACGGTTTCGATGGATTCATTCTCCACCGGTACATCCCCCGGATAGCCCAGGGAACAGGCCATGTCGATGTTGGGCAGGGCCTCGCAGACCCGACTGGTGTTTTCCAAATCCGCCCTTACGCCGGGGCGATGCTCGCCGGTGCGATGGTCCAAAATCTGGACACAGTTATGACCGGGGCAGAAGCGGGGAATCCGGTCGCTGGTATCGACCACTTGGCGCCCATCCCGGTCAAAGAGGCGCACCTGATCGCCCAGGGTCTCAAGGGAGCGCTGGACCAGGTCTTCCGGCAGGTGGACATAGCCCTCTTCGTCTTGGCGGCAGCCATGATCTTGAACCAGCATGCGCCGGGTGGCGTCGTCGTCGATGAGCACACCGATCTCGCTTAGGATTCGCAAGACCGCTCCGTGGATGGCTGCGGCCCCTTTTTCATCAATAACCGTCAGTTTCACCCTTTTGGTGGTTCGCGGCATGGCTGGAGCGTTTTCTCCGCGCTTGGCCTTGAGACGCTCCCTTTTCGTGCGACGGCTGGCAGTCATGTCATCCCTCCGGCGAAGGTTTATTTTCGAGAAGTTTATGTTACGTTAAAGTATCTGCAAAACAAGGGGAAAAGACAGCAGCAGAAGATTGCGGCAAGGTACCGCACGGCCATCGGATCTGAGGGGAGAGACGAAAAGGAAAGAGCCGCTTGCCGCAGTGCCGGAGAGCCTCTTTTGTCACCGTCTTCGTGTAAGGGGAGATCCAAAACAAGGATCGGGATACAAAAAAACAGTTAGCTTTGAACTGAAAAGCCGGGAAGCCCGATTGAGGTCAGCGCACCGGTGGCCGATGAAGCCGTCGCGCAATCAGATGGGTCGGCGGCACCCATCGGAAACAGCAAGTCGCACAGCAGACATGAAAAAGACCCGCCACACATCATCTAACGCGTGGCGGGTCCTTTTTTATCGTTCACTCTATGAGAAAAAAGACTGACCGCCTCATCTCATTTGGAAGCCTAGTCGGTTTTGGCCAGGCCCTTTAGGAGTTCCCTGAACCGTTCGCGAATGCTCTCGTCCGGAACAGCGTAGTAATGACGCAAAAGCTTCAAGGTTTCTTTTTTGCGCAGGATATCTTGGGTGATGCCGCTTTCGGCGTCGACTAGTTTGGGTGTCCCCGAACCGCCGGCGCTTTCCAGCCCCTCGACCCCTTCAAAGAAGTAGGTGACGGGAACGTCCAGCAGTTGAGCAGCCTTATAAAGACGGCTGGCGCTGAATCGATTAGTGCCTTTTTCATATTTTTGCACTTGCTGGAAGGTAATGCCTAAACCGTTAGCTAAATCGGTCTGACTCAAACCCAATAGAACGCGACGTGCCCGAAATTGAGCGCCTACATGAGCGTCAATATCGGTCGACCTCCTCGCTTTTCGCGATTTTTGGATGGCCGGTTTTCCCTTGACCATAAACCCCCCTCCTTTTTTCTGTTCTCCGCGCCTAGGGTCAAAGAACGCGGATTATCGTTTTCGTTAGTATTGTATTTTTGCTTAGCCAGATCAATCTTAAATTTACCTCAGATGGTCTTAGAAGCTGTACACTATTAGCCTTAGGGTAGTCCCATTTTTCCAACTTTTATAAGGCTATCCTGCATCAGCAATCTAAACTTTTGTTTTTTTAACTCTAAAGTCCAGTATTAAATTGAGCAATCGTACAATTTTTTTTATTTTGCAGTTTTTTGATGAGGTTTTTGGAAAAAAAACCGTCAAGATGGCTAAAATAGGTCGTTATTCCTGACCATTTTCATCCATCGCTGGGTCGGATTGGTGCAAATCTGAGCCTCGGTCCGGCCAAGGGTTGTCGAATCCGCTCGGTCACCTTTAGGCGGATGGTCATATTGCCCAGCTTGCAATTGTGTAAACGCCCAATTCCACGGCATACTCTAATTTGGACGGGGAGAGTGGTGTATCCGCACAATAACCATGGTCCGAAAAACTGTTGTGGGAGACTGCCATGGGCAGCGCGTTGGGATCTCTAGACACTTATGATTATTTGACTTTTGTATTCTTAGTCATTGTTGCGATTGCTTTTTTTAGCATTGCCATGTTCATCCTTGGCCTGCCCGGAAAGATTGCCATAAAGCGCCGTCATCCCCACGCGGAAGGTGTCAAACTCATGGGCTGGGCGGGGTTTCTGGCGGTTATCCCTTGGATCCATGCCCTGATCTGGGCCTTTCACGATTCGGTGACTGTGGATGTGCGGCGATTCCCGAACGACGAGAAAAAAGAGGTGGAGGCGCAGATTAAACGCCTCAGTGGTGAAAAGACGGAAATCGCGGAAAGGTTGGCCGAGCAAAGCGAGGGGCAATACGCGCATAGCGAGGGTCGGCCGGAGGATCAGCAGCAGGGTGGAACAAAGGATCCGCATGGTCGCAAAGGAGGGTCTGCCTGATGCTGATGGCCGTCCTGATCACCGTTTTATACATCGTCGCCGTCTGGCTGGTTTTCTATAAATTCAAGTGGCTGAAGTTCAACATCGCGTGGGGCATTGTATCCTTTTGGGTGGGGTTGCATCTCTTGTTGGTCTTTGTGGTGGCCCTCAGGTTCTTCCAGCCTTATTCCATCGATGGCCGGATAATCCGCCACACGGTCCAAATCGTGCCCCGTTTGCCGGAGCCCACAAAGTTGATGGAGGTGTTGGTCGAGGCCAATACGCCGGTCCAGCAGGGTCAGCCATTATTCAAGTTCGATCCGACCCTTTATCAGGCGCAGGTCAAAAATGCGGCGGCGGCCTTGGCGGCGGCAAAGCAGAACGTGAAAATCCTGCAAGAAGATATCACCGCTGCCCAAGCCAGTGTGCAGTTGGCTGAAGCCAATCAGGCCTTTGCGGCGGATCAGAAAAAGCGCTTTGAGAACCTGGTGAAACAGGGTGCCGGCCGAGCCGAGGAATTAGACCGTTGGACCGATGAATTGGAAAGTCGAACCGCGGGCGTGAACGAGGCCGAGGCCAATCTGCGCAAGGCCCAATTGGCCTATGACTCTCAGATCGACGGGGTCAATACCTCTGTCGTCCAGGCCGCGGCCGCATTAGACGAGGCCCAGTATTATCTGGATCAGACCACCATCGTTGCGCCGGAAGACGGTATGATTACGAACCTGCAGGCCCGTCCGGGCCTGGTGGTCGGGATCGTGCGTATCGGCGCCATTGCCACCTGGGTGGCCGAAGACGATCCTTATATTCTGGCCAGCTATTTTCAGGAGCATCTGCGCTTTGTGGAGGAGGGGCAGCCGGTGGAAGTCGCTCTGGATACCTATCCCGGTTTCATCTTTACCGGCACGGTCAAAAAGATTTGGTGGGCCACGGGGCAGGGACAGATAAACCCGTCGGGCGATATCCCCAGCTTTTTATTCCCCAAGCCCCAGGGCCGTTTCGCCGTCCAGATTGTCGTCGATCCGGTTGAGGGCCTGCATCTGCCGGCAGGTGGCCATGGGGCGGTAGCGATCTATACGGGCCGCGGCAAGGGCTTTGAGCCCCTGCGGCGTATCGGTATTCGGCTATATTCCTGGGCGAACTGGTTATATCCCTTGGATTTCTTATAGGGATTTTTTCTGTAGATTACGATGGTCTGGGTGCGAGCTTCTGGGAAAGGGAAGGATGAGATGAGTTGGCCACCGCAAAGGTTGATCCTTCTAAAAGCTTGTCGGTCGCCCAACCTTTCCGCAGGTCGTCTTGTAATGGGCCGCGCTGCCATGGGTCTGGTTGGGTTTCTTTGGGTATCGGGGTGCACCGTGGTCGGGCCGAACTTCACGGCACCCGAGGCGCCCGTGGTACCGGCCTGGCAAGAGACGGCGCCCCTAGCGGATGAAGATCTCTCGGATGAAAACCAGGTCGGCGCCGAGAATGATCCGGCGCCAGATCAGGCAACGGACAGCGAGTCGGTGACTCTGGATCCGGCCCAGCCGGTGCCGGCGGATTGGTGGCGGGTCTTTGGCGATCCAACTTTAACTGGGTTGATCGAACAAGCGCAGAAGCAGAACCTAACCCTGCAGGGGGCCGGGGTGCGAATCTTGGAGGCGCGGGCTCAGTTAGGGATCGCGGTGGGCGAGCAATACCCCCAGACCCAACAGGTGGGCGGCGGCTACGAGCGCCGTCTGATCAGCGACAATGTGGGCGTTTTGCGCGAGATCACCGAGGTGATCGATATCGACCGGGAATTCGATGTATGGGAGCTGGGCGCCGATGCGGGTTGGGAGCTGGACATCTGGGGCCGCTTTCGGCGAGGCATTGAATCCGCTGATGCGAACTTCACGGCGCAAATCGCCAACTACGACGACATCCTGGTTTCCCTTGCCGGGGAAGTGGCCAGCACCTATGTGGCGATCCGAACCTTCGAAGAACGCCTGGGACTGGCCGAGCAGAATGTGTTGGACCAAAAGGAAAGTCTGCGTATCGCTAAGGTACGGTTCCGCAACGGCACCACCACCGAGCTTGACGTGTTCGAGGCGACAGCCCTGTTGCGTAATACCCAGGCCATCGTGCCGGAGTTGACCACTGGGTTGCGTCAGGCCAAGAACGCCCTCAGCATTTTGTTGGGCATGCCGCCCGGGCAGCTTGAGGGGCTTTTGACCGAGCAAGGGAGCATCCCAACGGCGCCCGAGGAGGTTTCTGTCGGGGTCCCCGCCGAATTGCTGCGCCGCCGCCCTGATATCCGCGCCGCCGAGCTGCAGGCAGCCGCGCAAAGCGCCCAGATCGGTTTGGCCGAGGCGGACCTCTATCCCAGCTTCACCATTGTCGGATCCATCGGGTTTCAGGCGAGCGATTTGGGAGACCTGTTCAAGGGGCGCAGTTTGGCCGGCGGGATCAACCCCTCGGTCAGTTGGAATATCTTCAATTACGGGCAGATCAAAAACAACGTGCGGGTCCAAGATGCCCGCTTGCAAGAGTTGATCTTGAATTATCAGAACACTGTTTTGGCAGCCTATCAGGAAGTGGAAAATGCCCTTGTGGGCTTTGTCCAGGCCCAGCGGCAAACCGCCTTTTTGGAAGAGTCCGTAACGGCATCGAAAAATGCGGTCAAGATTGCGCTGGTGCAATATCAAGAGGGCACTGCCAGTTACACAAGGGTGCTGAACACCCAGTCGGCCCTGGTCCGCGGACAGGAACGCCTGGCCCAGTCCCGAGGCAACGAAGTCACTAATCTGATTAGCGCCTATAAGGCTCTTGGCGGGGGCTGGCAGGTGCGGCGCGGACAGGATTTGATCCCCGCGGACATTCGCCAAACCATGCGGGACCGCACCGACTGGGGTCGCCTTTTGCGCCCGGAGGAGATCCCGAGCGAAGACTTGGAGCTGAAGCCGCCGCCCTCGCCGGAGCCGCCGACGCTCTTTAATCGGCCACCGGATTGGTGATGTGATTGACGAGCCTAGACGATGAAATATCTACGACGACTTCTTGAAACCAGGGCCCCCTATTTCAAGTTTTTGATCTGTTTCGCTTTCGCCGGCTTTGGGATTTGGGCATTTTTGGTTTTACCCTTTTGGTGGGGCATACTGGCCTTTGTGCTGCTTGTTTTATTGGGTAGCCTACTAGGCGCGATTGTCTTCAAACGCTTTGCAACGCCGCAACAAGTTAAAGACGATCTCGAAGCGCGTTTGCATCAAGATTAAACATGGCTGAGATTAGACACAATTGGCGCCGATGCGAGCTGGCGGGGCAATTGGGGGGATAAATGCCCGAGACCGATCCTTCAAAAAGTAAAGGCCTGCGGAATGGCCCGGCAAAGGGTAGGGTGGCCTTGACCAGCGGTTCTTGGTTGGGAGCCGGCGAAGTGTCGGGCCTGTGGGTTTTGGCGCCGCCGCTGCTGGTCATGGTGCTGGCCGGGCTTATTTTTGATGTGGCTGCCTCGGACATTTTGTCCTTGCAAAAACAATTGGCTGCCATACTCGAAAATCCCGGACAGGGGACCATTCAACAAGGCCTGGCGGAAAGCCGCGCCCGTATTTTTTGGGCCACGACGGTGTTGCTCACAGCCACCACAGGCCTGGCGCTGTTGATCACCGCCTTTTCAATCCTGTGGCGGGACCTGTCCCGGCGCGGCTTTATCCTTTACGTAATCATTGGATGCCTGCTGTCTTTTGGCAGCGCTCTATTCTTTTTTGTTAGCGACCCGGAAAAGAATGGCATCGCGGCTGTATTCTTCTTCACCCACAACAGCTTGGCCGTTACCTCCTATTTTTCAGATCATCATTTGCTAATGATCCAAATTCTGGTGCACAGCCTGAACACGGTGGGCGTTCTGGCACCGATATTCGGAGTGCTGGCGGGCTGTGCGACTCTATTGCCCCGTCCGGACCTTTCCTCTGACGCCCACGCCGAGGCCGATCTGGTTCTGCTGCGCGGGCAAATGCGGCGCTTGAAAACCTTGTTGAACCTGGGCTCGGCGGTCCTGGTCACCGGTATTTTGCATTTGATTGTCTGGGGGCGTTGGCCGGCATCTCTGGTCGGGGATGACAAGGTGAGCGATCAGGTTCTGCACCTTGCCAATTCGGTCGGCATCTATTGGGGGGCAGCCTATACCTTGATGATCATCGCCTTTTACGCGCCGGCGTCCTTGGTCATTAGCAGACGGGCGGAGGTTACCCTCAAGCGCTTCCCCGAACAGGCCGGCGGATTGGATGTTTCGGCTTGGATGAAAAAAGTAGGTTTGTCGGCGGCCCCTATTCACCAATTGCCTCAGGTTGCAATGATGCTGGCGCCACTACTGGCCGGGCCGGCGGGAAGTTTGATCGGCAATCTCTCCTCCAGTTTGGGAGCGAGCTAGCGCCGGCGCCCTGCCGCTGGTGTCGTCCTTTTGGTTTTGCAAGGTTGACCCAGCCGCCGGACGTACCCGCTCCTGCCGAAAGCGTGATCACGAAAAGCGTTGATCGATTTTTGTTTTTTGGGCATCCTAGGAATAATAAAAGTGAACCGGATCACTCATACCGGTCGAATAGGGAGTTGCAGGAGAGGGGGCTATCCAGTTGAGGCAAGGCTGACGCCAAGGCTTTGACCGACTGTATACAGCCCGACGAAAGACGCCGCTCTTACGGCGAATTCTTTTGCGAATACTTCCCATGATCGCCGGTTTGATCGGTTGCCGCCGTTTGCATGCCCTGTGCGGGGGTTTAGGTGGCGCCTGATGAGGCCGAGCCCTTTTCGTCAGCTAGGGGCCTGGCCAAAGGCACGTTCATAGCTGGCGTGTATCGGGGAGATAACAGCCATCATGAATCCCTTTGCCGAACTTTCCCTTTCCATTCCCTCGTCGGTGATGCAGACCTTTGTGGTCATCATGACCCTCTTTGTTGTTGGTGGGACCCTATTCGATATTCTGCATAAAAGAAGTGCGGAGTATTTTTTCAATAACTGGCGCAAGGCCAACAAAAAGGGGACACGTGAAGTCGCCGGTGGCGAGTTAGGGTCCCTAGCCGTGCAGACGCTGGCGGTGGATGTCGCCACCTCGGCTGAGTTTTGCAATCCACAGCGGCGCATCGCCCATCTTTTGACCATGTACGGCTTCCTGATTTACGTGATCACCACGGTGATCATGGTCTTTGGCTATGCCTCGGCGGACAACCCGGGCCCTGGCCTTTGGCCCTTCCTGTGGTATGTGGGCGCCTTAATGGTCTGTGCCGGCGGCTATTGGTTCTGGTTCTTTATCAGGGTCGATGTGGCGGCCGAGGGGCATTCGCCATTCCGGGTGGTACGGGCTGATCTCTTCATCCTCTCCCTTTTGGCCAGCACGACCTTTGGCCTTTTGTGGGCAATCTTTCAGTCGGCGGGCAGTTCCTGGACCTTCTTTTTCCTGGGGCTCTATTTGATTGGCACGACAGTGCTTTTCGGATCGGTGCCCTGGTCCAAGTTCTCTCACATGTTCTTCAAGCCGGCGGCGGCCCTGCAGAAGCGGGCCGAGGAAGCCAACGGGTCGCGAAGCAATCTGCCGCCGCCCGCGGATAGGCCAGCTGCCCTCGGCAGCGCCCGGCGTCTGCCCCGGCATTACTAAGCACATCCCAGACGAGGCAAAAACCCGATTACGCAAGATCGGGCCCGTCACAGAGCTCCGTAATTGTTCGGTCCCAGCCCTTTTAAAAAGTAAGGAAAAGACCCCATGCCCACCTTTGTTTATATGACCCGTTGTGATGGTTGCGGCCATTGTGTCGATATCTGCCCCTCCGACATCATGCACATCGACAAGACCTATCGCCGAGCCTTGAACATCGAGCCCAACATGTGCTGGGAGTGCTATTCCTGCGTAAAGGCCTGTCCGCAAAACGCCATCGACGCACGCGGCTATGCGGATTTTGCCCCCCTAGGGCATTCCGTTCGGGCACGCCGTGAGGAGGAAAAGGGCACCATTTCGTGGAAAGTCAAATTCCGGGACGGGCGAGAGAAGAACTTTGTCTCGCCCATCCGCACCACGCCCTGGGGTTCCATCAAGGGGCCGGCTGAATATGACAAGCCCGATGCGGGTGCCATGGATTCCCAGGAACTGGCCCACGAACCGGATGCCTTGAACATCGAAGGCGGCCTGCCTGCATTGAAGCCGGATCAACTTAAGCAGGGAGTGGTCTAGTGGGCTTGTTCAATCGCAGGAAAACAGTCCATGTGGATTCGGATATCCTGGTTATCGGCGGCGGCATGGCCGGCTGCGGGTCTACTTATGAATCCCGCTATTGGGGGCGCGACCTGAAGATCGTTTGCGTCGAAAAGGCCAATATCGAGCGCAGCGGCGCAGTGGCGCAGGGGCTTTATGCTATCAACTGCTACATGGGCATGCAGTGGGATGAGAATCAGCCTGAAGATCATGTCCGCTATGCCCGTAACGATCTCATGGGCCTGGTGCGCGAAGATTTGGGATACGACATCGCCCGCCATGTGGATTCCACCGTGCACAAGTTCGAGGAATGGGGCCTGCCGATCATGCGCGACCCGGAAACGGGGCGCTATCAGCGCGAGGGCAAATGGCAGATCATGATACACGGCGAGAGCTATAAGCCCATCGTCGCCGAGGCGGCCCGTAAGGCCGCGACCGAGGTCTACAACCGAATCATGGTCACCCACCTGCTGATGGACAACAAGCAGGAAAACCGGGTGGCCGGGGCCGTAGGCTTTAATGTGCGCACGGGCGACTACTATGTCTTCCGCGCCAAGGCGGTTATCGTTTGTGCCGGCGGTGCGTCCCATATCTTTAAGCCCCGTTCGGTGGGCGAAGGCATGGGCCGCACCTGGTACGCACCCTGGAGCAGTGCCTCTGCCTATGCTCTGCCGATCCAGGTCGGCGCCAAAATGACCCAGATGGAAAACCGCATCGTGCTGACCCGATTTAAGGACGGTTATGGCCCGGTGGGTGCTTATTTCTTGCACTTGAAGACCTATACGGAAAACGCCTACGGCGATGAATATGAATCCAACTGGTACGACGATACCAAGGCGCTGGTGGGGGATTATATCGATCGGCATCCCGTGCCGACCTGTCTGCGCAACCATGCCATCCTAAAAGAGATTGCCGCAGGCCGCGGACCCATCCGCATGGTCACCAAGGAAGCCTTTCAAGACCCGCATAAGGAAACGGTGGGCTGGGAGAACTTCTTGGGCATGACCATTGGCCAAGCAGTGGTGTGGGCCTCGCAGAACATCGATCCCAAGCACATAAACCCCGAGCTGACCACATCGGAGCCCTATGTCATGGGATCCCACGCCACCTGTTCC
Organism: Pseudomonadota bacterium; assembly: GCA_039028695.1. Taxonomy (GTDB): domain Bacteria; phylum Pseudomonadota; class Alphaproteobacteria; order Kiloniellales; family Kiloniellaceae; genus JANQKX01. Next base: position 17,576 of record JBCCHN010000027.1, read on the forward strand.
GGTGCTTGGGCGAGCGGTCCGTCGGATTACGCGCCCGATGACTATCAATGGGGCTATAACCGCATGATGACGGTAGACGGTCTTTTTGGGGCGGGGGACACCATCGGCGGTACGGCGCACAAGTTCTCGTCAGGATCCTTTACTGAGGGGCGCATCGCCGGCAAGGCGGCGGTCAAATATATTGAGGATATGGGATCGGACCGCCCTGACGTGAGCGAGCAGGAATACGAGGATTTGCGCCAGGTCGTCTTCCAGCCCATGGATAATTTCCAGGTGGGCCGCAACGAGATTGTCGCGGGTACCGTGTCACCCAACTATCTGCTGCCCATCCATGGACTGCAGCGCTTGGAGAAGATCATGGACGAGTATGTGGGGGGGATCAGTGTCAACTATATGACCAACGAGCCCCTACTGACTCGTGGGTTGGAGCTGCTGGGGATGCTGAAAGAGGATATGAACCATATTGGCGCGGAGGATCTGCATCAGCTGCAACGGGCCTGGGAGCTGCATCACCGATTGCTGGCATCGGAATCGGTGACCCATCATACGCTCTTCCGGCAGGAGACCCGTTGGCCCGGATACTACTATCGGGGCGATCATATGAAATTGGACGACAAGGATTGGCATTGCTTTACCTTGTCCCAGTACGATCGACACTCGGGCAATTGGCAGATGGAAAAGGCACCAGTTTATCACATCGTGGATTGATCGGTGGACGCCAGGTCTAAGTTAAATTGGAGGTGTGGACTGAAAGGGCCTTAGATCATGTCCAAGCTGGTACGGCCCCATGGAGGCGGTTACCTGAAGCCGCTTCTGATCGATCCGGCCGAGCAAGCAGGAGAGTTGGAGCGGGCGGCGGGCCTCAAGACCGTGGCCATGTCCTCGCGGGAGACTTCCGATCTTTTGATGCTCGCCATGGGGGCCTATACGCCACTTGAAGGCTTCATGGGTCATGATGACTGGCGCGGCGTCTGTACCGACATGAAGCTGTCCAATGGTGTCTTCTGGCCCATTCCCATCACGCTGTCCTGTTCCCAAGATCAGGTTGAGGCGCTTAAGCTCGGGGAGGAGATTGCCCTTGCCGATGGGGACAGTGGGGCCATCTTGGCGGTCATGACCCTTGATGAGAAATACGAAATCGATCGGGACTTGGAATCCCGGGAGGTTTACAAAACTACCGACCGGTCCCATCCCGGCGTAGCGAAGGTAATGGAGCAAGAAGCGGTCAATCTGGCCGGTGCGGTGCGGGTCCTCAGTGAAGGCGACTTTCCCAAGGGCTATGAAAGGCTTTACTTGCGGCCGGCGGAGACCCGGGCCCGTTTCGACGCGCGGGGCTGGTCCAGGGTGGCGGCCTTTCAGACCCGCAATCCCATGCACCGCAGCCATGAATATCTGGCCAAGATTGCCGTTGAGGTCTGCGATGGGCTGCTGATCCATCAAGTGTTGGGCAAACTAAAGCCCGGCGATATTCCGGCCGAGGTGCGGGTCGCAGCCATCGATACTCTAGTGGAGAACTACTTCGTCGCGGGCACGGTAATCCAAGGGGGCTATCCCATCGAGATGCGCTATGCCGGCCCCCGAGAGGCCCTGTTGCATGCCCTGTTCCGGCAGAACTTCGGTTGTTCTCATCTGGTGGTGGGCCGGGATCATGCGGGGGTAGGCGACTATTACGGCCCCTTCGATGCCCATGACATCTTTGACCAATTGGCACCGGGCAGCTTGGAAACTGTGCCTTTGAAAATGGACATCACCTTTTATTGCTACAAATGCAAAGGCATGGCCACGCAGCGCACCTGTCCCCATGACGAAAGTCATCGTCTGGCCATTTCGGGCACACGGCTAAGGGAAATGTTTGCCAATCATGAACCCGTAGCCGGGGAATTTAGCCGGCCCGAGGTCTTGGCCGTGCTTCAAGCCTATTACGATAGGCTTTAGGGTGATGTCTCATCAATGCGGATAGCCCAGATCAGCGATACTCATATTTTGACGCCGGACAGCGATCAGGCAGCGAGTCCAATCCGGGCGGACAATTTACGCCGTTGTGTGGCGGAAATTAATCGGCAGAGTCCTGACATTGTGATTCATACCGGGGACATGGTGCAGAACGGGGACCCGAGGGAGTATGCCTATCTGCGCTCTATCCTGGCGCCTTTGAAAGCGCCGCTTTGTGTCGTGCCCGGCAACAGAGATGAAAAGGCCGCGGCGCGGGCCGCCTTTGCCGATCTTGGGCTCTTCCCGGCAACGGGTGAGTTTCTGCACTATTCACTTGAAGATTATCCAGTGCGCCTGGTGGGGTTGGATTCGGTGGGGCCGAACGAGCGCAAGGGACACTTTTGCAGGAAACGGCAGATCTGGCTGGAGGAAACCCTGGCCCAGGCACCTGAGAAGCCTACCGTCCTCTTCATTCACCACCCTCCCTTTGATGTGGGAGATCACTATGTGGGGGGCTATCGCCATGGTGAGGAGGCGATGGCATTGGCGGAAGTTGTTGCCCGGCATCCGCAGGTGATCCGGCTGCTTTGCGGTCATGTGCATTGGCCTATCGAGCAAAGCTGGGCCGGAACCACGGCGACCATCATGCCCTCTGTGGCGGTGGACGTGCGCAAGGGCGTCGACGAGGTCCAGGCCCAAGGCCGGCCCCTTTGTTACTTGCACGACTATGCGATCGAAACGGGGTTGGTCAGCCGTTTCCAAATGGTTGGTGATTGACCGTCGTCAATAACTGTAAGACGGTATGGGTTCGTCGTCGGGGGGCGGTGACGGCGGTTGCCGCGTGGCCCTGGGGTGGAGCGGCAGGCCCTGTTCCTTCAAAAAGGCGCGCACCTCTTGCTTGGACCAGCGGATCAGAGGGTCAACTCGGATTAGGCGGCTTTCCACACCCACCCGGTTGGTGACCTCGGGCGGACTGGGCTCGTGATAGACGGCGGAAATCCAACAGTCGAAGGGGGCCAGGGTCTGGTTCAGGTGGACAATCTCCAGATTGCGCCCGGGGCTATCTCGATATTCCACCCACATTTTTTCATAGTGAGATAGGTCGCCGGGTAGCACCTCGGTCTCGCCGCCTCGAACCAACTCTACATCAATCAGGCCAAGGCGCGCGACGATACTGTCTTGATAAGCATCGCTTTCGGGAAAGCGGAAACCTGGTGCGCAAAACCGCACGGCGATACCCGGGTTAATGTCCGACACCATTTTCAAAACCGCTATGCTGCGCGCCTTAAGAGAGGCGGTCACTACCGTCTTACCAGGAAATTTTTCGGTGATCAGGTGTCGCAGCAGCGCCTCGGTCGAAAGGTCGGGGCTGATGGATCGGATGTCTCGATAGTCTGACATGAGCGGCCCTACGCCTTTTTGCTATGATAGGCGACTTTCTCAAGCAAAAATTATAGCGCCGCCAAAGAGGGCATACCATCAAAAAGCGTGAAAATCTGTCAGGCCAGTTGCCGATGAAAGCGAAGTCCCATGGCGGCGTGCACGGCCAAGGCCGTGACCACGATCGTCCCGCCGAGCAAGGCGAGGGCACTTGGTTCCTCCAGCACCACTAACCAGACCCACAGCGGCCCCAATACGGTCTCGAGCAGGATCAAAAGCGCAACCTCGGGTGCGGCGATGTAGCGGGGGCCCAGGGCGATGAGGGCGGAGGCCGGCGTGATCACGATAAAGCCCATAATTAGGAGCCATGTCATCTGGGTCTGAGACACGGCGAAGGGTGTGCCCATGGGCCAGGCAACCAAAGCCACGATCAGCGACGAGATGGCGAGCGCCGGGATCATGTTGACGGCCTTGCGGCTGCGTAGAATGGTGATTTTAAGCCCCAGGAGACCAGCGGTTACCAGGGCCATGAAATCGCCAAAGAGGGTGCCCGCGCCAATCGATGTCCAGGCGATCAGCGTAATGCCCGCGATGGCCACCGCGATGGCCAGCCAGGTGCGCAAGGGCACCGCCTCCTTCAAGAAAACGCTGCTTAAGACGGCAGCGAAAAAGGGCGCCGTGGCCAAGACGATTAGGGCATTGGCCGCGGTGGTATGGATGACCGCTGACAGGAAGGAAAAGGACGTTGCGACAAAAATCCCGACCACCAGAAGACCGATGGCGCCAATGGCCCGAAAGATCTCGGGCGTGCGGCGGCCATAGGTGCACAACAGCAGGATCGTTAGGCCGCAGGCGGTGAAAAGGCCGCGCCAAAAGGCGGTGGTCCAAAGGTCCGTATCCACCAGCCGAATCAAGAGGGTATCGGGGCTGACAAAAATAACACCCAGCCCGGTGATCAAAAGCCCTTTGACCTGATCGTTCATAAAAATGCCGCCCCCACGCGGGACCGTAGACGGTTACACCCGGGCCTCTTTTTCGGCTAGGTCTTATTATCCGAACCAGCCATGGCCGCAGCCCCGCAAGAACAGGGATGGTGCCATGGCGCCTATTAGAAGGGCAATAGGGATTTGGCAGGCAGCAGATCAAAAGTTCCAGGGTGCTGTGTTTTATTAGATGATGCTCTGTCAGAGGGGAGTCATGGATAGCAACAGTATCTAAATGCCGCGGAAAGATGGCGCCTTAAGCTCAAAGATCCGGACCTTATTCCTTACTAGATCCGAAAAAAAATGTTTAGCGGCATGGTGACGCTGCTTGAACCAAAAAAATAACACAACAGTAAATATCATATCTCTGATCACTTCATTTTTTTCTTTTTGCCTTTTTTTCTAAGCAAAAGAATAGAACCGCCTCGGCGATAAAGAGGCCGGCGAGTATCAGGTAAGCCTTTTGACCCTCACCAGCCAGAAGAATGAAAATTGCGACCCCAAGCGTGATGACGAGATAGATTATTAATCGGATTTTCTAGTGTCCCCAGAAAAAACATCGTTGAGTGTCTTTACGCAGACATGACAAATAAAAGCCTTGGGACTGGCCATCCATTTTTACAAATAGCGCTCGGAGATATCGATTGATGACTTATCATTAAGCTGTTCATAGGTGTCGGCGAGCCAAGCTTCGGCGGTGGTGCGGCCCACGTCGTGGAGGTGGCAGAGGAAGTCCCAGTCCGGGTTAAGCTTGCTGGAGACAGTGAGCTCCTGCATGAAGGCGTCGGCCTCGATGGCGTGGATCAAGAGGCGTTTGAGTTTGTGGGCCTTCACCTCGCCCTCGTCGATCAGCTTGGTCACAAAGGCGATGGCGCGCATTTCGCGCATAAGCGAAGAGTTGAAGCTGATTTCGTTGATCCGGTTCAAGATATCGTGGGCGGTTTTTGGCTCCTCGTCCCGGTTGAGGGGGTTGATGTGCACCACTACGATATCCGGGCTCTTGCAGTTGTAGATCAGGGGATAAAGCGCCGGATTGCCCATGTAGCCCCCGTCCCAATAGTGCTCGCCCTCGATCTCGACCGCTTGAAACAGAAACGGCAGGCAGGCCGATGCCATGACCGCATCTGCCGTGACGTCCTGGTTTTTAAAGATTTTCACTTTGCCCGTGCGCACATTGGTGGCGGAGAAGAAGAGCTTGACCGGGCAGTCCCGATGCAGGCGCTCGAAATCCACCGTTTCTGTTAAAATAGCCATGAGCGGGTTGATATTCAGCGGATTGAATTGATAGGGGGAAAACAGGCGGCTCATAATGTCGAGCATGGCGTAGGTGGGGGAGTTCTCTAGGGAATAGTTCTCCATCATGCGATCCAGCGGCGACGGCTGTAGCGGACTAAAGAGGGCGCTTTGACTGACCCGGCGCCAAAAGTCCGCCAGCGCCTTTTTTGCGCCGTCCCGTCCGCCGCTGCTAAGGCCCGAGGCCATGACCACGCCGTTCATGGCGCCGGCGCTACAGGCGCTGATCCCCTCGAAGGAGAGATGCTCTTCCTCCAACAGGCGGTCTAGCACTCCCCAGGCAAAGGCCCCGTGGGCGCCGCCGCCCTGTAGGGCCAGGTTCACGGTCTTTGCCGAGCGCTTCTTGGCCGACTTTCGTTGCGCATTTTTCATCGCCGATCCCTTTCAGGGAGAGAGCCCTTCGCAGCCTTAATGAGCCGTCCAGCCGCCGTCAACCGGCATGGCCGTCCCGGTGATGGACTGAGCCTCGTTGCTGCAAAGGAAGGCGGTGGCCGCACCGATTTCCTCGACGGTCGCGAACTTTTTGTTGGGCTGGTTCTTGAGCAGGACGTCCCGGATCACATCGTCACGGGAGATTTTGTGAGCGCGGGCCTGGTCTTCAATTTGTTGCTCGACCAGCGGGGTCCAGACGTAGCCGGGACAAATGGCATTGCAGGTCACGCCGGCCTCGGCGCCTTCCAGGGCGACGACCTTGGTCAAGCCCACAACCCCGTGCTTGGCGGCCACATAGGCGGCCTTATAGGGCGAGGCGACCAGGCCATGGGCGGAGGCGATGTTGACGACGCGACCCCAGCCCCGGTCTTTCATTTGCGCAAAGTTGGCCTTGATGCCGTGAAAGGCGGCGCTGAGGTTAATCGATAGGATCGCGTCCCACTTCTCGGTTGGAAAGTCTTCCACGGGCGAGACAAACTGAATGCCGGCGTTGTTGACCAGGATGTCGATGGGGCCAACGGCGGCACGGGCCTGCTCCACCATGGCGACCACGTTCTCGGGCTTGCTCAAATCAGCTCCCGCAAAAGCGACCTCCGTATCGTGTTCCCGGCTCAGATTGGCACGGATCTCCTCCACCTGGTCAGCGGTTTCCAGGCCGTTCAAGACCACCTTGGCGCCGCGCGCGGCCAGGGCAGTGGCGACCCCGAGCCCGATGCCGCTGGTCGAGCCGGTCACAATGGCGCTGCGGCCTTGGAGGCTGCGCTGTGGGGCAGTCGCTGGCGCGCTGGACGTTTGTTGGGACATGGCAGAGTGCTCCTAAATCTTTGGTCACGGGGCCCGAATCCGCCCCCTTTCAGTCGAGGCCTATGTAGGCGTTTACCGGTGCAAAAACAGCCCCTGACCGAAAAATCCCCCCATGCGGGGCCGGAATGACGATCAACTCTTCATGAGCGCTTGTTATTATGAGGTTGGAGATGCCGAATAGGCCGACGGAGGGGCAGGAATGCCGGTGCCGCGAGCGTCCGTCACTGCATCAACGTGCGGGAAGGTTTTTAGGAAGATAGGATAAAGTCTCGGAAAGTGCTGACCAGATCCATATCCAGGTGGTCCTGAGCCCGCATCATGATCTTGATGGCCTCTTCCTTGGGCAAGGCCGCTTTGTAGGAGCGCTTATCCACCAGGGCGGAAAAGACATCGCCGATCGCCACCAGGCGGACGTAGTCGTTGATTTCAGATCCCTTAAGCCCATCAGGGTACCCACGGCCGTCCAGGCGTTCGTGGTGGTGGGCCGCCATGGCGACGATCTGCGGATCCAGGTGATCTTGTTGCAGCAGGTAACGGCGGGAGATTTCCGGATGGCGGCGCATGACTTTCCATTCGGCGTCGTCAAGGGCCCTGGGTTTGTCCAAGACGTGAAGGGGGATGCCCGCCTTACCGATGTCATGCAGGAGGGCACCTTGGACCAACAACTCCAAATCAATGCCGCGAATGCCGATGGCATGGCTAAAGGCCGAGATGGTGCCGCAGACAAACATGCTGTGGCGGAAGGTATAGCTGTGGTGATTGCGCAGGGCCGCCATCCAAGTATCCAGGTCCTCGCCCGCGGTGGCCTGGAGGATCTTGGCGGAGGTGGACTTCAGATCCTCGGCAGGCAAGGCCTCGTCGCCGGCAGCGCGGGAAAAACAATCTTCAAAGCACTTTACGCTCACCCGTAAGGCGCCCCGCTGGGTGCTGTTGAGGGAGCGCCAGGCGGTCTCCGCGTTGCGGTTAAGGGCGCGGATGATGGCTGGGGCCAGCTCGATCTCGCTAAGTGGCCGGACGAAATAGTCGGTTGCGCCTAAGTCGTGGACCTTGATGAAATCACGGCGGGAACAATCGTCCAGTATGAAAATTTTCGCCCCGTCGTAGCGGCCGATGAGCGACTCTATCTCGGGTTTGCCCGGCAGTTTGGCCAAGTCCACGTTAAGGACATAGGGGAGGCGCAAACCCGGTTCGACGCCTGCTAACTGTTCGGTAAAAACCCGCCTGAGGCCAAAGCTGGGGTTCAAGCAGCCGATTATATCACCCGAATTGCGGGAGCTGTCTTCTACCAAGAGGATTTCAGCGGCACCTTGGGTCATGGTAAGGTATTGGGCTGCCTAAACAAATTTCGTTCAACGGCCGGTCAAGCAATCGCGGGCGATGGGTCTGCCTGGACGGCATGGTTTAACTCAGTCAGTTACCCGGTCATTAAGCACTCCCTAATAGCAAAAGGCCGTTAAATTCCGCTGAAAATTTGGTCGGTTAGCAAAGCGATAACACTTAAGTGCTTTTTGAGCTGTTTTAGGGCGGGCGGCGCTCACCCTTTTGCCTCTCCGATCGAGTTTTCCAGTTCGTCGCCGTCTTTGTGGATCAGCCCGGCCCGCCAATTCCCAGAATATAAACACCATGCTGGGCCCGAAGCGGTTTACACCGCCGTCTCCAACGGTGGCGATTTGACATGATCTTTTTCGTCGTTTTCGCATTCAAGGTTAACGGATCTGGCTGGCAGGGCCCCCGCCCGAGGCGATTGTCGGGCTGGCTCGCTTTTCAAGAGAGGCGACCTTAGGAAACTCCACTAAGCCTATGAAATAAAATGAAATAAAGAGGCGGTCTCAAACCGACAGCATTGGGCTCTTTTAACAAGGACCAGTCGGTTCCCTAGATATCCCATCTGGCTAAAATATGCGGGAGGTCAAGTCACTGGGATGGATTGCATGGCCCTTTATCAGTTGGACCGTTTTGCGCACGTCGATGCATGATTCCATAGGACTTCCAGAGAGTACGAAGGGCAGGGAAGGGACCGCCGCCCACACCTTTGGGCAGCAACCCTCAAACCGCGCCCAGTTTGACCGCTCTCAGCACAGATCAGGCTTTGGCTCTTTCCTCGGGGGGATTGGCCCCTGCCGCAAAAAAGCGACGTTCTGCTATTGGGGCGAGTCGCGTTTGGCCTCACCGCAATAGTTTTCCGGTCCTTGCAAATGCGATCGAGCTTGGCGCCAGACTGTTCTAAGGAAGCCCGTCTTCTACGGATCATGTGCGCTCCCAAACAGTCGTCTTAACCGGCGTGCCCTATTGGCATGAGCTCATGTCGACTGGATTGCACCGGTTAGCCTGGCGATGATATGGGATTGAGTGTCCGTTTTTGGGAAGAGATGCTATCTCCAATCATTTTTGGTAAAAGGCACCTGACTCAGGTCCTTAATGAGTGTAGCACCACGTTCCAGAATTGAGAGGGACACTTTGAAAGACCGACCGTCCAAGTTTGAAGTTTCGCTCTCCGGCGTGCCGGAAACGATGTTATGGCCTTTGTGGAATCGTGCGGCAGAGGCAGCGCGCAAGGACAGGCTCATCGACGATCCCTTGGCACGAGATTTGGTCTCGCAGATTAACTACGACTTTCGAGGGACTTTCGGGAAGCCCAATGTGTTGCACGCCGTCCGCGCGCGCATCTGCGACGACCTTATGCGTGGCTTTGCGGATCGGCACGCCGGGAGCGCCCTCGTCGTGGCCTTGGGCGAAGGCCTTGATACACAGTATTGGCGCATCGGCAACGAAGGGCTGACTTGGGTGTCAGTCGACCTCCCCGAGGCGATCGAGCTGCGTAACCGGCTCTTGCCCCAAATCTCCGATGGCATTCAGGTGGCGCAATCGGCCATGGATTTATCCTGGTTGGAGGCGGTGCCTCGTGACCGGCCGATTTTCATCACTGCAGCAGGGCTTTTGATGTACTTCAGTGAAAACGACGTGCGCAGGCTCCTGTCGGAGATCGCTGCCAGATTCCCCGGAAGTGAGATCTACTTTGACACGATCACGCCCTACGTATCGGCGATGACGATGAAAGGCTGGCGGATAACCAAGAAATACACCACGCCTGAGATGCCATGGGGCATTCATCTGGAAGACATCCCGACATTTGTGCGTACATCGATGGGCGACTGCGAGGCGAACATCATCAATTACGTCCGCGCCTTCCCGAAGAGAACGCGGCTTTATGCCCTTTTGTCGCAAATCTCCTTCATAAGGCGGAGATATGCAGGGGGTCTGGTGCACATTCACGTCCCGCCGCAATGAACTGTGCCGGATATCTCGATAGGGTTCCGGTGTTTCTAGCGGCCGCCTTGCCCTCGGAATGGGGTCAAAGATCCCCTCTATGGAGAGGTCGAATCTCATCAACGGCCAACGATCAGGTCAACGATGATGCGCCCATGTTTTGTCGGAAGTTTTTGCGACAAGCTCAGATTTCGCATGATACCATCGAGAAAAAGAGGTCAAACTAGAAAAGTACTAAAAGGCGAACCTGATGGATTTTGAGGCTGAGAACAATAGGCGCGCCTTCACGACGGCCATTACGGACGCTATGGTTATTTTAGGAGTTTCTGGCATTTTTGCAGCTTCATATTGGGTCTTTGGTGTGGTCGGATTAGCGACGTAAATGGCGCTGCTTCTGAAAGCTCCAAACTATGTCGTGTATCGAAAAAACATTCCCGGTTTTCTAATCTATCTCGTAGTATGGATTCTGGTGGGAGTTGGGATTGGGGTTCTGCGTCTTCATTTAGATCCAGATGGCAACTATTTTATTTATAGAGTGATTTTTTACGCCCTTGCATGGTTTTTTGTTTTGGTTTCATTATCGATCATGATGAGAGAGGCCCTCATCCGAGAGTACAAGAAATACTAATAAGCAAATTCACAAATTTGCGCGAAAACGACTCCCAGTTCAAATTCTTGACTTGCGATCATCGCATGGGCTCGACGCAATTGTCTGCGTGGGGCAGTCGTGAAGCACAGCTTCAATAAATGGATCGAGCAAAAACAACAAACGCATTGCACACAGGCTTCCGTCTGATTTGAAACGACTATATCGGATTGATGAGCGCGGTTATGAACGCATCCATCATGTCAGTTTTCTTGAAACAGAACCGGTTGCAGAGTCGATCGATCGAAATTTGCTCCACATAACAGAACCACACTGATCTGGTCGGCGGGTAGGGGGGTGTCAGAAAAATAGGCGGCCAACGCCAGCGCCGCTGCTCCCTCCACAAGCATGTTCTCGTGCCAGGCTAAATGCCGAAGCGCCTCTTTGATCTGAGTTTCCGAACAACGAACAACGCGATCAATCACCTCACATGCGATCGGGAAGGTCACCGAGTCATGATCCATGGCGCCAGCGCAGCCATCAGCGAGCGTCGGGAAATGGTCGATGTCAATCACCGAGCCGGCTTCCATACTTGCGGCCAGCGCTGCGGAGTTGATGGCACTGACGCCGATGATCTCGGTATCCGGCGAAAAGGACTTCACGACCGAACCAATGCCGGAGATCAATCCGCCCCCACCCATCGATATATAAATTCGATCAAGGCGCGGAAGCTGCTCCAGAAGCTCCAGTGCAATCGTTCCCTGTCCCGCCATTATCGCTTTGTCATTGTAGGGGGAAACATAAACATACCCGTCTCTGGCCGCCAGGTCGCGTGCATGTCGCTCCGCCAAACCTGAATCACCGGGATACAGGATTGGTGCCGCACCAGTCTTCTCGATTTGGGCCAGTTTTGCTTTCGCAACGGTCTCAGGCAACACGACTGAAAGGCGATGTCCGGTCATCTGTGCCGCATGACCGCAAGCGATGCCGTGATTCCCAGACGATGCGGTTATGACCGGTACGTCCGTCGGCAATGAGGATAGTTTCGACATCGCGCCGCGCAGCTTGAACGAACCAGTTGTTTGGAAATTTTCACATTTAAAAAATAGGCCATTCGCCGCGTTTGAATGAGATCTGGATTGAATGCACGGTGTTTTCTGAACCGATCCACGAATGAGTTTTTGCGTGACTACTGTCTGGGCAGCCAAAGAGAGTGCAGTTGCTGACATTTTCATGGGCTTGAGTCTCAATCTCGTTTCTTAAAAAAGAGGTCTTCAAGAACTTCGCTTTACGGGGTGGTAACAAGTATTTGGTCGTGAGGCATGAGATTGTGTCCATTGTTCTTCGATAATATAGCCCAACTTTCTACGCTATCGTTTATAATCTGTAACGCGCGAACTACTGTATTACAGCCGCGTTGCTTGCCGCTTTTTCGGCCACTAATTTTCTCCCAGCAATTGGACCTGCGTCCATCCGAGCGTTGAAGCGTGGGCCAAAGTTCCGCTGGAACAAAGAATAGGCGTTCGGCGACCACTGGGGACAAACGGGCTGTGTTCCAACAAATGGCGATGGCGGCCATCAGGGTGAGCGGCGACCATCGATGGCCCGGGCCTTCGGCAGTTCGGGGTCTGACGTCACCTTGCCGACCGATCCGAAGAGCGTTCTTCAGCGCATGGTGAGCGGACATATCCAAAGGCCCTTATGCAGCTACGGCTCGACATCCTTCAAAGAGGCGATGGAGCGTGAAAGAAGTGGATGATGATCGAGTGGCTTAAAATGGACACTGAAGGGTGGGACACTGCGAGGCGCATCTATGACACACGCAAGTCGTTTGAAATACTTGCATTAGAAATTTAAGGGGGTTTGGATTCATCAACCCCTCTTAAGTGGCCCAAACAGAAAGTTAATGCCTTCCCCAAATAATCGGCTGATTTTGGCATCCACGCAAGCGTGACAATTTAGCTATTGTGGTAGGTTGAGGACATTGGAGTGGGGATTTAGCGGGGAACGCATAAGGGGAAGTGCAAACCGGCCCTCTGCGGCTCCGATTTGGTCGCTTCGTCAAGCTCGCATTCCAAAGCTTCGCGATCAGTTCTGACGGCGGCCTGCTTGATTGAATGGTTCAGCAACGGCAAATACCTCAGAAGGGATCGAAATGGGGAATATCGGGTGAAATCAAGAACGCAATAAGGAGTGGGGAGTTGAAAACACAAGCCTATTGGTTTCGGCGTAAGGCTATCGCCCGTGCTGTTATTTTTTTCTTCGTCGCTGTCTGTTGGGCGATGGCGGCCCAGCTCGCGGCGGCCGATCAAACCGAGGCGGATCGCGCCGCCGTTCTGGCGGCCAACAGCGAGTTTTATCGGGCCTTTCGGGAAAGCGACATGGCGGCAATGGTCGATATCTGGGGCAAGGTTGAGCCCATCATTGTCGAACACCCCTCCTCCTGGCGCGAGGAGGGACGCGCCAAAGTCCTCTCTTCTTGGGCGGTGATCATGCGCTCGCCGCCGACGATCTATTGTCAGGTCGAAGATCTTTTTATCGCCAACGGCCTAGCAACGGTCTATTGCCTCGAGCAGCTCAATCCGGGTGAGGTCCGCATGGTGAACAGGTTTCATCAGGAAGATGGCGTCTGGCGTTTGATTTTTCACGGGCCGGCAGAGGACCATTTGACCTGATTATGGTTCCGGTGCACGGACAACCTTTGCCCGTGCCTCGAACGGGCCAATCATGGTTAGGCTCGATCATTATTTTTGTCGAAATGCACAAAGTAATGTCAAAAACTAAATAAAAAGGACGTTTTTCTGGCCGCTGTGTGGCATAGGGTCGCGTCAATTCCAACGATCAATGGCGCGAGCTTTTATCAGCCGCTCAAATCTCTGCGAGGTTTTGCAAGGAATTGGTGCCGTTGGTCACTTAATGGTCACTCGGCCAATTCGTCCGACTTGAAGAAAGTCTGCTAAGTCGTTGCGGGAAAATGGTGCCCAGGGGCGGGTTCGAACCACCGACACCGGGATTTTCAGTCACGTGCTCTACCAACTGAGCTACCTGGGCACTGCATCGCTTGGCTTTTCGGCCGCACTGGCTGATCCCTTGGGGCCAGGCCGGTGGTGCCAATGAGTGGCGACGCCGAGGGCTTATAGGAAAACTGGGGCCGCCTGTCCAGTCTTTGCGACGTTTCTCTGAAAAAATAGCCTTCCGCGCGGGGGTTTGAGTGGGGGGTCACCCCGGATTGCTGGGAAGGGCTTGGCGCCAGGGTCGCACAACCGCATAGAGCAGCAGGGCGCCGATGGCAGAGGCCGCCAGCACCCAAGCGATGGGGCGGGCACTGCCATCGTGCATCAGGCCGACCGCTAAGGCCCCCAAACTGCCGCCGCCCATCTCCAGAGCACCGAGCAAGGCCGCGGCAAAGCCGTAGCCCGCTCCGCCCACATCGAAGGCGCGGATCGGGGCGGTCGCCAGGACCAGGCCCAGGCCAAAGGCATAAAGAGACACTGCCACGGTCACAGTGGTGGGCGTCTGTTGCTGACCGGCGATCAGGATCCACAAACTCAGGCCGCCTAAAGCGCAAAAGACCAATCCCCAGAACACCATAGCGTCGATGGAAAAGCGCCCGGCGAGGCGGTTGACGAGCAGGGATCCCAGGAAATAGGCGACAATGATGCCGGCGTAATAATAGCCATAACGTTCGGTCGGCACCTGAAGCGTGGTGATATAGAGGAAAGGCGCCGCCGTGATGAAGGCAAAAAGGCCGCTGAAGGTGATGGCGGTCAAACCGCAGTAGGCCATGTATCGGGGGTTTCTGAGAAGGGACAGATAGCCGGACATCATGCGGCGCGGATCGATGGCCCGCGGATCCGGCCGGGCCAGAGTCTCAGGCAGATGGCGCCATAAAAAGTAGCAGGCCACCACGATCAAGCCGGTCATAAGAAAAAAGTTGGAGCGCCAGCCGAACCAAACATGCATCTGGCCGCCGATCACCGGGCCCACGGCCGGCGCCACGGCGATGGCCATGCCGTAGGCTGCCAGGACCTTAACCGCGCCGGTTTCGCCATAGAGCTCGCGCACCACCGCGTATCCGATCACCGCCTCGGCGCAAGCGGTCAGGCCCTGGAAGGTACGGGCGATGATGAGGCTCTCAATGGAAAAGGCCAAGGCGCAGGCCAGGCTCGCTAGGCCGAAAGCGACCATGGCGCAAAGGATCACCGGCCGCCGTCCCACCCGCTCAGACAAGGGTCCGTAAAAGAGCTGGGCGATGGCAAAGCCGGCCAGGTTCAAGGTCATGGTGAGCTGAACCGTCATGGCGTCGCTGTCAAAGATATCTACCAAATGGGGCAGCGAGGGTGTGTAAAGGTCCGTGGAAAGGATCGAGGTTACGGATGCAAAGATCAGCAGCAGGGGGATGAAGAGGGGAACCGGGTCTCTGGGCTCCGTCGGGTGTGCTTCCTCCTCGCCCTGCGTCATCCTAAGCCTGCCCTGTTTCGATCCTTCGGAGCCCTCGCCTGTCTTATTAGCCGCGCATGGGCGGGCCGGCAAGCGGGGAGATCCTGTCGGAGGTCGTCGGTAACCGCTCTCGACCAGCGACGCCCTTGCCTAAAACGTCTAGGCCAATTTCTAATGTATTTTACTTTTATGTATAAGAATTATTACATGAATATTAATTTAATTATTGAAAAAGCCCAAATTAAAAGTGGTAGAATATTAATAAAAGGTGTGCTAGCTTCATGAATGTTGACGATTTAATAATATTTATATTTTTGGAGTATTTGAGTGAGATCTTCCATATTGCTGTCGAAGTTTATTCGGGAATCCTTCGATGATCGGGATGTTGGTTGGCACTTTCTCTATCACGCGGAAAAAGAAGTGGCTGCGGCGGGTATTACGCTCAGCCTGGAGCGAGATTTTGAGGCCTATGTGGCCACCAATCGGGAAAATCGAGATTCCTGGTTCGCGCCCATGCCCATGTTCAATCCCGACTATGGCGATCTGTCGCGGGCCTTCTGGATTAAGGGCGTGGATCAAAGGGGGCGCACCGTGGTGGTCCAAGCGGCTCGCTGTTTCGGGCTAACCGGTAGCAACCTGGCGGAGGCTATCGAAACCCTAGAGATATTTTATGACGATCCCTCGGCATCCGCTGCACCATTGGAAAGCTGTAGCTGCGATGCCCCCTCGGCAAGCCGCATGGGCGGCACCATCTGTTATTCGGGTGGGGGTTGGTATCACCGAGATCATCGGGGCCGCCATTTTTCCAGCTTGATGCCCCGAATATCGCGAGTCATGGCCCTGTTATTATGGAATACCCATTACACCGTCAGCTTTATCGAAAAGCCCTTGGTGGACCGCGGCGTCGTCGCGCGCTATGGCTACCGAAACGTGGAGCCGGGCATCGAATGGCGTAACGCCAAATCCGAGCCGCGCTTGTCTTTATATTTGGTTTGGATGGACCGTTGCGAGCTCTTGTGGGGGCTCTGCCAGTCTATGGAATTAACGGGAGAAGTCCGGGCGCAACCTCGGAGACCGAAATTAAAGCAGGTCGCCCGTTAGCTAGCCTGGCCGGCAATACCACCCGGTCATACTGGACCCGGCTGAAATAGGATTGGCTTTCCGCATCTTGGATGATGCAATCGATGAGGTCCCGGCGGGCCTCGTCATGCTGAAAAACCGTGCGGTAATGAGACGCGGTCCAATTGGTGTAGTCGTAGTCCGGCTGCTCCCGATCACAACGGGTGCCCAGAGCCTCCTCAGGCCAGCTCTTGCCGCAACGGTTTCTGAAGCCATCCCCGATGTAGGCGTAGCGCAAGCTATCGTCCCGTTCATCGTGCTTTAGGATGATGGCCCGATCCAACAGGCTGAGTTCTTCCAGGGAGGTCAGAAAAACATTGCTGATCTCGCCACGGTGCTTTTGCCATGAGCGCACCACATGGGCTAGGCGCGAGCAATCCTCGTGCAGCGGTGAGACCTTTTGAGAGCGAAAGCGCGACAGGCGCATTACATTGGTTTGCCTCAAGCTCAAGCAGGCTTCTTCTATCCGCTCGCGCGCCGCATGGGGATCGGCAAAAGTCTCGCGCATGATCCAGGTATCGCTGATCATCACGATGGTAAATTCCTGAGCCGGGCGATGGCACAAAAGCTCCCACGCCAACCACAGGGACTGAGGATTAGTGGTGCGCACATGCCAAACCAGGCACGGCACCTGAGAATTTCCGTAAATTCTCGCCTGGGTCGCCACGCCCCGGGTGCTATCCATTTGGATGCGCCTGATCAGATCTTCCAGTCCAAGATCCACTTTGATGTTCTTCCTATAAGGCCGCGCAAACACGTCAGCCTTCGCCATCCACTTGTTTGGTAAATACTAGATGAAAAGGAACTTAAAGCAATAGATTAAGATAAAGAATTATTTCGGAATCCGACCTGAGCGGGCAAACGGCGCTTTTGACCGTAATAATACAAAGTCTTCGATGTCGTTTTCCGATTTTTTTTGTCATCGAAATAGCCTTCAAGATTTCTCCGAAGAACATCCTCTGAAAGAGGCGCCGCGCCAAAAATTAGCGCTCGAGGTCGCAACATAAATGATCGATTCAGTTGGGTGTCGATGGACGAGAAGGCGGACAGGTTGTTCCATTGTCAGGACCAACGTGCGGCGGATTCTTAGGCTGTGCTAAGCGACGGGCCTGCGCAAGGTTGTTGGATGGATCGCAGTTCTTGGCTAGGGTGGGCTTATAGCGGTTAAGGCGCATTTCTTATGGTTTTTTGACTGCAATTGCCTTTCGTTTTTTTCTACCGGTGGTATCCTCCTCGCCAGAGACGCAGGACTGTTATTGATGTCCTATTTCTTTCCAACTGTTCTGTGATTTTCCAACGCCTTAAAAGAGGAGAAAATTCCATGAAAATCTTGATCCCATTCATTGCGGCTTGTTTGATGTCGCTACCGGCTATGGCGCGGGATATCACCTCCGAGGTTCAGTACCACAAGGATATCAAAGTTCTGTTTTCCCCCAACGCTGATAAGTGTGGCTTTAAGGACGAAGCCCCTTTTATGGAGTTGGCGAAGGAACAGCTCGACAAGATGGACGTCCCCTATAATCCCGACGGTCTGACGACGGTGGTGATTAATATCACCGCCAGTGCCGGCGGCTTCTTGGACCAAAGCTGCATCGCCTATGCATCCTTGCGCCTGCAGGTGGATTTCAAGTCGAATTTCTTTAACCAGAACGCCTACGAGGGCGAAGACACCATTATGGTGATCATGTCCGAGCGGGATTACACCTTCCCCATGGTGTTTTACCAAAGCGGCACGGTTTACCCCTCGAGCCACCTGGAGATGATCGACAAGACCAAAGAGCAGCTCACCATTCTGTTCGATGGACTGGCGGCCTTGAGGCGGCAGCAATAAAGCGCGGCGCCAAAGGCCGTTAGGGCCTTTAAAGACCAGCGGGCGAACCTTTGGGTTCGCCCGTTTACCTTTCGCGGTTAGGCTTTGATATAGATCTGCCCGTCTTCCACCCTGACCGGATAGGTTTTAAGGTCCTCACAGACCGGCGGGCTTTTAGCTTTGCCGGTGGGAATGTGAAAGCGGCCCTGGTGTAGCGGGCACTCGATGATCTCATCGATCACCAGGCCGTCGGCCAGCTCGGCGACCTCGTGGGTGCAAATGCCGTCGGTGGCGTAAAATCCGGATACCGTGTTGTAGACCGCGAAAATCCGCTCGCCCAGCTCAAAGCGAATGACATCTTCTTCATCGATATCGTCGCAAGGGCCAACCAGGTGCCAGTCATTTTCAGGGGGCTCGGTCATGAAGATCTCCCGGGTCCTTTTTGCGGGGATTTGAAGAATGCCTTGTAGGGTCGAAAAGTTCAGTATTGGCTGGCGGCTTGACGGATGGTGGCAGCCTTTGTGTTGCGGCCCAGGCTGCGCCGGATCACCACGCCCACGACCTCTAGATTGGTGCGTATAAAGCCGGGGTCGGGCTCTGGCAACTGATCTTTGATCGCCCCGTTGAGGGCGGGCAGGGCATGGAACGGCACCATGGGATAGAGGTGGTGCTCAATGTGGTGGTTCATATTCATATAGAGGAAGCGGCCCAGCCAAGTGGTCCGGCAGGAGCGGGTCGACTTGGTGATATCGTGCTGATCCTCCTGCATTTCCACATGCTGAATGAGGGTGACCAAGAGCATGAAGGGGGCGCCGATCAACCGCGGTATGAGCAGGAAGTAAAGCGGCCAGGTCCAGGCAAAGGCGATGCTCAATCCGGCCAGCCCTAGGTAAAAAGCAAGAAAGGCCCGTGCGCCCCATTTGAGTTTGGGGAGTTCGCTGGCGGGCGTGAATTCCTTGATCTCCTGATTAAAGAGCCCCAGCGCATTGCGTGGCAAAATCTTTGCTTCGTAGAGATATTGCCCGAGGCCGCTGATCTCCATGAACCAGCCCTTTAAGGTCAGGGGCGTGTGAAAGGTGATCTGCGCATCCTTAGCCCGGATCCAGGTATAGGTGTGGTGCCGAGCATGGGCATAACGGCGGTGATTGGGCTCCTCAAAATAAATCAGTGACGAGATCCAAAAGAATGTCTCGTTGATCCAACGGGTGCGAAACGCCGTGCCGTGGGCACACTCATGGGAAAGGGCATAGGACGGCAGCGTCAGAACAATGCCATAGAGTATCATGGCAGGCACGAGCCACCAGGTCCCAAAGGAGCCATAGAGCAGGATCCCGGTGACGCTCAGGCCGATGATCCAAAGCGACACCCAAGTCAAACCCGCCCGGTCATTGCGCCGCATCAAGGCTTTTAGGCTTTTTTTATCCAATTTTATATTCGAGGAAGCGGCGTTAGTTGCCATTACTTCAGACATGGCAGTCAAGTCCTCTTTATGGGACCGGTGAAGGAATTTCGCGGGGTGTGTGCCTAAGCGCGGTAACTTGGCTCTTCCTCGTCGAGAATGGCCATTAACTCGCGAAAATGCAGCTCGGAGAGATTGCTGTATTCTTCCCACTGCTGAGCTGTTTTTTCTGCGACCTCAGAGTCTACGATTCGCAGTTCCTTTTGCGTCATATAAGCCGAGACCAGGGTTTCGCAGGCCCGCTCCAGGTAATAAAGGGTGTCAAAGGCCTGTGCCACGCTGGGTCCGATCACCATGACTCCATGGTTGCCCATCATCATGACCGACTTGTTGCCGAAGTTACGGCAGACACGGTCGCCCTCATCGCCCAGGGCCATGCCCTCAAAACCGTCATCCACGGCGATGCGGTTAAAAAAGCGCATGGTGTTTTGGTCGATGGGGTAGATGGTGCTGTCCTTTAGGGACGCGAGCACGGTTGCATATTTCGGATGGAGGTGAAGGGCACAACGGGCATGAGGCACTGCTCGATGGACCGCGCCGTGCAAAGACCAGGCGGAAGCATCGGGCGCGTCCGGTCGGTTCAAGGTGTTGGGGTCGTTGGCATCCAACAGCAGCAGCTCACTGGCTTTGACGCGCGAGAAATGGCGGCCGTTGGGATTGCACAAAAACTGGCTGCCATCATTCGAGACCGCCAAGCTGAAATGATTGGCCGTTGCCTCGTGCAGGTTATAGCGAGCAGCCCACCGGAAGGCTGCTGCCAATTCCACACGGTCCTGCTGATGATCCATCTCTTCTGAGGGATTGTTGAGGGGGGTGATGTTGGGCGTATTCATATCCATATCCTCAGCCTTTATTGGCCACCATATTCCGACCCTGAACAACGTCTTGTCCGTCCCGAGCCGATGGGAAATAAAAGCGATAATACCGTTAGCTTGGCAAACGACAAATTTTGGGTCAAATTATAAGTAAAAGTAATGGCAGGGTTTTAGGACATGAAAGGGCCGGTCCAAAAGCGCATGCCGCCGCTGAATTGGCTGCGGTCATTCGAGGCGGCGGCGCGCAATTTGAGCTTTACCACGGCGGCAGCCGAGCTATTCATCACCCAATCGGCGGTCAGCCAGCAAGTGCGCCTGCTGGAAGGCTTTTTGGGCCAGGCTTTGTTCTTGAGGGGGCAACGAGGCCTGCGGCTAACCGAATCTGGCCGGAACTATCTGCCCTTTGTGCGCAATGCCTTCCATGTATTGGAGGAGGGAACCCAGAGCTTTCTCGGGTTCGGCGATCAGGAATACCTTCACATTAAGGCCAACAATGCTTTTTGTACCTTTTGGCTGATGCCTCACCTGGGGGAATTTCTGGCGGCCAACCCGGGCCTTAGGGTGCATGTGACCACGGCCCTGACGGACATGGATTATGAAGGCTCCCTCGCTAGCGTTGAAATTCGCTACGGTCGTGGTGAGTGGTATGGGGATGAGGCCCGGCTGTTGAAGCCGGTGATGCTTCGGCCCGTCTGTGCGCCAGAAGTGGCGGCGCGAATTGAAGGCGGGGCGGATTTGGCGCAGGAGTCAATCCTCCACCTGGTGGGGCTGGGCGATGGTTGGGACTATTGGGCCGAGGCGGCGGGCCGCACGGATCTAAAAGGCCTTAACGGACACTTTTTTAGCACTTTTGTTTTGGCCTACGAAATGGCAAAGCAGGGTGAAGGCATTGCCTTAGGGCATGATATATTGGTGGCTGAACATCTAAAGCGGGGCGATCTGGTTTATCCCATCGACCTGCCGGTTCGAGGGCGCGATAACTACTATCTCATCGTTACGGGCCGAGAGCATGCCAATCCGGCGGTGACGCTTTTCAGCGATTGGATCATGAATCGATTGCCACCCGTTTAGAAAGGGAAACAGGTAAAGTGCCGAAAATCGACGCCAGGGGGCTCTCACTCTATTACGAATTAGATGGCCCCGAGGGCGCGCCTGTTATCGTGCTGACCAGGGGATTGGGCTCCCAGATCATCGAATGGCCCAAAGCGCTGTCGCAAGGTTTGGCCGGCGCTGGATTCCGGGTGCTGCAATACGACAATCGGGATGCGGGGCTGTCGGAAAAACTGGGACCTTGCGAGACGCCGGACAGTCCACCACCGGCGATCTATAGCGTCTACGACATGGCCGCTGATTTGGTCGGCATGTTGGAAGCCCTGGAGATCGATCGTGCGCACCTCTTCGGGATTTCCATGGGGGGCATGATCTCCCAGGTGGCGGCAGCGGATTATCCCACGCGGGTGCGCAGCCTCATATCGGTCATGTCCTCGGCGGGGGAGGCTCATTCGATCCAGGGTCCCAAGGAGGCCATGAATGCCCTCTTCGAACCCTGGCCGGCGATGCAAGACCGTGAGGGGGCGATTGCAAAAATGGCCCGTGACGCCGCTATCTACGGCAGCCCGGTATTTTTAAAGACGGCGGCGGAGCACCGGAGCGAGGCCGAGGCGGTGGTCGCGCGCTGTTATTGTCCCGGTGGCATTGCGCGGCAGCGCTCGGCCATGGAAAATAGCGGCTCGCGAGTCCACCTTTTGCCGCAAATTCGTTGCCCCACCTTGGTGATTCACGGTGACCGGGACCCCCTCATACCCTTGGCAACCGGTGAAAAGGCGGCTCGGATCATTCCTGGTGCGACGATGAAATGTTTTGCGGGGATGGCCCATGATCTACCCGGGCCCTTGATGCCGCAAATGGTCGAAGTGGTGGTGGCCCACTGTCGAAAGGCAGATGCCGTTGGTGCCGCTTAGCCGCCCACTTTTCCATGGCGAAAGCAGTCGATGGTATGGTCGTTGACCAAACCGACGGCCTGCATAAAGGCATAACAGATCGTCGGGCCGACAAAGCGGAAGCCTCGTTTCTTAAGCGCCTTGGACATGGCGCGAGATTCCGAGGTTTCGGCTGGTACGTCGGCGTGGGAGCGCCATCGATTAACCTTGGGTGATCCGCCCACGAAGTTCCACAGAAAGGGGGAAAAGCCGCCCTCCCTTTCCATAATCTCGATCCAGCCCTTGGCATTGCCGATGGTGGCCAGGATTTTGGCCCGGTTGCGCACGATGCCCGCGTCCTGCATCAAGGCTTCCACCTTTTCGGGGCCGTAGGCCGCGATGATTTTCGGCTCAAAACCATCAAAGACCTCGATAAAGCGCTCACGTTTTTTCAAGATGGTGATCCAGGACAGGCCGGCCTGAAAACCGTCCAGTATCAGCTTTTCAAAAAGCTGGCGATCATCGTAGATGGGCACCCCCCATTCCTGGTCATGATAGGCCACGTAGAGGGGATCGCTGCCACACCAATCACATCTTTGTTTCCCATCATTTTCCATCAGAGTTTCCTTGCTTGGCTTTTCGAGGCTGGTCGGCGGGCGGACCGAATTTATAGGTGGCAAAAAAGATACCGGGCAAAACCAACGCGGCCCCGATCACCTGGTACCAGGCCAGACGCTCGTCCAGCAAGTAATAGGCCAGCGCGCCATTGTAGACCGGGACCAGATACATCAGCAACGAGGTGGGCCCGGCACCTAAGTGGCGCTGGATGAAGGCGTACACCTGGTAGGCCCCGAAAGAGGCCACAATGGCTAGAAAGCCAACTGCGGTTAGGGTGTAGCTGTTCACAGCCGGCGGCCCCGAGGTAAAGCCTTCCCAGATCGTGAAGGGCAGGAGGATCACCACGCCGGCCAATATGCAGGCGGCAAAGCGGCACGATAGGGAAAGGCCACTGGCCCGGTGGCGCAACAAGACCGAATAGACCGCCCAGGATACCGTAGAGGCCAGGATCCAAAGGTCGCCTTGACCGAAATGTAGACCAAGGAGGATATCCGGATCGCCCTGGGTCAAGATGACCAACACGCCAGCCAAACAAAATATCACACCCAGGACTTGAATCGGCCGTAGCACCTCGCCAAACCAGGTACAGGCACCCAGCAGGATCAAGATAGGGGAGGCGGCGTAAATCAATCCGATATTCGTCGCCGTCGTGGTATCGGCGCCGATGTAGACAAAAGCGCCACAGACCCCCATGCCCAGGCCCCCCAAGATAGATATGTCCAGCCATTCTTTCTTCAGCACGGCGCGCTCGCGCCAGAGGGTTGGTCCGGTAAAGGGCAAGACGAGCAAGAAGGTCACGAACCAGCGCCAAAATGCCAAAGCAATCGGGGGAATATCCGGCGCCGTCAGGCGCGCGATCAGCATATTGCTGGCAAAGAGAGCCGGCGCGATGAACAGCAGCGTTAAGGCCGCGTTTCTGGATCCGGCAGGGTCATTTGATGTCATGATTTGAACACATGCCCCGTGTTTTGAGACGTGCCGGTACGCACCAGCCCGCTTGCTTAGGTTTTCCGGCCTGATCGGACAAGTCGAAAGTTAATGAGGGATTTGCTGATGGGTTCTATCTTAAGGAGAATCGGACATTCTAGAGATATGTTTTTTAAAAATAATGGACGCAAATTTTTGACATGAACGGGCGGTTGACGGTGCGCAATTCCCAAGATTGGCGGTTTTAGAGATTTTGGCGATGGTTGAATCTTCAGGCAACAAATCGTCGGACCGTTGGTCTGGCGAACCCGGATCGAAAGCAGCAGTTGTCGCTGGATAATCTATTCCCTACCAAAAAGCTGATTGTGCGGCGCCTCGCTAACCCAAAGGTAACAATTTTAGCCCATAGTACGGCCGCTATGGATCTTCTATGCGGCTGTAATAATTGAATGATTTCGACCCGAGGCTGCATTAGGGCGGCCTTAGCGAAGGCTTCTGGAGAAGGCCGAAATGGGTGCTTGTTTTCGACCGCTACGGATAACTTGGCAAAGATGAAGCTAGTGACCAGCCATGAATGACTGAAGAGCGCGGTAGCCAGACCAAGCAACAGCCCACCAGATCGGCAAGGGAACAGAATTAGATGCTCTATTCAGAAAGCACGGAACAGGCGAAAAATCTGGCCGATGAGGCGATGGCCAAGATGGAAAAGGCCTCGGTGCCGACCAATCCGATGAACTTCACGGTTTGGTACGCCTATTGTGCCGGAACCAACCCGGATCTCACGCGAGAACTGGATAAGCTGATTTCCGATGGCGCGGTGTTTGACGCGGCCCGGAACGATGAAATCTATGCTCAGTTCTTTGGCTTCGACGATGAAGGAGAGCTGGTCAATCAAGCAAGCAACCACATTCAAGAATCGATCGACGAAGTGATTGCCGCGGTTAGCGAAGCCAACAAGGACAACAGCGGATTCTCGGACAAGTTGACGAACTATTCTGAAGCTTTGTCCAAAGGATCCAAGCCCGAGGATGTGGGCATTATCGTGCGCCAAATCCTGACCGAAACCCAGCATGTTCTAGATCAAAGCAAGGCGCTTGAATCTCGATTGAACGAGTCTTCACAGGAGATTAATAACCTGCGGACCCGCCTGAAGGCCGTGCGCCATGAAGCTCTGACCGATGCCCTGACCGGTATTGCCAACCGTAAGTGCTTTGACCAACGCCTACGCGATGAGGCGGAGAACGCCATGAACGAGGGTCAGTCCCTTTGCCTTTTGTTGGCTGATATCGATCATTTTAAGAAGTTCAACGATACCTTCGGTCACCGGGTGGGCGATTCAGTGCTCAAGGTAGTGGCCCGGAACCTCAAGGACGGGGTCAAGGGATCGGACTTGCCGGCGAGATACGGCGGCGAGGAATTCGCGGTTGTCCTGCCCGATACCAATCTGGTGGACGCGGCCAAGCTGGCGGAGGGCATCCGTGGCAAGCTGGCCAAGAAGGAGCTCAAAAACTCCAAGACCCAGGAAAGCTATGGGCGGGTTACTCTTTCCATCGGGGTGGCTAAATACCGCCTGGGTGAGCCCATCACCGATATGGTACAGCGCGCCGATGAAGGCCTCTATCGGGCCAAAGAAACCGGCCGAAACCGGGTGGTGACGGAAACCGATATGGAAGGCGGCATCGCGATCGCGAGCTAGGCCCCGATCCTCAATCGAGGCTCCTTACAAAAGGCCAAGACTTTTGAAGCTGGCGTGTCCGGACTTCGAAATGATGACGTGGTCATGAATTTGAATATTCAGTTTCAAGGCCACACTCTTGATTTCCTTTGTCATTTCAATATCGGCTCGTGATGGGCTAGGGTCGCCCGAGGGGTGGTTGTGGACCAGGATGAGGGCCGAGGCGCCCAGTTCCAAAGCTCTTTTCACAACTTCGCGAGGGTAAACCGGGGTGTGGTCGATGGTGCCGCGTTGCTGCAGCTCATCAGCGATGAGCTGGTTTTTCTTGTCTAGGAACAACAATCGGAACTGCTCAACCTTTTCGTGGGCCATAGTGATCCGGCAATAGGTCAAGAGCTTATCCCAGGACGATATCACCGTATTTTCTTGAGCTTCCTCCAGGGCGATGCGGCGTGCGACTTCCGGCAAAATTTTGAGAGACGCAATTGAGGATTCACCCATCCCGCTGATCGCCGCCAATTCCCGAGCCGGCGCTGCCATCAATCCGCCCAAGCCGCCGAAGCGGGCCAGAAGGGTTTTCGCCAGAGGCTTCACATCGCCGCGGGGCTTGGCGCCAAATAGGATGAATTCAACCAGCTCATAGTCGCTTAGGGAGTCTGCGCCCTTGTCGAGAATGCGACGGCGCAGACGCTCGCGATGGCCCAAATAGTGCGCCTTTGGCTTAGCTTTTTTGGGCGCAGCTTCCTTTGACGTCGTTTCCTTGGTTGTGGGGGCTTTTTCGGTCATGGGCGCCGGCCGGGCTGATGAGCCCTGTGATCAGCCATCGTAGGGAGGCACATGCCATCCGCGGGGCGACTGAGTGAAAATCTCATAACCCGTATCGGTGACGGCGATGGAATGCTCGAATTGGGCCGAAAGCTGAGTGTCGCGGGTGACCGCCGTCCAACCGTCCTGCAGGATTTTCACATCATATTTTCCGGCGTTTATCATGGGCTCGATCGTAAAAAACATGCCTGCCCGTAAAACCGGACCGGTGCCTGCCCGGCCATAGTGCAAGACGCTCGGGGCATCGTGGAAAATCTGACCCAGGCCGTGGCCACAAAAATCCCGCACCACGCTGAAGCGTCGACTCTCGGCAAAGGATTGAATGGCTTCGCCGATATCACCCAAATGGGCGCCGGGCTTAACCGCCTCGATGCCGCGCATCAACGCTTCGTAAGTTGTCTCCACCAAGCGTCGTGCCTTAACGCTGGGCTTGCCCACATAAAACATGCGGCTGGTATCGCCGTGCCAACCCTCAAGGATCACCGTCACGTCGATATTGAGGATATCACCGTCGTTTAGTCGCTTGTCCGCGCTGGGAATGCCGTGACAAACCACATGGTTGACCGAGGTGCAGATGGACTTGGGAAAACCCCGATAGTTGAGCGGCGCAGGAATGGCATTATTGGCGAGGATAAACTCGTGGCAAATGCGGTCCAACTCCAGGGTTGTCACACCCGGTTTCACGGCAGGGGTAATCATGTCCAAGGTTTCCGCCGCCAGCCGCCCGGCTTGGCGCATGCCCTCAAAGCCCTCGTCCCCATGGACCAGGTAACCGCCCTCTTTTGGGCTAAGACGTTCAACGCTGCTGCTCTGTCTCATCACATCTCATTCCTGGGCTGGGCTCGGTCCGCCGACCTTTTTGCCAAGTTCGCCCGAGCCGGCACACTCCGAAGGATTTATTTCACGATATCACCGGCAGGGATTGCCTTAGCTGAATGCCCTTATTTGTCAAGTCACAGTCATAGGCAAGGACCTCAACACCTGCGCCAACGGCTGCCGCAAAGGCGGCTTTATAGTCGGGATCGATATCCTCGGCGATGTCGACTTTTTTGCAATCGCTGCGCTGCACCAAGAAAAACATCACCGCACGGTGGCCTTGCGCGACCATATCTGACAATTCGGAAAGATGCTTAGCGCCCCGTTTTGTGACCGCATCCGGAAACTCCGCTAGGCCCTTATCACGGCTCAAGGTGACCGATTTTACTTCTACATAACAATTGGCCAGCCCGTCTTGTTCCAGTAAGATGTCAATCCGGCTGTTTTTCCCGTAACGGACCTCTTTTCGGATCCCTTCGTAAGCAGCCACTTCGCGAATCTTTTTGTTAGCGATAGCCTCGGCGACAATGCCGTTGGGAAGGCTGGTGTTGATGCCCACAAGGGAATCGCCAACATCCACCAACTCCCAAGTGAATTTCAGTTTCCGCTCAGGGTTGCGCGCGGGCGATAGCCACACCGGATACCCCGGTTCGGTCAAGCCCAGCATGGAGCCCGAGTTGGCACAATGTGCCACGACGACCGAGCCGTCCGACAGCTCCACATCGGACAAAAAACGCTTATAACGGCGCACCAGGCGGCCGCTGATGAGGGGGTCAGGGAATTTCATGGCCCTTAGGTAATTCTATTGTCCGTCCCTTGCAAGATGGTGGAGCAAGAACCCAGCCATGGAGAGCTTTGAGCCCCGCGCCGATACCTTCACGGACATTAAATCTTAGCCTGGATCTGGACCGGTGCTTTTGAGCCTTTTCCGGCCCGGATGATGGCTATTGCGCAACAGGTTGGATTTTCTCTATCCGTGGCTAAGATTGCTCTTGTAACCAGAGCCTTTTAGTTCCAATTGGTAAGCAACAAAGGTTATTCCAGCTGCTCAATCCGCGTTTTTATTTTATCCACCAAAAGTCCTGTTTGTCCCTGATTAATTTCTTGTGCTTAAAAAGGGGGTAAGCACAGGTTTGGTGGGATCGCCAATTTTTTTCGGGGCCTCGATGAAACTGTTCTCTTCGCACCTTTTCGTGGTATTTGCCGCGGGTCTGTCCTTGGCGGCTTGCGCCGGCGCGAGCGGCGAATCTTCAGGCAATAATTCTTCGAGCGGCACTTCCACGGGCGGTACCACGACCGGCCAGGGCCTGAGCCTCACGGCCCCGCCAGAGGGAATCAGCGAACCGCCCGCGTCGTATGATGCAACTCTGAACGGCAATGTGGTAGGCAATCAAGAGGCCTATGGTCAAGACGATCCTGATGCGGCGTCGCGAGGCGGCGGTCAAGCCGGCAGCGCGGAAAGCGATGCCGCGGCCACAAGCCCCATTCGCGGGCCGGACGGGTCCTATTGGCGTAAAGAGGGGGTTAGCCAGACCCAGCATCAAGCCGATATCGAGGCTTGTTTTGACTATGCTTGGGCCCAGACGCGCCATGACGTTCGCATCTCCGATGACCGGGCGGCCGCGCGCGGCGACCGGGCTTCGACCTCTAGCGGCTTGACGGACACGCGGCGTAATTTCGACTTGCAGGACCAGAAACGGCGGGTTGGACCCTTGATGGAAGACTGCATGACCGGGCGTGGTTACCTGCGTATCTAAAGTGTTGTGTGATCAAAATTAGACCCTGTCTTGGCTTCTGCGAAAGTCCCGAGACGCTGGCCTAATTGAAAGACGAAGCTTGATTTGTTACCAGGTGCCCAACGCTCCCGCTTGGGGCGATAGCTGAAGCCATTACTGGGGAAAGGGTATTTTGGATGGGCGACCAGGCCGTCACCGCATGCTTGCTTATCATCGGCAACGAGATCTTGTCCGGCAGGACCCAGGACAAAAACCTAGGCTACCTTGCCGAGCGCCTCAATGACTGGGGCGTGCGTCTGATGGAAGCGCGGGTAATCCCCGATGTGCCTGAAACCATTATCGCGACTTTGAATGAGGTGCGGGTGCGCTTCGATTACGTCTTTACCACCGGCGGCATCGGCCCGACCCATGATGACATCACCTCGGAATGCGTGGCGCGGGCTTTTGGTCTGCCCCATGGTTTACACCCCGAGGCCCATGCCATTCTGCAAGCCCATTATGCGCCCGGAGAGTTGAACGAGGCCCGTCTGCGTATGGCTAAGACCCCTGAGGGGGCGACGCTTATTGAAAATCCCATCAGCAAGGCACCGGGTTTTCAGGTCGAAAACGTTTTTGTGATGGCTGGGGTGCCGGCGATCATGCAGGTAATGGTCGATAGTCTGCGCAACCGGGTGACCGGGGGAGCGCCCATGCTATCCCGGACGATCAAAGTGGGCTTGCCGGAGGGGGGTGTTGCCGCTGACCTGGGCGCCTTGCAGGACGACTTTCCGGACATTGAGATCGGCAGTTACCCCTATTACCACCAGGCGGACGGCTATGGGGTACGCCTTGTGCTTCGCGGCACGGATGCAGCCCGGTTGGACCAGGCTGTAGAGCGGTTGGACGACATTATTGGCCGTTTGGGCGGTAAGGGCGACTGGGAGCCGGTGATGGCGCCAAGCTCTTGAGGTGATGGTTGCCGCGACGACTCAGGGGCGCGGTTAAGGTCTGGCAAAAGGAAAGCGGAAAAAACGGCTTATGGGCGGGCTTCTTGGTTTTGTACCGCTGGCCTTTTTCGCTTGCCTCATCGCATATGTGATGGGGCGGGGCGGTCGCTCGCGTGTCGCCGCTCGACGGGCGATGCGGATCGCGGCCCTTCTGGGTCTGGATGTGTGTCTGATGTTTTGGGGACTCGCCTTTTTGCAGAGCTCTGCCGCCGAAGGAAGCGGGTCGGCCGGCGAGGCCCTTCCCGGTGATTGGACCGGCCCTTTGCAAGACTTCTTTTTGACCGCAGTCTTGAACGATGCCGCCGGCCCGCAAATTGCGGGCTTTATCTGCTTTGGCCTGAGCTTTGTGCCCTTTTTCCTGCTGGTCGGCGAGATTCAGTCAAAAAAGGGCAAATAATGGACGTAGAAACAATGGCCGTAGAAAGAACCACGCCTCAACCGGTTGGCGGGCCGAAGAGGTGGTTCAGCGTATCTTGGAAGTGGTCATAATTGTCTTTGCACTCCTTGAATCCGCTGGTCCAACCAGCCCGATATTCACCTTCCTGTTCAGGAGGTGACGGTTCCTCGTAAGTATACAAGGGGCTGCCCGCATAAGCGTATCCTGCGTCGCATCCGTCCAAATACCCAACCTGGAAATTCTTGGGCCCGGCCGGCACGGCAAAGGACGGCGGCCCACACCCGGCGGCCAGACCAAGGGGTATTAAAGCTAATATCAACTTACAGCGCATCATAGCCAGCTCCTTCCAACCTTCGGGCCGATTGCAAAGACTCGGCCTTAGGTGTGATACCAATCCTTCAATAAGGGCTGCGTTCGTGCCGTCGCAAGGCCCATTTATGGGTAATACCGGGTGCCGTTCGGGGCATCGACAAACTTTAAACGCCTGACTCAGCCACCGGCGGCAAGAAATTGGGGAACCAGCCCAAGAATGCCAAAAAGCACCAGATATGCTGCCACAATAAAATTCAACAATCGTGGCATAATGAAGATCAATACGCCGGCAATGATGGAGATGATGGGCGGAAGCAACAGAGGATCCATGGAGTACCTCTCCTCGGTCGGTGGGCCGGCCGAAAGGGCCGAATGGAATGACATCATCATCAAGAGCAATCAGGGTTAACAAAACGTTAAGACAGTGCACGCCATCCTATCAGAACCCTCATGAACCTGCGTCAGCCCGAGCTGATCGGGTGATAGGGCGAGAGGCACTTTATGAAAGAGATTGACTGGAAGAACCGCGTAACCGCTCTGCTTGCTTGGACCGGCCGCAAAAGTCGGACCTTCGTACGGGTTTTGTGGCGGGTGATGGCAGTGATCGGGCGGACACTTGGTCGGGTTGTGACTTGGTGGGTCGGCCGGGTGGGGGATTGGGCTCGACACCATCCGCGCGAGGCCTTGGGCGCCGGATCGGTGATCGGTCTTTGCCTGGTGCTGATCGTGATCTTGCGGCCGGCGGATATTCGCACAGTGGACCTCAGGGCGGAGCTGGATTGCCTGGCCCTCAATATCTATCATGAAGCCCGCGGGGAGCCGGCCGACGGGATGATCGCTGTCGGACAGGTGGTGATGAACCGGGTTGCCGATGCCCGTTTTCCCGGCAGTGTCTGCGCGGTGGTTCAACAGGGCGGCGAGACCGAACTCCACCGTTGCCAGTTTTCGTGGTGGTGCGACGGCCGAAGCGACCAGCCTAAGGAAGCTGGCGCCTTTGAGATGAGTGAAAGTTTGGCCAGAAAGCTCTTGGCCGGCGCCTTGGACGATCCAACCGGCGGTGCACTGTGGTACCACGCTGACTACGTCGCCCCGGAGTGGCGAAATGATTTTGCCGAAGGCCCGACAATCGGCCAGCACATTTTTTATCGGGCCAAGTAAGATCAGGCCCTCGAAAAAGAGGGCGCCTTAGGCGGCTAGTCCAAGTGTTTGCAGGGCCAGCTGTCGGGCCTCTTGAGGCCTTCTGGCAGCTCTGTTTCGCCGTTGCCGCAAGCCAAATTGACCTGAGATTGACTTAGGCCTTTCACGCTTTTCAGGTCCGTCCCCTCAATCCTGGTCAAATAGGTGTGGGACATGCCCAGTTCGGCGTTTGTCAGAGTGGCGCCGCGAAAATCGGCACGCGCCAGGTTTGCAAAGCGGAATGTCACGTCGGTCAAATCGCTTTCGCGAAAGGAGGTTCGCCCCAATTCTGATTTAGATAGGTCGGCACCGTGCAGATCCGTCTCGCTTAGATCCGCGCGGGACATTTCCGATTTTGACAGATCGGCTCCTTTCAAGTCGGCGCCCCGAAAGTCCGCTCGGGGGGCCTCAACCTTGGACATCTGGGCCTTGGTGAGGTCCGCGTCGTGCAGGCGGGCCCGGGCAAAATTCGCACCGGTCATGAGGGCATCGGTAAAGGTGACTCGGGAAAGGTCCGAGCCGCCGAAATCGGTCCGCTCCAACTTGGCGCGGCTCAAATTGCTGCCGTTCAGCCTGAGGCGTTCCTTTTCACATCCTGACCAGTTTACGCCCGGCTCTGGCGGGCTGCTACATTCGGCATGGGCAGGTCCGCTCCAGAGGACGGTGAGCGACCCCAATAGGAGAGCCGTTACCGCCGCGCAGGTCGTGTCTTGGGCGCGGGACCTGACCTGGTTCCCTCGATTTTTCATCTATATTCCCTTGTCAACACTGATTTATAGCACGTTAAAATTGCCTTGTTCCCTCATAGGACTTTTTCCGGCCGCTGTCGAGGCTCGCCAAAAAAGATGACGCCGATAGGTGACGACTTTGTTAAAGCGGCAACAAAGTCCGCATGCTCAGTCAATCGTTATACGTGACGGGGATGAAACGTCCGCAATCCCCGTGGCCGTAGGCCTCGGTCAGTTCGCACGCCCTATTGAGTTCGATAACCAGGTCGCCACGGCAGTTATCCAGTTGCACCCAGGCATTAAGGCCAAGGATAGAATCTCCATGGTGGCCGCCGGCGTACTTGGCGTAATAGCCGATTTTTTCCACGTGGGACCCGACACCTAGTTTTTCGATTTGTTCTTGAACCTGCGGCCGGCAATCGTCAGGCAGAAAATCCTCAGCGATGGCAGCGGCAGGCGCTAAAAGAAACGCACTGATTACAGCGGCGGAAAGAGGGCGTGCAATCCAATGGGGCATAAGATCCTCCTGATGGTGTCATTTGCCGAATAGGCTCTCCCATGCTTGCGACAAAATCAAGGCGTCCCATTGCCGCGTCAGGTCAAAAAGGCGTCCTCAAAGGGATAACTGGTTAGGTTTTCAAATCCGGTTTCGGTAATGACCACCTGATCCTCCAGTTTCACGCCACAAGGCCCGCCGACCTCGCCGTAATAAACCTCAACGCAAAGGCACATGCCCGGCTCTAGCTGGCCGTCATAGCCCCAATCCTCCCAGTCTTCCGGATAGCGAAGCGAGGGGTATTCGTCGCAAAGGCCGACACCGTGATACATCACTCCGTAGCGCTGATGGCTGTACTTGGCCGGGAGCTTTTGGCCCTTGTCCATTAATTCCTGGAAGGAAGCGCCTGGCTTCAGCAGCGCCATATTGGTCTGGATATGATCCAGGGCGGCTTTGTAGAGGTCTTTTTCGTAGGCATTGGGTGTTGCATCGCCGATGATCCAGGTGCGCGACAGATCTGCGCAATAGCCGTAGGGGCCGATCAAATCCGTATCGAAGGCAAAGATGTCGCCTTCTTGCATGGTCCGGGGTCCACATTCCTGAAACCAAGGATTGGTGCGCGGTCCCGAGGAGAGGATCCGGGTTTCGATCCACTCGCCGCCTCGGATGAAATTACCCTTTTGCAGCTCGGCCCAGGCGTCGACCTCGGTAATGCCCGGTTTGACCGCCCGGTACATATCGTCCATGGCCGCCTCGCAGGCCGCGACGGCGCAACGCATGGCGTTTAGCTCATCGGCGCTTTTGATCTTTCGGGCGTGTTCGGTGACGGCCTGGCCTATCAAGACCTCAAGGCCTAGGTTTTCCAGGGCGCGAAACCCGGCGATCTCGATCTTGTCCACGGCCAGCCGCCGGTTGGCGCCGGCATGAGCGCGCAGGATCTCGTCCACCTCGGCGGCGAAGTTGCCGGCATGCTCGTCGGTGCGGTCGCCGCTCTCGAAATAAAAGAAACTGGCGCCATGACGGACTTCGCGAACCAGGGGCAAATGGGCCGAGAGATGTTCGCTGGAGTGAAAGTCCCAAAGCACCATGTAGCCGTCCGCGGTCACCAGGCAGGCACGCGCCGGATTGTGGGTGATCCAAAGCTGCATGTTGGTGGTGTCGGTGGCGTAGCGAATGTTCAAGGGGTCGAACATCAACAGGCCACCAATATCTCGCGCCTGAAGCTCGGCCACCAGGCGGCTGTGGCGATAATCTCGGACCGATGGCATATGTGGTGGGGTCAGGCCCCGGGCGGCCCATTCCTCGAACGCCAGGTCCGTGGGGCCGATTTCCACCCGATTTCCGTCGTTGGGCGTGCCGTCGGGCAAGAGGTCACCCGTGGCGGCGCGTGGGCGCCGATAGGGATCGATTTTCCGATTAGATCCAAGGACAAAGGGGTCGAAGTTCATCTTGCCTCTCGCTTCTTTTTTCCGCAGAAAGCGGGTGCTCGATTTTTTCCTCTAAGTTTCTCTGGGAATCGTCCTTAAATCCAATTGGGAAGGGAGTCCATACCTGATTGTCAGAAAGAAGGCATGTTCGGGACGGTAGCCCTGGACTAAAGGCCAACCAAAAATGGCGCAAGGCAAAGGCTTGACGCCACCGGGAGCTTGGTCAATGTTGGCCGGCCTTTGGCTTTGGGGAGTAGAGTCGCGTGTGTCCGGCCACGGTGCCGCATGATGCCGAGCGGGGATGGATCATTCCCATTGGCGGCGGTGAAAAGAAAGTGCGTTCTTCGAAAATTCTGAGCAAATTCGCCACGCTTTGCGGCGGCGAAGCGGCCAGGATTGTCATCCTGCCCACCGCATCGGAACTTGAAGACGCCGGGCAAAGGTACGTGAACGTCTTTGACGAATTGGGCGTCGGACAGGCTGAAATCGTTGCCATGGACACCCGCGAGGACTGTGAGGACCCAAGCCTGCTTGCCAGGCTCGAGGTGGCAAGCGGCATCTATTTCACCGGTGGGAATCAGTTACGCTTGTCCACGACCATGGGCGGAACCTCTGCCGCAAAGCTGATCCGCCAATGCAACGCCGGCGGTGTTCACGTGGCGGGTACCTCGGCCGGCGCGGCCTTTGTCAGCGAGCATATGATTGCCCATGGCAAAAGCGGTGGCACCCCGCGGAGCGGCATGGCAACCCTGTCGCCCGGCCTGGGGCTCACCAACCGGGTGATCGTGGATCAGCACTTTCGTGAGCGGGACCGGATTGGCCGGTTGTTGACCGCCTTGGCCTATAACCCTTTCCCGGTGGGGCTGGGCGTCGACGAGGACACGGCCGCTTTTATCAGTCCGGATAACGTGATTGAGGTGCTGGGCAGCGGTGGGCTTACCGTCGTGGATCCCTCCGATTTGCAGTCCTCCTCCATCGATAAGGCGGGTCACGGCAAAGCCATTAGCCTTATCGGCCTAAACCTGCATATACTATTGGAGGGAGATCGCTATGATCTCGAAACAAGAACGGCCCAGGCCGCGGCGCTAATGGACGGATAGCCGGCCTAAAACCAAAAAAATCCGCGCGCCCGGTCCCTGGACCAAAGGCACCACTGACAGGGGGCGCACATGAAAATCCTGGAAACCTCGGTCTTTCGCGGTCCGAACATCTATGCACTCTTTCCGGTGATCCGTCATCAGGTGGACTTGGGGCCGCTTGAGGAGTGGCCGTCCGGGCGCTTGGGACCGGAATTTGTCGAACCCTTGTTGGAGTGCCTGCCGGGGCTTCATGAGCATGGCTGTTCCTACGGCGTGCCCGGGGGCTTTGTGCGTCGTCTGCGCGAGGGCGAGGGCACTTGGATGGGTCACATTTGGGAACATGTGGCCATTGAGTTGCAGAACGTGGCCGGCGCGGACGTCACCTTCGGCAAAACCAGAGGTGCCGGGTCCGATGCGGTCTACAACATGATCTACGAGTTCGAGCAGGAGGAAGTGGGCCTGCAGGCGGCACAGTTGGGCCTGGATCTGATCCATCACCTTTTGCCAGCGGATCTGGTTTTGGATCGGGAGCGACCGCAAGACTTCGAATTTGAACAGGCGCGGGACCGCTTTATCCGGTCCGCCCAGCGCAAGGCCTTGGGGCCGAGCACCGCCTCCCTCGTGAAGGCGGCGCGGGAGCGGGACATCCCCTGGCTGCGCTTGAATGATTACAGCCTGATCCAACTGGGCCACGGCAAGCATCAAAAACGAATTCAGGCCACGATCAC
>JBCCHN010000028.1:0-52167 GCA_039028695.1 Pseudomonadota bacterium
AAAAATTAGCAGAGATTATTTAGATGAAATGCGTCCGGTCAATGCATCTGTTCGCGCAACACTTGACGTTTCTCACCGATGCTCGAGAGCAAACGGCCGGTCCAAAGGAGTAGGTCTCCCTGGCAAGAGGCAGGTGCGAGTTCATCAAGATAGGGACTCATGGGACGTCCATCGCGATAGGTCGCCAGAAAACCGGCGAAGAAACTCTCCCAAGGGCTGAGGTAAGGGCAGCACGGCGGATGGCAGGCCGGGCGCGAACAACGAGTTTCCCGTCCGGTCGTACTTTGACCCAGGATCGAGGTGACGGCGGCCACTGCGGCCACCGCTCCGCGAGCCGGTGACGGCCCGATCTCGTCGACCAGATCTCGGTGCATGCGTTGCCAATGGGCTGCATCGTTGGTGCACCAACCCAAGGACCAGCGCCGCATGGCAGCGATAATGAGCTCCTCGGAGGCGCAGAGGTCGGTGACCCGACGCAGGTCGGATCTGTTCGAATCGTCTTGCTCCATGTCGGCGGAATTCCAGGAGTCGGCTAGGTCATCTTCCGGGCAGGCCGCGAGGTCGGGACCGGCAAATCTTACGGTCCTGGCCGAATCTTGGTTTGGTCTGGCGTGAGCCGATGTGTCGGACTTAGGCGTGCCGGTCGACGAAGTTCCGATCTTAGGGGGCGTGGCAGCCTCGCGATCCAAAGCGCCCTGGGACAGCTCTGATCTGTTTGCCTCCGCCAAGTTTCCACGCAGGGATGCCTCAAGGCGCACGCCAGAATCCGTGTGGTTTGCCACGATATTCTCTCTGTGGGACGGAGCGCCACGTTCGGTCTTGATGGATTGGTGCAAGAAGGGTTTGGCTGCCATAGATCCAGTTCTCTCAATAAAGGATCGTTAAAGAATAGTGCGAGTGATAATCATTCTCAATTAAAATTTTCCCAATAACCGCAGGAAAAACACAAGTTCAGCTCTACCCGGACTGAAATTGTCTTTTGAGCTGGATTCTCAAGCTATGGGATGTGCCGCCGCATCCCCTTGTTTTGATCGGACTGATTGGCCGCTAGGCCAGATTTGAGCCCCTGGCGGGGGTCCTTTAACCAAAGTCACTCGGGCCGGGTCGACTAGTTTGGATCATTGGCTCGGGCCATCAAATGCCGCGCAGTCATGAGGTCCAGGTGACCGCCGCCGCCGTTTTTAAACAAGGTAATGGCTTCGGTAGAGACCCGAGCCAGCACCTTGCCTTGGCAGAGATCGAAGAGATCCCCGATGATATCCTCTTTCGTGATAACCCCCTCCGCGAGGGGCTGGCAAAGGTCGCCGCATTCGTCAGGCGTAAAGCGGTCGTAGTCCACATAGAGGATCGCCCGGCGCACGGCCTGGTCATCGCACTCGCGCATCTCTTCGGTGAAACTGCCCACTAGGTCCAGGTGACAGCCCGGCTTTAGCCAATCGCCTTGAATAAGGGGACCACGCGCGGCGGTGCAGCAACTGATAATGTCGGCGGTGCGGGTGGCCTCCTCCAGGTTTCGGATGGTTTGGATCGAAATACCCTGCGCCGCCACCTCAGGCGTCAGCTGATCCACCAGCGCTTGCGCCCGTTCCGGTGTGCGGTTCCACAGCCCCACCTGCTTGATGGTAGGGCGCACCGCCAGGTGAGCCTGGACCAGGTGCGGCGCCATTGTGCCGGCGCCAAGGACCAACAGTTCCCGGCTGTCCTCTCGGGCCAAGAGGCGGCTGCCCAGGGCCGAGTCGGCCGCAGTTTTCCAGGGGGTCATGGCGGTGCCGTCCAGGATGGCCAAGGGTTTACCGTGAGTCCCGTCAAATAACAGGTAAAGGGCATGGACGCTCGGGTGGGGTGCCTGGTTGCCGGGAAAAACGGTCACCGCCTTGAGGCCCAGCTCATTGCCCTGCCACGCCGGCAAGACCAGGAAATCGTTCGGCGCTTGCTGCTCCTCACCGCCGCCGCGCGGGCGGGACAAGATATCCCGGCTTGCCTGGCCCTCGTCCAGGCGATGAGCGTCGTAAAGCGCGTGCACCAGAGAGGGGTAATCCAACAGCGCATCGATTCTTTGAGCATCCATCATGATAATATTGTCGAGACTCATGGCAGGCCTTTCCTTCGCCACGCGGGGGACCGTCCCATCAGCAAATCACAGGTCAGGCGCAGCGTCGACCCACCGCATCAGCAATGGAGCCCCTTGGCTGAGTTTTGAAGAAGACTTGCTTGGACCTAAGGGAAAGATATAGAGCTAGAGGATGTCCTCGGTCACCAACGATACGACCCCACGCAGGGAGCCGGAACCGGCCTTCCATTTCAAGCGAGGCCGGGGCAGCACGCTGATCATTGCCTGTGGGGCCTTGGCTCGTGAGGTCATCTATTTGATCGAAAAGAACCGCTGGCAACATCTTGATTTAGCGTGCCTTCCCGGCAAACTCCATCACCGGCCGGAGTTAATCCCCGAGGCGGTGCGGGACAAGATTCGCCAGAAAAAGGACCACTACGACAAGATCTATGTCCTCTATGGTGACTGCGGTACGGGCGGCGCGTTGGACCGTGTTCTGGCGCAGGAGGGTGGGGAGGCAGGCGGCATCGAACGCATCTCTGGTCCCCACTGTTTTTCTTTTTATCAAGGAAATCAATCTTTTGAGGCTTACTCCGAAACGGAGATCACAACTTTTTTCTTGACCGATTATTTTTGCCGTCATTTTGAAAAGTTTGTATGGCAGACCCTAGGCTTAGACCGTCGTCCTGATATGAAGGACTTCGTTTTCGCGCATTACGAAAAGCTGGTCTATCAGGCTCAGGTGGTCGACCGTGATCTTGAAGGTAAAGCTCAAGAGATCGCTGGAAGGCTAGGATTAAAATACGAATATCGATTTGTCGGTTTTGGGGAGATGGCGACCTTTCTGGCGCATAAGCCTGGCAGGCCCGGATGATCGATCGAGAGCTCACCCACGCGGAAATTTTTCCGGAGGAGAGGCTCCCCGACCCCGTTTCCCTTATCGAAAAAGGCCGTCAAAAAGCGCGGGATGTAACCATCGGCCCATGCGCTTTTTTAGACCATCATGGGGTGGCCTGCGAGGCCGAGTATAAGCGCCGGGCCATGGCGGCCGGCGATCTTATGTTCCATGCCCAGATCGGCTTTCGGGATCCAAACAAGACCCTCGAAGCCTATGGCGGCATCTATCGGGCTTTGACCCAAGGAGGCGGGCGCTTGGACCGCTTTGGCATTTGCCTGGACTGGTCGATGGGCTACCCGGCGGCCCAACGGCAAGGTCGCCCCCGGGGTACCGGGCTCCTTATGAATGCCGAATCGGATTTTGCCGCCCTGACCGCGATGGCGCCCGTTGCGCCCCATTTCGGTGATTTTGTGCTCGGCATGCCGGCGGCCTTGGAGAACACTCAAGCGGCCCTAAAAGCTGGCGCCACGGCCATCGGTAACCTGGGCCAATATTTCACCTTTCGCCTGCCCGGCTGGGAGGATGACGTCGCCACCACCACCGCCACACTGGAGGCCCTGGCGCTCATCGCCGCCCAGCCCGAGAAGGTCTTGGTTCACTCCAACCTGGACGACGGCTTTGCCGCCCTTTTTGCCGATCTGGCCTGCAGCTTCGGTGCCGTGCTCTTGGAGCGCTATATCGTTGAGGATTTGCTGGGCGCGTCCCTGTCTCACTGTTACGGCCATACCTTCTCAGAGCCCCTGTCGCGCCTTGCTTTTCAGCGGGCCTTGGCGCAGCAGCCCGGCGCCCCCGGGACAATGGTCTATGGCAACACCACCCTTTATCGGGGTGACGGCAGCGAAAACTATGCCGCTCTGTGCAGCTATTTGTCCATTGACCTGATCGCCCAGCACCTGGCCCCCACGGGGCACGCCGTCAACCCGGTGCCCCTTACCGAAGCCAGCCGCATTCCCGATCGGGACGAGGTTGTCATGGCGCAAAAGGTGGGCCAGCGTCTGGCGGAGCGGGTGCCCGACTGGGCCGGATTGATCGACCTTGCCGCGGCCGACCGCCAAGCGGCAACGCTGATCCAGGGCGGCATGCTATTCAAGGACCGGGTCTTGGCGGGTCTCGGGGCCGCGGGGGTGGACACGCAAAATCCCTTGGAACTCCTTCTGGCTCTGCGCCGGGTTGGCGCCCGCCGCTTGGAGGAGCTCTTTGGGCCTGGTGCGCCCAACGCGGATCGACCTAGGGGCCGACAAGCCCTTATCCCCACGACCGAGATACGCGATTTGGAAAGCCGCGCTAAATCGGTGATCGACGCCCTTACGCCCGACCAACGCACGGCCCTGGCCGGGGCCAATCTGTCGGTTTGTGTCTGCGCCACGGATGTGCATGAGTACGGCAAGATCCTGCTGGAGGAAATCCTGAAAGGTCTAGGGGTCACCACCCTGGATGGGGGCATACATTCCGAACCGGCGGCAATTGCCGCCCTCGTCAAGGCCGGCCGGGCGGACTTGGTGGCCATCAGCACCTATAACGGTATCGCCCTGGACTATCTCACGGCAGTGAAACAGGCGCTGCAGGCCGAGGGATTGGACCTGCCGGTTTTGATCGGTGGGCGTTTGAACCAAATCCCCGAGCACAGCAACACCAGCCTGCCCATGGATGTGACCGCCGAGATCGCCGCAGCCGGTGGGATCGCTTGTGCAGAGGCCGACCAACTCCTGGATCATCTTTTAGCGCTGCTGCCGGATCAGGACCGAGGAGCAAAAACGTGAAGCAGAGCCTTGGATTTTTGGGCGTGGGGCATTTGGCTGGCTACTTGATCGCCGGTTTGAGGCGGGCCGGTTTTGTCGGTGACCTCTGGCTATCCCCTCGCAGTGCGGAGCGGGCGGCCCGCTTGGCCCAACAACACGACTGTCGAGTCGCAGTCAGTAATCAAGCGCTGGTCTCCGCCGTTGAGACGGTAATCCTAACCGTCCGCCCAAGCCAGGTGGACGAGGCATTGACCGGCCTTTCTTTTTCCCAAAGACAACTGGTCATCTCGGCCTGCGCCGGCGTGTGCTTGGATCGCCTCGAGCCGCTCTGTGCGCCCGCACGGGTTTCCCGTGCAATGCCCATTTCGGCAGCCGCCGTCGGCGCCAGCCCCAGTTTGCTCTATCCCTATAATGACCGAGCGGCCGACCTCTTGGGGCTCTGGGGCAGTGTGATTGCCCTTGAAAGCGAGGCCTCCTTCGAGACGGCGAGCGTCAATGCAGCCGCCTATGCCTGGTTCTTTGCTCTCTTCGATTCCTTGGTTCAGGTCAATGAAGCCGCCGGCCTGGAAACGGGTACTGCGCGTCGGCTTGTTCTCGAAACCGCCTCGGCCGCGGCTCAGATGGCAGAGGCCCAATCGGATCAAAGCGTCGCGCAAATATTGGAGTCCCTGGCCACCAAGGGCGGCATATCCGCCCAAGGTCTTGCGATAATCGAGGCCGAAAAAGGGCTGACGGCGTGGCAGGATGCCTTCCGGGCGGTGCATCAGCGTTTGCAAAAGGATCCGTCGCGGGCTTGATCTCCCGCGGCGAATGGGGCAAACCAAATCCATTCAACAAAAAACTTTGCGTCATAAAATTTGCGAGGCAGCGGTGAGCGAGCAAACGCAACAGAGCGCGGCGGACAAACCCGTCGCCTTGATCGGTGCACCGACGGACATCGGCGCGGGCGCCCGCGGCGGCTCCATGGGTCCCGAGGCCCTTCGGGTCGCCGGTTTGACTGA
The DNA here is from genome assembly GCA_039028695.1 of Pseudomonadota bacterium. Lineage (GTDB taxonomy): Bacteria > Pseudomonadota > Alphaproteobacteria > Kiloniellales > Kiloniellaceae > JANQKX01. Next base: position 5,689 of record JBCCHN010000028.1, read on the forward strand.
GGTGCTTCGAAACTTGGGCCGTACGGTCGAGGATCGAGGCAATCTCACCGGCCCGTTTAATCCGGAACAGCCCTCCAAGGACGGCTATCGCCATCTACCCGAAGTCTCCGCCTGGTGTCACCAGGTGCGCGATGCCATGTACCAGGCCATGGTCGACGGCTGCTTTCCGATCCTTTTGGGAGGCGATCATTGCTTGGCCGTGGGCTCCGTCGCCGCGGTGGCCCGCTATTGTGCGGAGCAGGAGCGGCCGCTGACGGTCCTGTGGATGGATGCCCATGCGGATTTTAATACCTGTGACACCACGCCCTCGGGCAACATTCACGGAATGCCGGTCGCCATTCTGGCTGGTCACGGCCCGGCCAACCTTACGGAAATGGGCCACCGCTGGCCCATTCTGGAGGCCCATCGCGTAATCCAAGTGGGCATTCGCTCCGTCGACCGGGTGGAAAAGGTTCAGGTGGTGGAAAACAAGGTGGTGGTCTATGACATGCGCACCCTGGATGAACGGGGCATGCGCGCTGTCATGGATGAGGCCCTTAACCGGGCCGCCGCCGACGACAGCCATTTGCACGTTAGTTTCGACGTGGATTTCCTCGATCCCGCCATCGCCCCCGGCGTGGCCACGCGCGTTCAGGGTGGCCCCACCTATCGGGAAGCCCAACTCGCCATGGAGATGATCCACGATTCAGGTCTCATGCACTCGCTGGACCTGATGGAACTGAACCCGGCCTTCGACACGCAAAACAAAACCGCCGCCCTGGTGGTGGATTTGGTTGGCAGCCTTTTCGGCGAACAAATCCTCAACCGCCACAAGGTGGATTATTAAAAAGGCACTGTCCGGGAGCTTTTCCGCTCTTCTTGGACACACCCGATTCGCCCATTTGAAGCATAAAACCCGTTCTAGAAGGGTTTTGCGCCCTTGCCGTGACGACAAACCCCTTATTTTAAGGGTTTTACGGCTGCGAACGGTCAAATCTTAACCATTTGTTAACCATTTTCTCGCTATCGAGACGGCAACGGGCTTTCCCGTACCGCGCGATTCGATTCGCCGGATTTTTTAGAGGTTAAACAGGAAGGAAAAAAGATGACTGTAACCAAGACTCAGTTGGCCGAAGCTTATTCCAAGGCTTTGAATGAAATGCTGGGTGATGAGTGGGACTACGAATTCAGCCGCCGCGACGCCAGCAAATTCATGGACGTGCTCTGGCCGGTAGTTGCCGATTTGGCCCTTCAGGACACCAAAAAAACTGCACCCGGTAGTGTGCCCCTGGGCAACCTGGGCCGTTTGAAAATGGCCTACAAGGAAGCTAAGAAGGCACGCAAGGGCACCAACCCCTTCACCGGCGAAGCGACCACCTTCAAAGCCAAGCCCGCCACGGTGCAGCCGCGCTTTACGGCCAGCAAGGCGCTGAAGGAAGACGCTTCCAAGTACGTTAAAAAGAAAATGAAGCGCGCTGCCTAGAGCACGATGACATGAGGTCGGATCGGCCTCATGTCTGAATCGTACTCTAACCTTTGAGGGAGAGCGGGATTCAGATTTGAAGCCGGAAGGGCTTCAAATCATCTCGCTCTAAGGCTCACGCTTTTTCTTCTTTTCGGCGCGGACAAGACCATCGCCGACCCAAAACCCCGGCTTCGGCCGGGGTTTTTCATTGTGCCGACATTTGAGTTTGATTGATGACCAACACTTAAAAAATCGGCGTTCTCAGAAAAGCGTGAGGACCATGATCGGGAGTTTTTAGCGACAGAATATTGCGGTTCCGCCCCAAAAGGGGACACAAGATCTGTAGACCCCGATGAGATATCTCTCGACGCTTTGCGCGGCCCTCGTCCTTTAATCGAATAGCAACTTCATCCCTTCGTGAGAGGCTTCAAAGCCCAAGGATTGGTAGAAACGCAAGGCATCCGGCCGGGATTTGTCGGTGGTGAGCTGGACCAGGCCGCAACCCCGCTCTCGACAGCGAGCGATCGCCCAGTCAAAGAATAGACGGCCGAGGCCGCTATCCCGCAGTTTGGACGCGATGCGGACGCTTTCGATCTGACCGCGCCACAAGCCGATTCGCGACAGTCCCGGAATGAAGGTGATTTGAAGACAGCCGACGACATCGCGGCCCTGTTTGGCAACCGCTAGAAGTTGATTCCTATCGCGATCAATCGCCTCGAAGGCCTCACGGTAGCCGGCGTTGGCCGGCGGTCCGATATCCTCTCTCTGGCGGCCAAGTTGGTCATCCGCCAGTAGTACCAAAATGGCCGGCAGGTCATTGAGGGCGGCTTTTTGAAAGGTGATTTCGCTCATGTAGCGTTCCGAAGGGGAAAAACCATGATCACTATTCCGAAAGATGTTTAGGGGTGAAATTTGATGCGACGCTGGCGGCGGGGCGGCAACGCGTTGAGCTTCGCTGCGCTTAAGGATATGATTTTACCGGAAAAGAAGGCATAAAAACACCTGCACGCAAGGACCTGGGTCATCTGCATCTCGGGTTCTTGCGGTTAAAGGTCTGGGAGGAAGTATGGGACGTGACCCCCGTTACGATGTTCTGTTTGAGCCGGTAAAGATTGGGCCGGTAACCGCGAAGAATCGATTCTATCAGGCGCCCCACTGCAATGGCATGGGCCGCAGCTTTCCCTCGAGCATGGCCGCCATGCGCGGTGTAAAGGCCGAGGGCGGTTGGGCCGTTGTGTCCACTGAGCAGATTGATATCCATCCGTCCAGCGACATAACGCCGGCCACCGAAGGGCGCATGTGGTCTGACCAGGACATTCCCTATCTGGCCCGAATGTGCGATGCTGTGCATGAACACGGCGCCCTGGCCTCCATCGAGCCGGTCCATAATGGTTACATCGCGGCCAACCTCTATAGCCGCGAAGTGCCGCTGTTTCCCACCCACATTCCAGCGGGCTACGGCAGCAGCACGCCGCTCCAGGCCCGCGCCATGGACAAGGCGGATATCCGAGACTATCGCCGCTGGCATCTTGACGCAGTGAAGCGGGCCAAGCGCGCCGGCTTCGATATCGTGTGTTGCTATGCCGCGCATAACCTTTCAATCGCGGGCATGTTTATGCTCCATCGCTACAATTTCCGCACCGACGAATACGGCGGCAGCCTGGAAAACCGTGTGCGCCTCTTTCGGGAAATCATCGAGGATGCCAAGGAAGCGGTTGGCGACACCATGGGTGTGATCGTGCGTTTTGCGGTTGAAGAGCTCATGGGCAAGGCCGGCCTGGAGCATCATAAGGAGGGCCGCGAGATCGTCGAAATGCTGGCGGAGTTGCCGGACTTGTGGGACGTTAATGTTTCGGACTGGGCCAACGACAGCGCCACCAGCCGCTTTGCCGAGGAAGGTTTTCAAGAGCCCTTCATCGATTGGGTCAAATCGGTGACCAGCAAGCCGGTCGTGGCCGTGGGGCGTTATACCTCACCAGACCGAATGGTGTCCCTCATTAATCGCGGGGTCTTAGATATGATCGGTGCGGCACGTCCCTCGATTGCCGACCCCTTCTTGCCGAAAAAGATAGAAGAGGGCCGGATTGAGGACATTCGCGAGTGCATTGGTTGCAACATCTGTGTTGCCTGGGACAACATGCAGGCGCCCATGCGTTGCACTCAAAATCCCACTAAAGGCGAGGAATGGCGCAGGGGCTGGCACCCCGAGGCCATCGCGCCAAAAGCCGACGACGGTACGGTTCTCGTGGTCGGAGCGGGTCCAGCCGGCCTGGAGGCGGCCCTTGCCGCCGGCCGCCGCGGCTATAATGTGGTGCTTGCTGAAGCCGCCACGGAACTAGGCGGGCGTGTGTCCCGGGAAAGCCGTCTGCCGGGCCTGAATGCTTGGGCGCGAGTACGGGATTACCGCACCTATCAGCTGTCACAGATGGCCAACGTGGATGTTTATCTCGACAGCCGATTGAGCGCGCATCAGGTGCGCAGTTTCGGGGCGGCACACGTTGCCATCGCCACTGGTGCTCATTGGCGTCGCGACGGTTACGGCCGCCACCACCATTTTCCAATCCCCGGGGCCGACGGCCAGCAGGTGCTGAGCCCTGATGACATCATGTCCGGCCAGAACCCCGGCGGCACCGTCGTGGTTTATGACGACGATCACTACTATATGGGCTCGGTCATCGCCGAGCAGTTAATTGCGATGGGCAACAAGGTGATCTTTGTAACCACCGCCAGCGAAGTGGCTGCCTGGACCCATGCGACGCTGGAACAGCATCGCATTCATATGCGGCTGCTTGACGTGGGGGCGGAGATCGTGACCGCCCAGCTCCTGCAGTCGGTCGATGCGGGCGCCGTGACCATGGCATGTATCTACGCTGGGCGGCCGCAACCCATCGAGGCCGATGCTATTGTCATGGTCACCTCGCGCCGTCCGGATGACGGCATTTATTACGACCTTGCGGCGGATGCGGATAGCCTTCGCGAGGCTGGTATCCAAACCCTCAGGCGGATCGGCGATTGCCATGGCCCGGCAACGATCGCGGCCGCGGTTTATGAGGGTCATCGTTTCGCCCGAGAACTCGGCGAAGATCCTGCGGACATCTCCTTCAAGCGTGAACTGACCGAACTGGCGCCCGGCTTTCAGGTGCCGACCGGCCTAGGCACTTGATTAAGGCGAAGGGTGGCGTCTTCCATGGCGAGTCCGAAATCGCGGGTAGGAACGCTGCCGCTTTCGATGGGTCGGGCAACGTGGGCTAAATTTTCAAGTAATGGGGTATGTCGCCAGGCAATACAGTGGCGTGCTGCAAAAGCAGTTTGATGCATGGCATTTAACAGCCAGCGAGCAAGACATCGTTATTTGCATGTTAAAGAGGCTGCCTTTTCGCGAAATAGCGGAACTGCGGCAAACGCGCGAGAAAACCGTGCGCCAACAAGCGTCGTCCGTTTATCGAAAGGCCGGGTTGACCAGCCGGCACGAGCTGGCCGCATGGTTTTTCGAGGGTATCTTAGAACCGCAGACGGCTGATCATTAGGGCTGAACAAAGGTTTCAGATAAGAAAAAAACTAGGGTTTGCGGGCCCTAAGATGGGTCGGCCTGAGTTCGCCCTGATCCAGGACCACGATCATCTTTTTCCAAACGTCAACCTGGCGGTCCAAAAACTGTTTCCCCACGCTGGACTGCAGGCCTTGATGCAATACACCCGTCAGGTTCTCCAGCTCTCGGCGCGACTCTTGTCGATACCAGGCGTTTCGGTCCAGGATTTCAATCTCTTTGAATCCCGCGGCTTCGAGGCCGGCCGCATAGACCTCTGCGGAGGCAAGTCCAAAGTCCAATCCTTCGGCCGAGACATAGGCTTTCATTTCCGGTGACGGCTCACCCGCATAGCCGGCTAGCCAATCGCTAGCGGCGAACAAGCCGCCGGGTTTCAGGCAGCGGAAGATATCTTTCGCCAAGGCATGCTTGTCGGCGATGTGGATAATGGCATCCTTGCTGAACACCATATCAAGACTACCGTCCTCGACCGGCAGCGGCCCGGGCTCAACCAGCTTGAAGTTTATCTTTGTTGAAGCATCGGCGCTCGCGGCCAGCTTTTTGCAGGCCTCTATGAGGTTCTCTTCGATGTCGAAACCGGTGATATCTTTAACGCCATAACGCTTGGCAATATGAAGGGTCGCGCCGCCGATACCGCACCCCAGGTCCAAGACGGAAAGACCGGTAAGATCGAGCCCTTGCAGCACCCGGTCCACCTCGTCGGTGCCGCCCGGTGATAAAAACCCGACCCCCCAGACCGCTTCCAGCACGGCAATCAGATCATCATCATATTCCAGTTCCGTTTCGGTTTGCGTTTCCGTGGTCATGTCGCGATCCGGTTCTTTGTTACCATCCATAGCGATAGCCGAAACCGAAACTGGAGCCACCGCCATAGCGGCCGTAGCGATAGCCGTAGCCATAGTAGGGGCCCCCATAACCATAGCCGTATCGATAGCGCGGGTAATAGGGATAGGGGCGCCGAGCGTACTCGCGCCCGTCAGCCCCCAGGCGCAGATCGGAAAGGGCACTGGTAAGGGTTTCATAATTGGCGCTCGACCAGCTGCCGTCCGCATCCCGGCAGGCCCGATCATAGGCGGTGGTGGTCACATCGCCCACACCCAGGGTTTGGCGAAAGTTGCGGCAGGGGCGGCTGGGGTCGTCATCGAAGGTGGCGGTAGGTGTGACACTGCCCACATGGCCGCTGGTCTCGTTTTCCCAGTTCGTACTCTCACCGATTTTGTTAAACTCCAAGGCATCGGTCGTCGCCTGCACAATCAGCTGCCGGTCGAAGTCAGTCAATTGATCGCCGGTTCGCGTGTAGCTTGAGCTGCAGGCGCTCAGCAGCAAGCCGCCCGCGACGATCAGTCCGAAGCCTGTACTTTTTACCAGCATCTTGTTCTTCGACATCTTTGCCTTGCCTCTCTTCCCGAAATCCCAAGGCCTCCATTTCCCATGAGAATGGCCCCCATGTCCGAAATGTCAAATCACGACTATTTGGCAAGCGGCGTATTCAGTGGCAGTCGACAAATTCTCATCTGATCTTGTTAAAAATCAGACAGCGGGCCACCTATGTGAAGCTCTTATTGATGCATTCGAGTAGAGTTATGAATTCGGGCTGGGGCAGAGCGCCCATGGACAGCCCCCATCCAGGCCTTTATCTTCTTTGACGCACAGAAAACGGTTGTCTGGTATCGGCATGAATAGCGACTTCCATCACATCGACGTACGGCCCTTGACCGGAGCTCTGGGGGCGGAAATATTTGGCGTCGATTTATCAAAAGATCTGGATGAGGGCTGCTTTGACGAGATCAAGCGTGCCTTTGCGGACCATAGCGTGATCTTTTTCCGCGATCAGGTCATCACCCCCGAACAGCACATCGCCTTTGCCCAGCGTTGGGGGGCGATCAACGTCAATCGCTTTTTCGAGGCCCATGCCGACTACCCCATGATCGCGGTGGTGCGCAAAGAGGCCGATCAGGCGAAAAACATCGGTGGCATGTGGCACGCCGACCACTCCTATGATCAAGAGCCTGCCCTGGGCTCGGCACTCTATGCCTGCGAGGTGCCAGACGTTGGGGGCGATACCCTCTTTGCCTCCATGTACCATGCCTACGAGAGCCTATCCGACGGCATGAAATCCCTCTTGTCCGGCCTCAACGCGGTTCACTCCAGCCGCCATGTTTTTGGCCCCGAGACGGTGGAAGAGGGGGAAGAGCCCCGCTTTCGTAATGCGGACCTTGCGGTCCAGGATTCCGTTCACCCAGTGATCATTCGCCATCCGGATACGGGGCGCCAGGCGCTTTATGTCAATCCGGACTTCACGGTGAGGTTCGAGGACTGGACCAAGGAGGAATCCCAACCCCTTTTGGATTACCTCTATCAGCACGCGGCCCGACCCGAATTCACCGCCCGTTTTCGCTGGCAAAAGGGCTCGCTCGCCCTGTGGGACAATCGGGCGACCTGGCACTATGCGATCAATGACTACCCCGGCGCGCGGCGGGTCATGCACCGCATCACCATCGACGGCGGGCCGCTTGGGGCATAGCCTCTATGGGCATCGGGGCGCCTTGGCGCCTTAGAGTGGCGCTATTGACAAGCTGAATTCAGCAAGAACAGATTTTCGTCGTAGGCATTCAAGCAGGCTACATCGCCGAAGGCGTTGTCTGGGTCAAAGGGGGTGGCGATTTCCGTGTTCACCACGTTGATCCGCGCATTCTGCTGGGCGAAAAAGGCGACCTGCCCGCTGATGACGCGAGAATCCCGCACCGACATGAAAGAATCCGCACGGGCCAGCACTGCCGAGTTGACAGTAGACAAGTTAGCGGGAGCAATGGCGGTCACGGACCTTAGGCTGGTGCGTTCGCCAACACCCGAGATGGCGATGACGGGCTGGAACTGTGAACCACCCAAATTTTCGACCGTAATGGAGCGCAGTTCCGAGGGGCTCACCAACTCGACCACACCTTGGTTCTCGCTGTTGCGGTTGCCCCGGATGCGGGTGATGCCTTCGCCAGAGCCCTGGATGTCCACATAACGCTTGGTGCGTACGGTGCGATTCCCGCAGTCATAGCGCCCCGGCTCGACAATGACCAAAAAGGGATTGGTTGGGCTGCTGTCGGTAATGCTGTCCAGAGCTTGGATCAGATCCGTGCAGTTATCCTGCGCATTGGGGCCCTCGGGCCGGACGACGATGGTTTGCATAAAAACCGCGTCGGGCGCCAGGACCCGATTGGTGACGCTGTCCGAGGCCAAGCTGCCGGAGCGAATACCACGGCTTCTAATCTTTCGGTTGGTTACTGCTTCGTCCTCCAAGCGACTGGCGTTCACCGCGCCGGGTGCAATATTGCGTGTGCTGACGCAGCCTGCGCAGTTCAAATCGGTGGCGGTTTGCGCGGCCGCCGGCCCGCCCACCAGGAGTGCGGCCGCCAGCAAAAAGAGGAAAGCCAAACCCCAATTTCCAATACTCAATCTACCTGACATGACGCTATCTCCCTGGGCCGATGGCCTCTTTAAAATTTAATTCAAAATTGATTTTGCCATTAAAATCAATGCCTGTCATCAATGCCTTTATCTAAAATGATAACTTGATGTCGACGCCAAAGAGCCCCATCCTAAAGGCGCGGAAAAGGGGGATTTTTATGGTTAAGCAAATTGAGCAGTGGTCCATTGCTAAGCCCATTGCCGCCGGCAAAAGCGGTGTGGTGGCCGCCCAACATGCGGGCGCGGCCCAAATCGGCGCCGATATTTTGGCCGCGGGCGGCAATGCGGTTGACGCGGCCGTGGCCACCGCCTGTGCCCTATCGGTGCTCGAGCCTTGGATGAGCGGCTTGGGCGGCGGCGGCTATATGGTGGTTTATTTGGCTGCCGAAAAGCGTTGCCAAGTGATCGACTTTGGCATGATCGCACCTCGCCAACTGGACCCGGCTGCATTCCCTTTGATCGAGGGTGCGGCGGGTGTGGATGACGATCTCTTCGGTTGGCCTGCGGTCGTCGAAGACCGCAACTTGCATGGCCCCCTTTCCATTGCCGTTCCTGGCTCCGTCGAGGGGCTGGGATTGGCGATCGATCGCTTTGGCCGCATGCCCTGGGCCGAAGTGTTGCAGCCGGCGGTTGAGCTGGCGCGCGTCGGTCACCCCATGTCTTTTTGGAGCACATTGAAAATCTGCGACGAGGCCGCGGCGCTGGCCTGCTATTCGGCGGCGCGGGATCGTTACCTGCCCGGCGGTCTGCCGCCCATCGCTTATTTGGACAGCACCAACCACCTGCCCATGCACGATATGGCGGCGACTCTCGATCACTTGGCACGGGCCGGCCATCGGGATTTCTACGAGGGGGATCTGGCGACCTCGATCCTGCGGGACTTGGCGGCGGTGGGTACGCCCATCACGGCCGAAGACCTCGCCGGCTATCGAGCCCACCTGGCCGACCCGCTAGTCTGCGAGCGCGGTGAGGTTCGCTATCACCTGCCGCCGGGCCTGACCGCCGGACCGACCTTTGCCGAGGCGCTGGCGTTGCTGCCGCCCCAATCGTCATTGGAGAGCGCGGCCTACCTGGGCTTCGCCCGTGCCCTGACCCAAGCCTACGAGAGTCGCCTTGCGCGCATGGGCCATGATGGGGACCAGGCCGGGCAGGGCTGCACCACCCACCTTTGCATTGCCGACGAGGCGGGGAATTTGGTGGCCTTGACCAATACCCTGTTATCCCTTTTCGGATCCAAAATCCTGCTGCCGGAAAGCGGCATCATGATGAACAACGGGATCATGTGGTTTGATCCCCGGCCGGGCCGACCCAATTCCATGGCACCGGGCGCGCGTCCCCTGTGCAATATGTGCCCTTTGGTGGCGACCCGAATAGATACGGCTCGGGGCGAGGAACCTTGGTTTGCCATGGGGGCTTCGGGCGGGCGCCGCATTCTGCCTGCGGTCTTTCAGGGGGCATCCTTCCTGAGCGATGCCGGCCTTTCTCTCGAGGCAGCGGCCCATCAGCCCCGGTTGAACGTGGATGGACGACCCCTGGTCGAAGCGGATGCCAGATTGGCGCCGGAGACGCTGGAGGATTTAGCGCGCGAGTTTACCCTCTGGCCCGTCGAGGCTCAGGCCTCGCCCAACCGTTTTGCCAACCTGCAAGTGGCCCTGATCGATTGGGACGCAGACCTCCCGTTCCAAGGCGCGACCCAAATTCGTTTGCCCGTGGCGGGGGCTGTAGCAATCTAAGGCGTGGAATTGCTTTTTTGGAAAAGGGGACCACGGCCCGGTCCTTTGAACACCATTTAATGCCCTCAGAGCAGTGCCGTAAGACGCCGAGGAACCCTTTGGCCTTTGACCTTTCTGCCGGGTTGGTGACAGGTGACGACGGCATCCTTCCCCGCCCTCATTAGCCAACGGGGTGCGCTTAAATGCGGGCAAGGGGAAGACCAATTCTATGCCTATCCGGATGAATGCCTCGAGGTCTGGCGTGGCCGCCACGTTCTCTTTGACCGTCAAGACCTCGCGAACGCCCGGTGGTCTTGACAGACTCTGGTGACAAAAGCTCCTTTTGAGGCGCGCCAATCGCCAGGTACTTTTATAGGGCGTCAAGACCTTGCAAATTGCCATCCTTACCTTGGACGGATTTAACGAGCTGGATTGCTTTCTGGCTTTGGACCTTCTCAACCGAGCGGGGGAAGCGGGGGTATCCGCCTTTTTGGCGGGACCTTCCCGGCAGGTGACCTCCATGAATGGGGTAACGGTTGACCTGCAAGGGGATATGAGGCGCCTTGCCGCGGCGGACGGGGTTATCATCGGACCGAGTATGCGAGCACGCGACTTCGCGGCCGATGGGGATTTTGTCGATGCCTTGCCGTTGGACCCGGGGCGTCAACTTATCGGCGCTCAGTCTTCCGGTGCCTTGCTGCTGTGCAAAAAAGGCTTCTTGCAGGGTTTTGCTGTTACATCCGATCTAAAGACCAAACCTTGGCTCGAGGCCCTGGGCCAAACGGTGGTCGAGCGGCCGCTGCTGGTTACAGGCGCCATCGCCACCACCGGCGGTTCCCTGTCCGCCCAATACTTGAGCGCCTGGTTCTTGCTGCGCGCCGTTGGGCGCCAAGCGGCCTTAAACGCGCTGGCGGACGCTGCGCCGGTCGGCGAATCGCCGGACTATGAAAAAAAGCTTGTAGCCGTAGCCCAGGCGGCAGATCCCTCGTTGGGCAGCTAACGGCAGTCCCATTGATCCGACTTAGCGCCCTCGGTGATGCCGGTGGTGTAGGAACCGGGGATGATCACAGGTCTGGCGCAAATCCCAATAGGCTTGGCTATCCGCGTTCAGGGCAGGTTGATCGATACAGTTTTCCGGGGCGTAAAAGCGGTTGGCGCTATCGCCTTGATCCGCGGCGCAGGCGCCAAGACCGAGCAGCAGCGATGCCATGATGAGGTGTTTAAATTTCGACATGATTTACTTTAACAATCCTAGCAGGATCCGTCATATCAAGACATCGGGAGCGGCAAGTGAAGAGGCCGCTATCCCGCCCTCCAGCCGCCGTCCACCATCAGGTTCTCCCCGGTGATGTAACTGGCGTCGTCGCTTGCCAAAAAGACTGCGGCGGACGCCACATCACTCGGGCGGCCCAGGCGGGGCCAGGGCGTGCGTGAGGTGGCGTAGGCCAGTGTCTCCGGGGATTGAGCCTCGCCGCCCTTGCCGGTGATGATCTTACCGGGCGCCACTGCGTTGCAGACGATCCCGTCCTTGGCATAGTCCGCGGCAATTTGCCGGGTCATGTAGACCACGCCGGCCTTGCTGACGCCGTAAGCAATGTCGCCGGGGCAGGAGATCATGCCGTGTTGTGAGGATATATTGACGATGCGCCCTCGCACTTCGCCGCCGGACTGGATGGTCGCCTCTTGCGTCAGCATTTGCGTTACCGCTGCCTTGCAGCCAAAAAAAACGCCCTTCAGGTTCACTGCCATTGCCTGGTCCCATTCAGCCTCCGCGGTTTCCGTAAGCCTTGTGCCGAAGGAGATAACCGCGTTGTTGACCATCACATCCAGACGGCCGTAAGCGTTCACCGCGGCCGCCACCAAGCCCTCCACATCCGCCCAATGAGACACATCCGCTTGTACCGCTTGGGCCTGGCCGCCCATCTCCTCCAAAAGCTCCATTGTGGTCCGGCCGCCTTCGCGGGGCGTTTCTCTTACGTCGGCGATGATCAGTTTGGCGCCCTCTTGAGCAAAGCGCAGGGCCATGGCACGACCAATGCCCGATGCGGCTCCTGTGATGACGGCAACTTTTTCTTGAAGGTGCATTTGCCACTCTTGAATGTTTATTGCGGGAGCGTCAGGCCTTGCGTGCCGTGATCCGGAAGCCTGCCATGTTGCCGCCCTGGAAAAGGCGCACCACGGTGCCATAGAACTCGTCCATGTCGTCCACGGTTTCTTCGTCGTGAACCCGTACATGACGCGACCGCTGGTTCCGGTAAGCCGCCAGCCGGGCGGTGGTAAATTCGGTCCAGTCGTCGCTCACGTCTTCTAACTTGATGTCCGTAAATCCGGCCCGCCCAAGATCGGCTTCGTATTCTGCGGCGCTGGGAGTGCAGTTGCCGAAAAGCTTGCCCCGCATCAGGTCTTGTTCCTCGGGAGTAAAGTCACCGCGCCGACCGAGGTCTTCCACATAAAGACCGCCGCCGGGGCGCAGGGCTCCGCCGATTTGAGCAAAAAGCGCGTCGTGATCGCCGATATGATAAAGGGCCAGCCAGCTCACCACCGCATCGAAGGCGCCGGCGCTCAAGTGGTCGTCCAAGACATCACCGCACAGGTGAGTGACCCGTTCCGACAGGCTGCAGCGGTCGGTGAGACTGATCGCCAGCTCGTTCAGATCGGGCTGTAGCTCCAAGGCCGTGACATGGCAGCCCACGCTCGCTGCCAGATAACGTGCCGGCCCACCCATGCCCGAGCCCACCTCGGCGACCCGGCTATCGGCGGTCAGGCCCAGGCGGGAGGCGGACAGGGCAACAGCGTCATGGCCGTGATAGTGCAGTTGATCGATGGCCGCTAGGTCCTCCACGCCTAACGGACTTTCCCGGTCGATACCCATCTCCTCCAACTCCCGATGGACCCGCTCCATGTGGGAGTAGAGCTTCATGCTCTTGATATTCTGTTCCGCCATCCCCGCAGCTTTCCGCCGTTTTCCATTTAAGTCAGACTATCAAGTCAAAGTCCCGGCGGCCAAGGCTTTTGCCGTTGACCATGATTTCCACGCCATGCGGGCCGGAATAGTAAACCCGCGTGGTGATGGCTTTGATCTTGTGCCGCCTTGCTGCTTCGTGCCGCTCGCCGGGTGATAGAGACAGGCTTTTCCACTTAAACACCTTGGCGCTGGTGCTGCCATTGGCCTTGCGGTGGTGGATCACATAGTCCAGGACCAAATCGCGGGGTTCTTTGCCGTCCAGACAAAGCGCCATGTCAAAGATTAGGGCCTCTCCCAGATGCACCACAGGGGTTTGCACCTCAAAGGATTCCAACCTCACCGGCGCCGGCCCGAAGCCGAGCGCACCCATGGTGGCCGGGTGCCCTTGCTTGATGAGGCTTCGACAGGCATGGCGCACCAGTTTTTGCCGCTCCGCCGAGGCCCCCTTCAACCAGGCCTTGGCGATTTGCGCCACCCGGTCTGGGTGATCTTTAGCGATATCATTGAGATTATTGGCGACCGAGCGGCGCACATAATCCGAGTCGTCGTCCTTGATGCGCTCCAAGAGGGGAAAGATCGGCTCGGGATTTTCGATAAAGGGTGGCAAGCGCAGGCCCCAGGGTAAGCGCGGCCGCGTCCCTTCCGAAACCAGGCGCCGCACATGATGGTTGGGGTCCTCCGTCCAGTCCCATAACATCGCCAGGGTTTTGTCCGGTTGCGCCAAGATGAACGGTCTGATGGCGAACTCGGCGGTGAAGCGCTTGGTCATCTCCCTCAAGAGGGTGAGAGACAGCTCGAAGTGATCCTGCCCCCGAAGGCTTACATAGTGGGCAAGGGGCATGATCGGCCAAGCGGTAATGCCGTCCGCAGGTTTTTCATTGCCGGCTGCGGCGGCGGCCTCCCAGTCTTCGCTGGCAAGGGATTTTTCCAAAATCACTGCCGCCTTTTCGAATTCCCCGGGCAGGGTTCGCGCCAGGGCCTGGCAAATCTGATCCGAGCGTTGTTTTAATTCCAGTGTCTCCAGTTTGTCGCAAGCCGCGGTCACAAAAGCTGTTCGGTCAAAGTTTGGGTCGGCCCGTTCTAAGTGCTTGCCCATCTCGGCAATGCGCTCGGGGTTAAAGACATTTTTGAAGGCTTCAGGCATTGCGGCCGCCAGGATTTGTGATCAAATAGGAGGCTACCGATGCTGGATGGGGCAGTGAAGGGGGTCAAGCAGATCTTGCCCTGAATTCTTGTGCGAGCCCATCTGTAAAAGCATTACCGTCGATGAAAGGGCCAAAGGTCTTGGAGCGTCGCCTCGCCGCGATATTAGCCGCCGATCTGGTGGGCTATAGCCGCCTCATGGGACAGGACGAGGCGGGTACCTTGGCGCGCATGACGGCCTTGCGCCAGGACCTTTTGATGCCCCTGGTCGCCGAGCATCGGGGCCGCATCGTTAAGCTAATGGGCGATGGTCTTTTGGTGGAATTCGCCAGCGTCGTGGATGCGGCGGGCTGCGCCATCGCCTGGCAAAAGGGCATGGCGAAAAGGGAAGCCGGTCGCCCGGACTCAGAGGCGCTACGCTTTCGCATCGGCTTGAACCTGGGCGATGTCATCCTGGAAGGCGATGACATCTACGGCGACGGGGTTAACGTGGCCGCCCGCTTGGAGGCCAAGGCCCCGGCCGGGGGTATCTGCGCCGCCCGCTCGGTCGTCGACTTGATCAAGGACCGTTTGCCCGTGACCTGTCACGACCTTGGAGAGCTGCAGGTCAAAAATATTGCCCGGCCGGTTCATAGTTTTCTCATCGCAACGGGTGTGGAGGCAGAGCCTGAACCACGGTCGAAAAAGCCGGACGAAGAGGCGCGTCCCCCACGACCCCAACAGGCTCAAGGATCCATTGCCGTCTTTCCCTTGAAAAGCCTGTCAGCCGATCCAGACGATGCCTACATCGCCGAGGGGATCGGAACCGAGATTATCGCCATGCTGGCCCAGGTTCCTGGCCTGCGCGTGGTGGCTAGCGCCGCCACCTTCGGCACGGCAGGAAAAGGTGATCCCTGGGGCGCAGTGCGGGATTTGAACATCCACTACGTCCTATCCGGGACCGTGCGCCGTGCCGGTGATCGGATTAAGGTGGTGGCCGAATTAAGCGAAACCAGCGAACGCAGCCAATTGTGGTCCAACAGCTATCAGCGACAGCTTGCCGATATCTTCGCTGTTCAAGAGGAAATCGGCGGCGCCATCGTGGCCGCGGTGGGCGGCGAATTCCAGCGCGAGGAATGGCGCCGGGCCCGCCGCCCCTCGACCCACAACCTGGATGCCTGGGAGCTGGTGCAAAAGGCCCGCTCCCTAAATCTGCCGGTCAACCGGGATTCCGTGGGCGAGGCGCTGGATTTGGCCCAGCGGGCGGTGGTCTTGGACCCTGATTATGCGGCGGCCCATGCGGCTGTCGCCTCCATCCTCATGCAGCGGGTAATCAACGGCACCAGTCCCGAGGCCGAAAAGGATCGGGCACGAGCCTTGTCGGCTGTGGAGAGTGCCACCGAACTGGCGCCGGACGACCCGATGGTGTTGCGCACCCTGGGCAATGTCTGGAGTAATTGCGGCAAACACCAAAAGGCGATCCGTGCTCTGCGGCGGGCGGTCGAGGTGGCCCCCTTCGATTTTCACTCATGGGGCCGTCTTGCGCGCACCTTGGCTTATGGCGGCAGTGAGGACGAGCTGCGGGAAGGCCACGAAATCCTGGACCGCATTCTGGCCACGGCGCCCAATCACCCCATGGTGCCTTACTGGCATTATTTTAAAGCCAATGCCCTGGTGCGTGAGGGCCGCTATGAGGATGCGGTACGTTTTGCCCGCCTTAGCTTGGATCGCCAGCCCCGCTATGCGGGCGCGTGGTTAACCCTTGCCAATGCCTTGGGCCATCTGGGGGAAATTCAGGAGGCGCGCCTTGCCATGTCACGGGCGCAACGCCACAACCCGGCCATGACCCCGGCCCACTTGGCAAAACAGATCGCCATCTTGACCGGCGGTCAAAGTGCCGAGGCCGAGCGTTCCCTTTCCGGCCTTCGCGCGGCCGGGCTTCTTTAACCTTCCGGGAAAGGCTCTAATTTTCCGTGGATTGGCTTTCGCTCGGGTCGGGCAGGGGAGGCGTCGGCGCCAAATCCTCGGCCGTAGAACCTGCCTTTTGGAAGGCGTCGTGACATTGACCGGTGGCCTGAGCGGCGGCGAGAGACTCTTCATCGAGGAGCCAGCAATCCGACTTGGCCTCCTTCTGAGTCGTGGCCAAGCATCCGGTCAGCGCCGCTGCCAGGAACAAGGGAGGTGCCAAACGGGTTGTGCTGCGCAAGGCGGCCTTGCACGGCCCCCAGGTAAACCGAGAATCCCGAACTGGAAAGACAAAAATAGTACCGCGCATGACCTTACTGGAATCCCCTGAAAATGATCCTTTGATCAATGGATTGTTTCAACTACTGACCGCTTTAATCGATTGCCTTGCTTGCTGATTAAGACCCTGAAGCTGGCTTTGCTTTATTCTCGCTTAATATCTATTAAAAAATTATGATATTCTAAAGTATAATATATCAAATGCTATCCGCCGCCCATCCAAATCGGCAGGAAAGCTGGTAGAAAATCTTTGGAATCTCGCTCTATGTTTGTGTTGACCCACAGCGGTTAACGTACAAACTTTTAAGATCATTCCCTAGAGCGTTGTTCTTCAATACTTTTTGAGGCTTCTTGTGCAGCCTCCAGTTCCTGGCGGACTGGCTTGAACGAATAGCGCCAGCCGATCAGAAAACCCCAGGCGATCCAGAGCAGGTCCTTGGCCCGGCGGATCAGGGCCACGGCCAGGCCCAAGGGGGCTTGGCCGGTGACGGCCTCCACGATCAGCATCAGACCCGCCTCGCTGGCGCCGATGTTGGCCGGAATGAAAAAGGTACCGGCCCGGATCAGCTGAAACATGGTTTCCATCATCCAGGCCTCTGCCCAGGTTACCGGTTGGCCCAACAGTGCCATGATCAGGTAAAGCTCCGCGGCGCTCAGCATCCAGTTCAAAAAGGCCAGCGCGAAGGCCCAGGCAAAGCGCCCCCGCCGCTTGGCATAAAAAGCCACGAAATAGCCATCCGCCTTTTGCATCTGGGCCAGCAAGCGGATCAAAGGGCGGCTCCAAGGGTGCTCGGGCAGGCGCTCGGCCAGATAACTGGCCGCTTGCCAACGTTGCACGGCGAAAAAGCCCGCCACACCCAAAGTAAGGGCCGCCAGGCCTGCCTCGGCCACCCGGCGATGCTCGTCGGGCAGGGCTTGGGTCACGGCTAAGATGATCAGGCCGACGGCGGCGAAGACCAAGAGCGCGAGTAAAAAAACTGTTTTTGCGATGACCAGAGAGGCGGCGCTTTCCTGATAGGAGATGCCCTCATGACGTTTCAGCAAAACCGCCTTGACCGGTTCGCCGCCCATGGCGATCACCACATTAAAGGCTTCGCCCACCATGCGGATTTTCCACAGGACATAGAGCCAGGCCGCCGTCAGGCGGGCGCTGGGCAGCATCAAGTGCCAGGCCGCCGTGTCCACCAAAAAGGCAATGAAATAGACGGCGATCACGGCCAAAGCGCCCAGCCATCCCAAGGCCACCATCCAGTCGCCAACCTGGGCAAGGTCCACGTCCCAAACCACAAAGGCCAGCAGCCCCAAGCCAAGCAAGAGGTAAAGGCCGCGCAGCATGGGCTAGGAATCTTCCGGCGCGGACCGGAGCAGCAAAGCGGGCAAAACAATTAGGCACGACAGCAAGGATAAAGCGATGGCGATGGTCAAAAGCTCGCCCATGCTGGCGGTGCCTCGATGGCTTGATAGGGCCAGGGCGCAGAAGGACCCGATTGTGGTCATGGCGCTGAAGAGGACCGCCCGCGGCGTCGAGCTTTGCATCATGCCATGATCGCTGCCGCGGCGCGCGCGCAGGACCATGTGAATGCCGCCGGCCACGCCCAGTCCGAAGAGCAGGGGCAAAACAATCACATTGGCAAAGTTAAAGGGTAGATTTAGCAGCACCGTTGCGGCCACGGTCATCAGCGCCGCCAAGCACAGGGGGGCCAAGACCAGCAAACTGTCCCTGACGCTGCGCAGGATGACCAGCAATAAAAGCGTAATAGCGATCACCGCAATAGCCATGGCTTGGCCGAAGGCCAGGACCACCGCTTGACCCGCCGCGGTGATGATCACCGGTGCACCGGACGCATCGGGGGCAATGGTGCGGATCGCTTCCACAAAGGCTTGCCGGGCTTCAGGCGTGCGTAGGTCTTGGGCCGGGTTCACCTGTATCAGGTTGCGTCCGTCAGCGGCCTCGCTGCGGCTGGTCAGGCTCGCGGGGAGAGTCTCTAGACTGACTTCTTCGGCAAGTAGGGACTCGGCAAGGCTGTCGAGCTGCTCAGGCAAGTCGCCCAAGAGGGTGCCTTCAATTTCCCGCGGGGAGTGTCCAGCCTGCCGGGCATTGCTGAGGGCTTGGCGCAAAGCTTGCGCGGCGAGGCCTAGATCCCCCGGTAACTCGGGCGTCAAGCTGTCCCGCAAGCTGTCCAGCGCGGCGGCGCGTTCCGCCGGGTCAGGGGCGGGTTCAGCAGGAGCGGGGAATAAAAGCGGGGACAGGAAAAAGCCGGTTTCCTCGATGATCGCCAATTTATCTTCTTGATCGCCAGGCAGATAGTCGCTGAGAGCGATCGTCGAGGCGACCTGGGGTAATTCCCTCAGCTTAGCCGCCAGGGCTTCTCCTGCCGCCCGGTCATCCGTCAAAACCTCGGCGGCATAGGGCTGAATCCGGGGGTCGTCCAGCACCGCCAACAAGGCTGCCACCGAGGGGCTTTCCGGGTCGCGCAGGTTCATGGGATCGTCATCGAAGCGAGCAAAGGGGAGGGTGGCCAGGCTGGCAAGGGCTAGAATGCCTGCACCCATCAAGACGGCGCGACGATGGCGGATAACCAGGCCTTCTATCGTGGCCCCGATTCTCAAACGGCTGGCTGGGCGGGCCTGGACCGGCGGCAAAATTGCCAGAAGGGCGGGCAGCAAGGTCAGGTTTGAAAACAACGCAATGCCCATGCCCATGGCCGAGATCAAGCCCAGCTCGGATAGACCGCGATAGCTGGTCGGCAGGAAGGACAAAAAGCCAATAGCCGCCGTCACCGCCGTCAGGGCCAAGGCGCCGCCGATGTCGTTTGCCGCCTTTTTCAGGGCATTGGTCTTATCACTGTCGCCGCCGGCGGCTTCTTGGTAGCGCAAGCTGAAGTGAATGCCGAAGTCCACGCTCAGGCCGATAAAGAGCACAGCAAAGGCAACGGAGATCAAATTCAACTCGCCCACAACCACGGTGGCGGCAAAGGCCGTCCAAATCAGCCCGACCACCAGTGTGACCATGGTGGCCGCCACCAAGGGCCAGGACCGAAGGCCGATGCTGAGCAGCAGCGTGACCAGGACAAAGGACAAGAGGCCGACCCAGCCGATGCCCTGCTCCACGCTGGCCAACTCGTCTTGCAGCAACAGGGGCTTGCCCGTCACTTTAAGGCTCACGGTCGGATCATCGGCGATGCCCAGATCCGCTTCCATGGCTTGGATGGTGGCCAGGGCGCGGGCCGCCGGTGCCAAGCTGCCGTAGTCCAGCGTGGGCTGTACGGTGATGAGGTGGCGGTTGCTGTCCGCACCCAGGCTGCTGTCCCCTTGTAAAAGAGCGCGCCAGGAGGTCGTGGCTTCCTCGTCCCTTGGCAGGGTCTCCACCGCCTCCGCCATGGCCGCCAGAGCCGGGGCCAGAGCCTGCACAGCCTGTTCGTTGCCCGCGATGTTTTCCGGGTCTAAGGCTTGCTTTAAAATCCCCGCCAGGCCCCGCAAGGACGGATCCTCATAAAGAGTGACAAGCAGGGGCTGGGCCTCGGCCAAGCGAAGGCTCAGATCTTCTAGGGCGGGTATCTCCAGGTAAAGTAGGCCGTTTTGCCGGAAAAAGGGATCGGTTTCGGGGTAAAAGACGTTTGGGAAGAGGGCAGGGTCTGCTGTCAAAGCATCGCTCAACGCCTCGGCCGCGCGGGCGGCCTTAGCCGGCTGGTCCGCTTCCACGATCAAAAGCAGGCTATCGTCCAGGTTCGGAAAGGCCTCGCGCACAGCGATGTCGTTCTGACGAAAGGGAAGCTCTGCCGACAACATGTCGGTGATTGAGGTGTTGATGCCGATGTTGAGCACGCTATAGGCCAGGGCCCCCACCGCGCTCGCCAGGCACAGCAGCACCACAATAAGGGCTTTCCCGCAGATGCCTCCGACCCAGCGCCCGAAAATCTCGCCTGGCTTTGCTTCGCTGTTCGCCACGCCCTTTGCATGTCCTTTTGCGGCTGGGACCAATGGGTTCTCTGCCCGATGGCGAGCCCGATTTGACGCCGCCGGTTATAGCTTCGGGGCCCAGGAGATGACAACCGCCGTCTCGCCTGCCAACGAGCCCCATACAGCCTTGTATGGAACCATACAGTAGTGTATGGTCTTGATGATGGCTAAAATGCCGCAACCATCAAAAGGCATTCGAAGATTTGGGTGTAGCCACAGGGGGGCCAATCCATGACCAGCGAAAAAGCGTCTGTGCGCGTTCAACGTTTCGAAGATTTGGTCTTTCAGCCCCGCTTTGAATATGGCGATATGGCCCAGGTGGCGGGCGTGTGCGGCGCTGACGACGGCACCGATCTTGGAGTGGGCTATGGCCGTCTGACAAAGGCTCGCATTCCCTGGACCATAAAATACGATGAGGTGCTGACGGTGCTTGAGGGGCACTTGACCGTGCATGTGGGCGACCAGCGTCTCGAAGCCGGTCCGAGGGATTGCATCTGGTTGCCGGCGGGCACCGAGCTGGTTTATGAGGCCGAGGCAGCCCTCATCTCATTTGCGATTCATCCGTCCAACTGGGCCGAAAAAGACTAAAATGAGCAGAACGGATATGGCCAAAATCGAGCATCTTCCCAAGGACGATCGCACCAACGGTTGGAGCGCCCTTTTGCCGCCCCGAGAACCCCGGCCGGCCCTGCAAGGAGATCAGCGGGCTGATTGGTTGGTGGTGGGCGCCGGCTATGCGGGCCTGGCCGCTGCCCGGCGCTTGGCGGAAAATCGCCCGGATGAAAAGATCGTTTTGATCGAGGCCCACGAGGCCGGCGAAAATGCCTCGGGGCGGAATTCGGGCTTTGCCATCGACCTGCCTCATACGGTTGGCTCGTCCTTGGACGAGTTGGAAGGCTCCCACCGCTTCATGCGCCTGGCCCGGGCGGCGGTGGATCACCTGGGCACCATGGTCGAGCGCTATGACATCCCCTGCGACTGGGCGGTGCGCGGCAAGTATCACGCCGCCGCCTCGGAAGGAGGCACGCGCGATATTCTCGAGCCTTTTGCCAAGGAGATGGAAAACCTCGGCGAGCCCCACCGCTGGGTGGACAAGGATCAACTGCGCTCGGAAATCGGCACACCCCACTTTAATGCCGCGGTTTATACGCCTGGCTGCGTGCTCATGAACCCGGCGGGCCTGACCCGGGGGCTGGCCGATAACCTGCCGGAAAACGTGACCTTCTACGAACACAGCCCGGTGGTCGAGGTGGACTACCAAAACGGGGTAAGGCTGACCATCGCCCGGGATGGTGAGACCCTGGGCACGGTCTATGCTCCCAAGATGATCCTGGGGGTCAACGGCTTTGCGCCCCAATTCGGTTTTTTCAAGGGCACCTTGATCTCCATGGCCGCTCACGCCAGCCTCAGCCGTCAGCTCACCCCGGATGAGCAGGCCCAGATGGGCTCGGTGGAAAATTGGGGCCTAACCCCGGCCAATGCCTTTGCCGGCATCACCATGCGCTATACCGCCGATCATCGCATTTTGATCCGCCAGGACATTCACTTCTGCCCCTCCATGCGCCAATCGGACGACCGGCGCGCCAGGGTGCGCCAGAACCATCAACGGCTTTTTGAGCAGCGCTTCCCCATGCTGCCCGGCGTGACCATGGAGCACACCTGGACAGGCTACCTCTGCCTGTCCCAAAACCACGCGCCCGGCTTCGGCAAGATGGCGTCTAATGTTTGGGCCGCCGTCTGTCAAAATGCGGTGGGCGTGACCAAGGGTACCATCGGCGGCATTCTGGCGGCTGATATGGCCTGCGGCGAGGACAATCCCCTGATCGCCGATATGGAAACCTTAGGCCAGCCCGACAAACTGCCGCCCCGCCCCTTGTTGGACATCGGCGTGCGCGGGCGATTTGCCTGGGAGATTTGGCGCGCCCGGGCGGAAGCCTGATTTGAAAAGCCGGGGCCCCGCGACACCGCCTATCTAAGGCGGAGGTCTTAGGAACGCCAGTCAGAATTTGACGGGACGGTCACGACCTCCCAGAGTGGCGACTGAAGGGCAGGTAAAAGAAATTGAACCTTGAGCTCACAGCCCAATAGTTTCCGGCCGATTGGCTTTCATCGTTGACCTTATCAACGCCTATTAAAAAATCCCAAATCGTGCAGGTCCTTCGAAAAGCGGGTTCGAAAATACATGATACCCGGTATTAGAGAGAGATCAAAGGAAGTCATAAAGAAAATCATGTCGGTTGATGCTTGATCGGCGGGAAGGGGGTCAATCGGCGCTTTCTGTGATGTAAAGAATGAGGCGTTCCTTGGCCCGTCGCGGCATATCGTCGGGGATTTGCTCCGGCTTCGCCCTTTCATCTCCGACCTGAATGATCATTACCATGCCCACGCTGAGATGCGGCGTACATTTAATGCCGTATATACCCTCTTTTTCAAACTTGATTTCAATCTCTTCGTTTATCTTGCCGCGAAAGGTTTCAACCGCTTCCGGCCAAAGCGAGTCAATGCTGGCGGCATTATGTCCCGGTTTCGATGCGATAAACTTTACTGTGTCTCCAGGGGAGATTTTTAGATAGCCCGGCTCATAAACCATGGCACCCACGTCGTTGCGATTGAGCATTTGCACATTATATACCTCGGCAAAAGCATCGGTCGGGAAGAGCAGTAAAAAAATGAGCATAAGTTTTCGCATCTAATTCTCCTTTCGACTTCCATTTATGTGGAAACGAATGACTTTACTTTGATCGTGGGGATCGGTCAGAAAGCGCGCACCGACACCAAATGCATCCTTTAGCAGATTTTCTGTCACCACTTCATCCGGAGGCCCGGACGCAATGATTTGACCCGCGCGTAGGACGCAAATACGATCGCAAAGCATGGCTTGGTTGAGATCGTGCAGCGCGATGATGGCTGCAATGGGGAGCTTTGTAACCATGTCCAGAATGGTCATCTGGTGACGAATGTCGAGATGGTTTGTCGGCTCGTCGAGCAGCAGCACCTGCGGTTCTTGACAAAGTGCACGCGCAATATGGGCTCTTTGACGTTCTCCCCCCGAAAGGGTGTGCCACTGCCGATTCTCGAAGCCCTTGAGGTCTACGTCTGATAAGGCAGCCTCTACGGCCAGGTCATCGCCGCTGTTCCAGCTTCGCAGAGCTGACAGCCAAGGGGTTCGTCCCAACTCGATCGCGTTACGAACGGTGATGCGCTCGGCGGTCTCCGCGTTTTGCTCCACAAG
Source organism: Pseudomonadota bacterium (assembly GCA_039028695.1). Taxonomy (GTDB): domain Bacteria; phylum Pseudomonadota; class Alphaproteobacteria; order Kiloniellales; family Kiloniellaceae; genus JANQKX01. The sequence goes on from JBCCHN010000028.1 coordinate 29,374, forward strand.
CGCCACATGCTGGGCGATTTCTCGCTGGCTCATACGCGCCATATCCCTGCCGGAAAGCTCAATAGTTCCTTCCGAGGGGCGACGAATGCCCGCAAGCATGTGCAGCAAAGTGGATTTGCCCGAGCCGTTGGCGCCAATCAATCCGAGCTTTTCCCCCTGTCCCGCTGCTAAGGAAACCCCTGAAACGATGGTCTTGTTGCGCGCGCGCCATCCCAGATTCTTACACGCCAGCATCATTGAGAAGCCCGCCCACTAATGAGGATCACCGCAAAGACCGGTGCGCCCACAAGGGCCGTGACGACGCCAATGGGTAAGACTTGACCAGGAATTATTATTCTTGAAATCACATCGGCGAGTATCAGAAAAATGGCACCGCCCAGCGCCGAAGCGGGCACTAACTTTCCGTGACGCGTTCCCACCACGATGCGCATGGCATGGGGTATGACAAGACCAACGAAACCGATCGAGCCCACGATGGATACCATTACGGCTGTGACAAGCGCTGCTACTCCGATTAAACCCAATTGAGCCCGCCGGACTGCGATCCCAAGCGACGCGGCACTGTCTGCGCCAAATGTGAATGCGTCCAGCGTGCGGGTATTTAAAAGGCAAGCCAAAACGCCCAAAAGCGCGGCCGGCACGACGCTGGTGATATCCGGCCAACGAACGCCCGACAAATTGCCAAGAAGCCAGAACATGATGCCCCGCGCCTGTTCGGCGTTGGCCGACTTGGCAATGAGAAACGCCGTGATCGCATTGAACAGCTGCGACCCTGCAATGCCTGCCAGCACGATAACGCCGGCGGCCCGCAAGCCCACGCCGCCACCGGCCGCGTGCGCCAACATGGCCACGAGCACAAAAGCGAAAACCGCGCCAGCAAAGGCACCGGCGGAAAGAGAGATTGCCCCGCCGCCCAGACCGGCAACGGTCACGGCAACCGCACCGGTAGACGCTCCCGCCGAGATTCCCAGAAGATAAGGATCCGCAAGGGCGTTGCGCAACAGGGCTTGTAGCACCACACCCGACAACGCCAGGCCCGCGCCGCAGCAAGCCGCTACGACCGCGCGCGCAAGACGGTAGTTCCAAACGATACCTTCATCAATCTTGTCGATCGCGAAAGTGGCGCCAGCCACCTTATTCGCCAACACCTTCAGAACAATTTCAAAAGGAATGGGTGTTTCACCGATGGCCGTGCCGGCAATCAATGCAAACAAGAGCACCGGTGGCGTTAATAGCCACCAGTGCCATGTCGACCGCCTGGCATACGGCCGATCCATTACGGTCATTGGCTAAGGCCGGACCCCGCCATTTCGTTGGACAATTGCTCGAGCGCGAAAATGGCGCGCACGGTCGGGCTCATGGCGTGCGCGTCAATGGTAATCACACGCCCTTCTTTTACCGCGGTCATTTCCTTGGCAACGGGATCACTATTGAGAAACTCAAGCTTTTTCTCAACATCGTCGGCGGGGAATCGTCTGCGGTCCATTTCCGCGACGACGATGAAGTCGGGGTCAGCTTTGGCAATTGTTTCCCAACCCACCAGCGGCCATTCCTCGTCGGACTGGACCACATTTTCAACGCCCAGCTTGTCCATCAAATAGGCTGATACACCCTTTTGACCTGCGACGTAGGGATCACTCTCCATATCGGCTGATGAAAACCAGAATACCGCTGAAGTACCTTCAGGTAGATTTAGGTTGCTCGCTTTATTTATAGCTGCCGCCTCGCGTCCCTTCAGATCGTCAATCAGTTTAGTGCCTGCATCGTTGGCGTTGTAAATTGCAGCCAGCTCCCCAATGCCTTTGTAAAGCTGATCAGTCGCAAAAAGCTCTGACCGTGTGCCGTCAATGCCAACAGTGTTGTCTTTTGCCTCGCAATCGGTTGGCATGACATAGGTCGGCACGTTGACATCATGAAAGCTCTCACGCGTGGCGATTATGCCTTCCGGCCCAATGTGCCATTCATACATAATGGTCACCAACTCCGGTTTTTTGTTTACGATAGCCTCAAAGCTCGGATCGTTATCCGAAAGGCGCTCGATCCCATCGTTTAATGTCTCGAACTCAGGCAAGACGGGATTAAACCATACCGATGTGCCGGTGACCTTGTCGCCGAGACCGAGTAGATACAAAATTTCAGTTGTGGATTGACCTACGGTGACCGTGGACGTCGGTGCGTTCGCAAAGGTTATTTCATGCCCACAGTTTTGTATTGAGAAGGGATAGGATGTATCGGTGGCAAAGGATTGGTTCGAGAGTGCAGTTGCCGCGACTGCACCGAACAAAAAACATTTTAGTTTCATTGTCACTTTCTCCAACATCGCAAAGGTTGATTGTTTGGCTTGTATAACCAAATTTTAAATTAATTTTAGATAGAAATATGAGTTAAGTTAACAAGATCGTTTTAACTGCGATGCGCCCACTGAAAATTAAGTTCAAAGGCGACCGATACTGATTGTTAAGTTAATGATTTTCCGCGTATTTGAACCGATTTAATTTGGCCCAGATCACAAAACGTAAGGTCCCATCGCCCCTTATCTGAGTCAAGGAATTTTTTGCGACTGATTATCATTCGCAAAATGTCAGCGTTTTGAGATTATTTTTCGATTGTTCGATGCAGCGCTGATAACACACGGGGCCTGAGGCCACGGGTTTTCCCTGTGACGCGCATAGCAAAGAGGATGAAGCCGAAGTCTTCTTCTATACGGCTTTTATATGGCGGGCTTAAAAGATTCGAGACCTTGCGAGACCTGGTGATCAAAAGCGGCAACTTGGTCAAGACCACCACCCTTTGGCTGGCTATTTTGCTTTGGAGGCTATTCTGCCCAAGGTCTCAAGAGATGATGAGCTTAACCTCCGAGCACTTCAGCGGCCGCGTGGACGAAGCTCTTGACTTCGTCTAGGTTTTCCGTGGTCGGAACCGCTGCAGGCAGGCCAGGAATATCATCTTCGCCGGCCACATAAGCGATCACAGCCTTGCCGTAGTTGAGCGCCAGCATAATCTCGCTGACCGTGCCGTCTCCACCGGGTAAGGCAATCACCACATCCGCCGTCAGGATGTTGATATGATTTCGGGACATCTTATCTTGGCCCCGTGGGCCGCTGAAGGGCAGGTGGGTGCGGATGGGGATCTCCACCCATTCGTTGGGATAGCCGTCTTTCGCGTAGGGTGGATCGTCACCCAGGGGCAGCACACCGATCACCAGACCCTGCCGGTTCGGTGTCTCGGCAAAGGCCCGGCTCACCGCCGCCATGACGCCTTGTCCGCCGCCGGTCAAAAGATGGACGCCTTCACCCGCCAACCAGCGCCCTAAAGGCTCAGCCAGTTCCCGGTGCGCGTCGAGGCCCGAGCCCATTACCCCCACGATGGGACGGTGATGAACTTTAGCGATTTTTTGCATTTTGCTTTTCTTGATCGCAAGACCCAAGGGCAAAAGGGATTCAGTGGTCTTTTCTAGATCCCAAGATCAACCCTCGTTTGGGCTGGAGGCGTCGTCGCGCTGCTCATCTTCGCCGATGGTCGCCGGGGCCTCTCCCTCTTCCGTCAAGGGCCATAGGCTGGCCTTGTCAAAGACATCGAGATTGTTTTCGGCGATCAGCTGGCGCAGGCGTTTGATATAGAGATCGCCTTCTTCCGAATAGGACTGAAGGCCGCCGACCAAGGCCTTGGTATCGGGCTGATCCACGTCATTTGCCATCGCGGTGCGAATTTTACGCAGCTCGGCATAGGAGTCGTGGCTGTTCAGGTTGTGCATGTAGCTTTTTACGGCGTCCAAGAGGCTATCGAACTTGCGTACCCGGAAAGCCTCGCCCTCGCCGATGTCCTCGGGGACCATGCCCGGCTGATCATCGTTCCAGGTGCGTTGGCCAAATAGGGCATTACCCTCCTGGGCAAAGCGAGAGGTGCCCCAGCCACTTTCCTGAATGCCTTGGGCCATCACCAGACCCACCGGAAGTATGTCCAAACGGGTCATGAGGTCGTCCTGATCGGTGGCGCCGAAGGCCTCGATTTGCTGGTCGAGCCAAGCTTGATCGGCGGCGGAGATCGACTTGCCGTCGGCCTGTCGGGAGAGCAATTCCTCGGCACGGGCACGGGCCTCGCCGATCTTTTCGTTACTGATCAGGATCAGCGGCAAGAGGATACGCTGAAAAAGCGCCTTGCGCGCCTCCGGGTCCTCGAGCTGATTGATATCCGATGGTAGGCTGGACACAGCAATACGCGGTACGGGCAGATCCTGTTCGCGCACCGCCGCCAGGTCAAAAGGAACGGCGTCCAAGTGCTCGGCCAACTTGGCTGAGGTTTCCGGGGTTAGGGGCACGGCCAGGGAAACAACGGGTTCCCTAACATCGGAGGTCTCATCACCAAACCTTTCCGGCGAGGGCAGCAGGGCCGTCTCCAGAGGTTTTTCGGCGGAGCCCTTGGGGAGGGCCGAACTTGATTTGGGGATCGTGGCGCTGCCAAAGCTGTGGTCCAGGTGCCAACCCTGGCCGGTTTCGAGAGCGGCCTCGCTGGCCGACTTCGCCGGTTGCTGGTTGGCGGAGCCGGACTGATTATCCTCGCCCCAGCCTTGCGGCATCGTCTTGGCGGGCATGGCTTCGTCGCCTTCGACAGCGGCGCTTTGGCTGGAAAGGTCGGCCGTCTGCTTCGAGGCTTCGCTGGCAGACTGGCTATTGGTCAGGCTTACGGATTGCCCAGTGGATTGGCCAGTGGATTGCGAAGCCGCAGCATCGGCTTTCCTGGCGTGCTGCAGTTCAAATCGTTTGGCGGCGGCGCCAATGGAGACCATGACCAGGGCAGCAAAGATCAGCGCCCAGATCATGTTGGGGCGCGTCGAGCCGCTCTCGGACTCGTCCAGGCCGCTGTTATCACTCATGTGCTCTACCACGATCTGGACCCTCCCCCGGCGCCGGCCGGTAGTGCTCCGGACAAGCCTATTTTTAGATACTCCGCCCCCTAAAGCGGTATTTTTGCGCGATCCTTTGGAATTTTCCAGCTTGATTCTGGTAAGCCCAGTTTGATTCTAGTAAGCAAAGTCTTAACAGTTGGATAAGCATCTGGGGCAATTTTGGGGCGGTCTAGAGGCAGACGGGACTTAGAAAAAGATGTAAAGGAGGGGTAATGCTTGATTATTCGGCCAGTTTGGGGGCTGATTTGCCCATAAACGGCGCGGCGAAGGCCTTTGTCACGCCCCAGGACCGGCTGGATTTTGCCCGGGACGGGGCGGTTTGCTTACGCGGCCTCTTCGAGGATTGGGTTGAGACCATCGCGGCGGGTATCGAGTACAATATGACCGAACCCGGCCCCTATGCGGCGGAAAACACGACAGCGGACGATAGCGGCCGTTTTTTTGACGACTATTGCAACTGGCCACGCATCCCCGAGTTTCGCCATCTGGTGGAGGAATCGCCGGCAGCCGCGGTTGCGGCGGCCATCATGGGGTCAAGATCGGCCCAAGTGTTCCATGATCATGTCCTCGTCAAGGAACCGGGCACCACCAAGGAGACTCCCTGGCATCAGGATAGTCCCTATTATTTTGTCGAAGGCCAGCAAACCGTTAGCATGTGGGTGCCCGTGGACCCGGTGCGCGAGGCCACTTTGCGCTTCGTCGCCGGCTCTCACCTTTGGAAGAAGCTGGTGCTGCCCGTGCGTTGGCTCGACGACAGTTCGTTCTTTCCCGGTCAGGAAGATTACCTGCCCGTGCCCGATCCGGACCAGGCGCCTGAGAAATTCAGGGTATTGGAATGGGAGATGGAGCCGGGGGACGCGGTGCTCTTCCACTACCGCACCCTCCATGGCGCCCGCGCCAATATGACCGCGCAGCGCCGGCGGGCCTTTTCTCTGCGCTTTGTGGGGGACGATGCGGTCTATGCCGAGCGCCCCGGCCGCACCTCGCCGCCCTATCCGGGCCACAACATGTGCCCCGGTCAGCGCCTGCGCGAAGACTGGTTTCCGATCGTCTGGCAGGAATGACCCCATGTCCCTGAAGTCGCAGGCATCTCAAAGATCCCAACCGTCCATTCTTATGATCCAGGCCGACCAACTCTCCGCGTCGGCCCTGTCCTGCTACGGCAATAGCATCACCCAAACGCCCCATTTGGATCGATTGGCGGGGGAAGGGGCCGTGTTTGAAGAAGCCTACTGTAACTATCCCCTTTGTGCCCCCTCGCGATTTTCCATGATGACCGGGCAGTTGGCCTCGCGCATCGCAGCCTACGATAACGGGGCGGAGTTTCCGGCAGGTATTCCCACCTTTGCGCATTACCTGCGGGCCGCCGGCTACCGCACATGCCTGTCGGGTAAGATGCACTTTATCGGCCCGGACCAGCTGCATGGCTATGACCAGCGCCTGACCAGCGACATCTATCCGAGCGACTTTGTCTGGGCCGCCAATTGGGACGAGGCGCGCCAGCGGGACACCAACGGGCCCGGCGCCGTCACCGTTGCGGGGCCGTGTCAAGAAAGTGTGCAGATCCAATACGACGATCAGGTGGCCGCGCAGGCCTGTGACTGGCTCGAGCAATGCCGCGACGATGACCGGCCCTTCTTGCTCACGGTGTCCTTCACCCATCCCCATGATCCCTTTGTTTGCGGCTATGACGATTGGGCGCTTTACGAGGGCGTGGAGATCCCCTTGCCTGAAACCCCCCAGGCTCAAGATCCCCACTCGCAAAAAATTCTTCAGCAATTCGGCATGGCGGACATTACTTTCAGCGATGCGGAGATTGTCCGGGCCCGCCGCGGCTATTATGGCTCGGTCTCCTATTTTGACCGGAAGATCGGTCAGGTGCTTGCAGCCCTCGAAGCATCGGGCCGGGCGGAAAATACCATCGTCCTGGTCACCGCGGACCACGGGGAAATGCTCGGGGAGCAGGGGCTGTGGATGAAAAAAGTGTTTTTCGAGAATGCCATCAAGGTGCCGCTGATCTTCTGGCGCCCGGGCCGCATCGCCGCGAAGCGCATTTCGGGCTTGGTGTCTCTCGTGGACCTCTTGCCCACCCTGATGGGCCTCGCCGGTCAGGACACGAGTGACGGCGAGGGGCCTGTGGAGCCCGTGGACGGTCTGGACCTCACGCCGGCCCTTTGGGGATCTGAAGATCTGCCCGAGCGGCCTTTGCGCGCCGAGTTGACCTGCGAGGGCAGCGACGGTCCGGTCCTGCTGCTGCGCCGAGGCAGCCTCAAATACATTTGGAGTACCGTGGATCCGCCTCTACTGTTTGACCTTGAAACGGACCCAAACGAGGTGGAGAACTTGGCGGGCCGCACCGAATGGGCGGAGCGGGAGGCAGCCCTGCTGTCCGATGTAACGGCCCTGTGGGAGCCGCAAGAGTTGGCCCGCGCCGTCCGCCTGTCTCAAGTGCGACGCGGCCTCATCACCCGAGCTCACAAGACGGTTGGCACTCCGCCCGACTGGGATTACCGTGAATCGGTTCAGCCGGACTCCCGCTGGATGCGCGGTGAGACCAGCTATAATGATTGGGCCTTCAGCTCGATTATCGGCTTGGAAAAATAATGGTTGCTGACATCCCCCTGATTGATTTAACCGACCTGCGGCGAGCGCCTGAAGCGTCGGCGGGGCAGGCCGTGGTGGCCGAGATCGACCAGGCCTGCCAAGACTTTGGCTTTTTCCAGGTTGTAGGCCATGGGGTGCCCGAGGCGCTGATCGCGCGGGTCTGGCGGGAAACCCGCGCTTTTTTTGCCCTCCCTATGGCGGACAAACGCAAGCTGTCGCGCAGCCGGGAAAACCCCAGGGGCTATTACGATCGGGAATTGACCAAGAACCAGAGGGACCGCAAGGAGGTTCTGGACTTCGGCATGGAGCCCTACCCCGATTTGCCCAGCGATCATCCCCAAAACACCTGGCCGGTCGACGGGCATAACCGTTGGCCCGAAGTCATGCCTGATTTTCGCGCCACCATGGGGGACTATTTCCGGGCCTGCGACCAGTTAGGTCATCTCTTACTGCGGGCCTTTTGCCAAGGCATGGGGGAGGCGCCGGAGCGTTTGGCGCCACACTTTGACGCCGACCATACCTCCTTCATTCGTCTCAATCACTATCCCCTTGGGGACATTTTAAGCGATACGGAAGCAGCGGCGGTTACGCCTTTGGGGGACATGGCACTGCACCATCATAGTGATGCGGGAGTCCTTACAATCCTCTTGCAGGACGAGATCGGCGGCCTGCAGATTTTTCACAACGATGCCTGGATTGAGGTGACGCCCATTCCCGGTGCCTTTGTCATTAATGTCGGGGACATGATGCAGGTCTGGTCCAATGATCGCTATCCAGCGGCCTTGCATCGGGTGCGACCGATCCGAGGGGCACCTCGCTATTCCCTGCCATTTTTCATGAACCCTTCCTACCGAACAGACTGCGCGCCTTTGCCGTCGACCCTGACGGCGGCGGCACCTCACTACCGGTCCATTAACTGGGGCGAGTTCCGGCAGCTGCGGACAGACGGTGATTTCGCCGACTATGGCAAAGAGGTGCAACTGAGCGACTACAGGCTGACCGGGTGAGCGGGGCCGCGGCGCCGCCCGCTGGAAGCGGGGACAACCTGCGCTTGGCTGCCGCGCTCATGTTGGGCAATCTCTCGGGCATGGCCCTGGTCAGTGTTTTAGTGAAGCAAGTGGCCACGACCCAGCCGGACATGCCGGTTACACAGATTCTGTTCTTTCGCTTTGCCTGCTGTTTGCCGATCTTTTTATGGCCCATGTGGCGGGCCGGCGGCATTTCCGCTCTGAAAACCAGCTACCCCATCCAACATGTCCTGCGGGGCAGTTTCGGCCTGACCGCGCTGGCCCTGTTCTTTTACGCCATTACGCTGATTCCCCTGGCCGATGCCACCGCGCTGGCCTACGCCTCGCCCCTATTCATCACCTTGCTGTCCATCCCCATCTTAGGCGAGCGGGTGGGGCCTTGGCGCTGGTCGGCGATCGCGGTCGGACTGGTGGGCATGTTACTCATCGCCCGGCCCGATCAAGCCTTTCTCGGCGAGGCATTAGCCGGTGTGAGCCTGGTCGAGCTGGGCATCCTGGCCGGGGTGGGATCAGCCTTTTTCGGCGCCTTGGTGTCCATCTGGCTACGGCGCCTGGGCCGGACCGAGCCGGCTTTTCGAATCGTGATCTTTTACAATGGAGCGGGAGCGATCCTTTTTGGACTTTGGACAACCGCTCAAGGCTGGGTGCTGCCTGACGGCGTGACCTTCCTGCTTTTGCCGGCCATCGGATTGGTGGCCGGTTTTCAACAGCTTAGCTTTGCCCTCTCCTATCGTTACGCCGAAGCCAGCTTATTGGCCCCCTTCGAATTTTTATTGCTGCCCATCGCGGCCCTTTTGGGCTTTGTCGTGTTTGGCGAGATCCCGGCTTGGGCGAGCCTTGCCGGTGCCGGCCTGATTGTCACCAGCGGTCTTGTCGTGCTCTATCGGGAAGGACGCCAGCGCTCGGCTAACGGCTGAGGGTGATACTAGGATCAAAGCCGTTTTCGCCAGATCGTGGATCAAGGCCGCCAATCCCTTACGATGCTTCTCGTCCAAGTCCACCGGTGGTTTGATGTGATCACCCTCCACCATGGCGACTTTGCCGTCGATGGGTTGAAGCGCGTCGACCGGATGACGAAGCCCCATTTGGCAAAAATACACTACAGGTGGGGCTGGGGCGAACCCCGATATAGGCGGCTGCGCCCTAACTCCGGTTCATTACCCTAGTCTTCGCCATGGACAACGTCTTAAATGGTAGCGGGGAGGGGCTTGAACCCCCGACAGGCGGATTTTGATTCATTTTACGCCCGAAAACATAGCATAACATAGAGGTCAGTTTTTCTCTTTAAAAATAAAAAGTTAAGGGGAGAATTGCGATATAAATTTTCATAGAAAAACACGCCAGTCCTCTGAATCTAAGAGCCTATAGAGAGCCTAAATGTCCAAGGTCATGCTCACGGATGCAACAGTAAGAAGCCTGGACGCACCGGAGATGGGATAAGTCACTCATTGAGATCAGACTTTAAAGGGCTTCGGGGGCCGCGTCTCTCCGGGCGGCACCAAGACCTTTATTGTGGTGCATGGCGTAAATCGTCAACGCATCTCGGTCGGGCGCTACCCAACCATGGAGTTGGCGGAGGCTCGCAAAGCGGCAATGCAAGTCTTTTATGAGAAGGCCTTGGAAAAGCACCAACCGGCATCGGTCCTTTTCAAAGAGGCCCAGGAGCTTTTCCTCCAAGCTGCGGCGCAAAAAGAATCAAGATTTCCTTCACCGATGGCACGCTTGAAGTGCGTCTTCTTGCCCGGATACTCAGATGCCATACATACGTTCGAAGTATTCGATAAAGGCTTCTTTCCCGTCACTGACGTGAGGGTTGTGTTGGATTTAGATGTCCCCAACGTATTTCTCAATGGCATCGCGCGGATGGCATTCGTTGAGCATAGGGTTATAGAAAGCCTTCGCCAGTTCCTTGTTCCGTTCAGCAATTTCATACAGGAGTTTTCGCACATTATATGTCGAGTTTGACCATTGAGAGTGGTTCTGTTCCTGATCACTATTACAGCCGGTTATCCAAAGGGTCTGATTACCATTCTGCCCAAGCCAGTCATCTACGAAATAGGTCCTGAAACAGGGTATTGACCAATTGGTTCAGCGATTAGCGGGTGGCAATCTCGCTGTGAGGATTGAGGAAGATCAAGACAAGTATCAAAGGGCATTTCGTAATGATCCCGAACTCTGGAAAGCGCTGCAAAACAATGACGGATTTGCCTTTTAATTGCTTTGCGGAGGCAACCGTATACATGGCGCGCAGCAGCATAAATGCGTTTGGGCGTTCCCTTTCCGTCGGTTCGTGGCGGCGCGCCATTGATGCCCTGCCACAAGGGCCCAATGCTCTTTTCGATACAATACCACTGCCTGCTTGTCGGGGAGTTAAGATGAGATTTATCAAACACGATTGGGGAGAAATTAGGCGGCAACCTCGTATCCTTGAGCAAGCAAAAAGCGCCGAAAGTGTCTTTGAAAGATGTTGGTACTTAAGTGCAAGTACTGTCGTATCTGTCGATATTTGTTTTTCGGTCAATTAGGAATTCGTCGAGCGGTGCTTCCGAAGTTGGATATTGAACTGAATGTTCTGAGCCAAGTCCTTGATTGCTTGCAAAATGGACAATCGTTAGTGCTGGCCACGGTCATTGACACCTGGGGCTCCTCGCCTCGACCCGTAGGTAGCGAAATGTTCATTACCCAGAATGGAGAAATTCAGGGTTCGTTGTCTGGCGGCTGCATCGAAGCTTCTGTGGTCGGCGAAGCGATGGCCTTGTTCGGGGGCGGCGACCCGATCATCTTGGAGTTCGGTGTGTCGAATGAGAGAGCCTGGGAGGTGGGACTTTCTTGTGGCGGCATGATCAAGGTCCATTTGGAGCACCTAACCTCTCAGGACAAAGACTTTATCACCCAACTACAAAAAATTATCCGGCTTCGGCGGCAGCGCATGAGCATGATGTGGGTGAGGGACTTATTATCAAGTTTTCGTGTCGTTTTGAGCGAAACGGGCGAAACTTTTGGGTCTGGTGCGGTAGAGACAGAGCATTTTGCCCTCTCCGGCATCGCTGAAAGCCGCCTACTAGCGCCTAAAGACGGACGGCATATTTTTCTACACCACTTTGAGCCAAAGGTTCATCTGATCATCATTGGTGCTGTCCATGTGGCACAGTGTTTGGTGAAGTTGGCTGAGGCTCTAGATTTCAAAGTTACCGTGATTGATCCTCGACGCGCTTGGGCACATGAGGCGCGTTTCGGCGACACTGATTGCTTAATTGGGTGGCCTGACGCGGCCATGGCGGAGATCGGGTTGGACCGCTGGACCGCTATTGCAGCCCTAAGTCACGATCCCAAGATTGACGACCCAGGCCTCCTTACCGCGTTAGCTTCCGAGGCCTTTTACATCGGCGCATTGGGAAGCAATCGGACCCACACGCAACGATTAGAGCGCCTGCGGGAAAGTGAATTGGATGCGGCCGAGTTGCAACGCATTCATGGCCCGATCGGATTGAAGATTGGCGCTAAAACTCCCAATGAAATTGCATTGGCAATACTGGCGCAAGTCGTTGCCCAAAAAAGCGAATCTAGGCTAATCCCATGAAGTTTGGCCCTTACCCGATAAGTGAGGCAGAGGGCACAATTCTGGCTCATACATGGCGTTGCCCGGAGCGCGTTGTAAAAAAAGGACAAGCCCTATCCAAAGAGGATCTGCAGGTCATGGCTGCTGCAGGCTTATCTGAGGTGATTGCTGCTCGATTAGATCCGAACGATCTCCACGAAGACGAAGTCGCGTGGAGCGTTGCAAATGCTCTATGCGGATCGGGACTGACGCTCACTCCGGCCGCTACAGGTCGATGCAATTTAGTCGCAAGAGCGGCTGGAGTATTAGTCTTGGGCCGACAGGTGATTGAAACCGCCAATAACATTGATGAGGCCATAACAGTGGCGACCTTGCAACCCTTTGCCACTGTTAAAGCGCGCCAGGTTGTCGCCACGGTCAAGGTCATCCCATTTGCGGTCCCGGCATCCGCAGTCCAGAAGGTAATCCTTGGTCTTGGGCAAAAGAGTGCCTTGCGCTTATCACCGTTTTCGGCAAAGCGTGTCGGTGCAGTATTGACGACATTGCCCGGTTTTAAAAAAAGTCTGATCGAAAAATATGAGCGAAGTCTGCACAAACGAGCAAAGGACTTGGGGTCGGAGTTGGCTCATGTGGCCCAAACGCCCCACACCCGAGCGGCGGTTCGCATCACCTTAGGCCGTCTAATTAAGCAAAATTTCGATCTGCTCATTATAGGCGGGGCATCTGCGATCATGGATCGGCGCGACGTCATTCCTGCCGCAATCACTGACTTGGGTGGTACAATAGAGCGCTACGGAATGCCGGTGGACCCTGGTAACCTGTTGCTGTTGGGCCAAGTCGGGTCAAAACAGATTGTCGCGATGCCGGGCTGCGCCCGCTCCATTAAAGAAAACGGATTTGACTGGGTGCTGGCCCGTCTTTTGGCTGATTTGTCTGTTACATCGAAAGACGTTGCTGGTATGGGCGTCGGTGGATTGCTTGAAAAAACTTTTTCTCGCGATAAGAAGAGTGTTGTCACAGCAGAGGTTCGGAGTTTCGGTAAGTCTCTGCCGAAAGACGATCGACCTCAGATTGGCGCAGTCGTTTTAGCCGCTGGACAATCGAGCCGCATGGGATCGCAAAACAAACTGCTGATCCAAGTAAACGGCAGTGCCATTGTCCGGACCACTGTCCAAGAAGTTCGCCGCGCCCGGATCTCGGATCTGGTTGTAGTCACGGGCCACCAGGCCAATGCCGTAGCCCAAGCTTTGGCTGGAATAGATGCTCGGATCGTTAAAAATGATAACTATCAGAGCGGTCTGAGTACATCGGTCAAATGTGGTCTTGCCGCTTTGTCTGCGGATTTGGATGGGGCGATGATTTGCCTGGGCGACATGCCTTTCGTTAAGACTGACCTTCTTGAGCGGCTTATCGACGGCTTCGAAGAAACCGGAAGTCGTCGCATTTGTGTGCCTTGCTTTTCCGGCCGCCGCGGTAACCCGGTCCTCTGGGGGAAGTGGTTCTTTGATGACCTGCAAGCACTTGAAGGAGATCAAGGTGGGAGATTGTTGTTTCGCAAGTACGCAGATCTGGTTGAGGAAATTGACCTGGAGGACGAGGCTGTTTTAACCGATATCGACCGGCCTGAAGATCTGCACCAAAACCTAGTTCCAGAAAGTGATCTATGAGTTCCAAAGGCCGCCTAGGATCCGTCGAGGATCTTTACAGTGCGCGCATACGTAACCTGGCGCGTGAGCTCATCAATGGCGAAGCCTTGTATGAATTTAGCAAGGAGATCTACCATGATAACCCTTATTGTGGGGACAGTGTCCGGTTGCAACTTCGAATCCAAAATAGAAAAATAATGGCTATATCTCAGGTCGTGCATGGTTGCACCATTTGCAAAGCCTCTGCCTGTTTAATAGATCGGAATGTCGTAGGGCTTGGACTTAAGGAAGTGGACTTGGCCCATGATAGCCTAAGAAGGGTCGTCATGGGCAATGAACTACTAGGACCAGGCGCATGGCCGGACATTGAGGTCTTTCAGCCTTTGCAAAGGTTTCGGGGGCGATGGAATTGTGCCTTTCTGCCATTTCAAGCATTGTCTCTAGCATTAAATTAGCCTCAAAAACGGACCGGCTTCGTTGTTAGCACCTCCATGTTTGAGCGTGAGCCTTTAGCCTGACTACTTGGCGTATGAGGCTACGTCGTCCAAAGGGAAGATTAGGCGCTTTATTGAATTCCTGAGTTTGATAAAGCTTTCTTCAGCTAGACTGCTTTCTGTTGACCGCCACTTAAAAAAAACTTTTCTGCGAGACCCTTGGAGTCGCATTGATGGTGTTTGTTTACTCCTGATCGGCGTCATTTCAGAAAGTTCCAAGACTTCACCTATAGCGAGATTGGTCGAGGCCTACTTCGGCGCCAAAATGAGCGTTTACGGCCTTATACCAAGGCTGCTGCCGGCCACGGTCGAGATAGGCGCGAACATTAGGATAGGGGGAGATATCGACGCCGACGGTATCGACTGGGTCGAGTGCCGAGACCAACGATATGTCGGCAATTGTCAGTCTTTTTCCGTTCAGAAACTCGGCCTTGTCCAATCTGTCATTTAGGATGGGCAATGCCCGATTGACGCGAGAAAGCGCTACCTCAACGACGCCGTTGTTCACAGGGTTACCCGTCGTTTGGGCAACCCAGCGATATACCTCGATATCAAGTACCGGCGTTCGTACTTCGTGCACGACAAGATTGAGCCACCGATCTACGGTGGCTTGCTCAGACAGTTGAGAGGGATATAGACCAGTTTCGGATTTGCGCGCCAAGTACAGCAGGATTGCAATGCTTTCGGTCAGAACGAGGTCCCCATCGATCATGGCCGGAACTTTCGACATTGGGTTGATTGCTTTGAAATCGGGTGTGTTCTGTCGCCCCTCGCGCAGGTCGATGAGTTTTTTCTCAAAGTCGATTCCCGCCGCTTCGGCTGTCATGAGACATGCTAGAGATGGCGTCGAGAAGAAAAAGTAATAAATCTGCATTAAATCCTGCCTTCACTGAGACACCAATGTCGATGACATTTGGCGCGGTTGCTGATCTGTTTGCGCGGTATGGAGGGGGTGAAGCTGATGCATTAATCAGCTGACCAATAATGATGCTTAGTTTGGTGGCTCACAATAGTCTAAATTGACATATAATATGCGATTTATGCCAATAAATCTATAGATTGCGGTAAGACTAGGAATACAGCAAAAAGCGGGTGTTAGAGGATATGCGCGGCGTCTAAGCGTCGTTGTCAATTTTCGCACACGATTTGGCAATTCTACCAATTGAGAACTTCGCTGGTGATGCTAAAAATTACTTGGAAAAATGAATGACAAATGGGTCCGGCAGACGAAATCTCACGCGCTCTCCACAAAAAAATAGCATGCGTGTGCATTAAATTATCAAAACTTGTGAATGTGCTGACGATTCTCTCTGTTGCTTCGTCTTTTCCGGCGGCCTCTGGCCAATCGTTGGTGGCAAATATTTCAGATCTGTCGGACGGCAATTTTCGGGTGTTTCTCGGGGCAAAGTGGTCGCTTTAGATCGAGACCCCTTCCCATGAAGGCTTGATCATAGTTCCCCAATCTTGGCGATGATCTTCTTTCGGACGAGCGCGCAGTTAACGATGTCGTGGTACGAATCGATAGTGTGATAGGACTTGAAAACAAAACTGACATTCGCAAGTAAAATTGAGGATCTGTTTTGGATGTCACTGGTTAGAAGAGGAACTTGGTGAACAGCAACGATACCCTTGTTGAACAGGTGGGGGCTGCTGCAGAACTTATGGAAAAGGCGACGGCACCCGGTACTGCTATGTTGAATAATCGGATAATAATCTGCGGTAACCTGTCTCCTCAATTCATGTAGCGAGACGCCGCTTTGAAACCTTGTCGTGGTTGATAAATCGGAGTGACTGCCATTCCTTCAGATGAGAACATTTTAACCGTCGCACTCGTCGTTTCTGATGGGTGTTTTGCATCCACAGCCTATGGACTGATTGATGCATTGGGATGTGTGCGAAGTGCTGCCGCAGAGATTGGGCAGACTTTTGCCTTCAAAACTTTGCTGTTGTCGCAGAACGGCAAAGCTGTTCGTAGTGTGAGTGGGCATCGTGTTGCTGTGTGCCACTCAATCTCGGATATCGACACCCCTGACATTGCCATAGCGGTTCCGGCTATCAAGCCGGAGATGAGTAACCACGAAGTTAGCCGCGCCATGAAACCGATTGGATCCCTTCTTTCGTTTTTTTCCGATCAACTATCGAGAGGCGCCGTCGTGGCCTCATCGTGTACCGGCAGTTTTGTACTGGCGGAAGCTGGGCTGCTGGATGGCAAGAAGGCGACGACCCATTGGCGGGCTGCACAGGTCTTTCGTGAGCGTTATCCAAACGTCGTTTTGCAGGCCGAGGACCTAATAACGGATAACGGGTCTCTCATGTGCGGTGGCGGTGCTGCCTCCCATGTTGATCTGTCCTTACATCTAATTCGGCGTTTTGGTGGGGAAGCGCTTGCGTGTCACTGTGCCCACATGTTGGTCGCCGACCCGGGCCGAAGCCTGCAATCGCCCTATGCATTGATGCACTACAAGAGCGATCACGGTGATTACCTGGTGAACAAAGCGCAGGACTACATCGCCTTGAACTACAGTAAGGCCGCTCTTCCTTCGCACCTCGCCTCTCAGCTCCACGTTAGCGAAAGAACGTTGGCGCGACGTTTCAAGACTGCCACCGGGTGGTCCCTTGGTCAGTATGTTCAAGGAACGCGCATCGATGCAGCGCGCAACAAGCTCGCAACGACCGATCTGCCACTCCAACTAATCGTCATAGATGTCGGTTATGAGGACTTCAGCTCTTTTGCTCGATTGTTCAAAGCCAAGACGGGCCTGACGATGCAAACTTATCGTGCCCGATTCAGGTCGCAGATTGTAAGTCCGCAAGAGGCTGAAAAACGGGCCGTATGACATTACTTGCGCTCGATCAGAGCAGGGCATTCTTCTGCTCGAAAGAGATCTGCTTCCGATTGATGGCGGCTGTCGACCGCTAACCGTTGGGATACGATTGGCATTTTTCACACGTTTTATGTCGATATCGACCATTGAGAGCTTGGGTCGTCGTCGCCACTATCAGTCTTAAGGGTTGCCCCGCGGAACTTACCGAAGATGTTTCCGCAAAAACTCGCGAGGTCGGTTCGGGCTTTTCTCGCTGATATCGACGTCACTTTGCGTTGCGGCCATTTGCTTGAACGGAAACCCTTGGCTCCAAGGAGGAAAAAATGAAGCTTAATGTGAATGGAGACGTCGTCGATGTCGAAGTGGAGGATGACACTCCCCTTTTGTGGGTGCTTCGCGAACAACTGAAAATGACCGGTACAAAATTTGGTTGCGGAATCGCTCAGTGTGGCGCCTGTACCGTCCATATTGATGGTGTCGCTGTACGTTCTTGCGTAATGCCAGTCGATGCGATTGGAGCCGACGAGAAGATTACAACGATCGAGGGATTATCTGAAACTGCCGACCACCCGGTCCAACGCGCCTGGGCAGAGCTGGATGTGCCACAATGTGGGTATTGCCAATCCGGCATGATAATGGCTGCTGCCGCACTGTTGGATGAGTACCCAAAACCGAGTGACAGCGATATCGATGATTGGATTACCAACATTTGTCGTTGTGGAACCTTCGCGCGCGTTCGCAAGGGAATTCACCGCGCCGCCGAACTGAAGGAAGAGTAGGGCAAGCCTGATGATAAACGCACGGAAGATGCAGACTGTTTCTCGCAGAAAATTTTTGGTCGGTGTTGGCGCGACGGGGGTCGGTTTGAGTGTGGGGTTCAGTATTTCGCCGGTCCTCGCAGATTCGGATTGGACGCAAAAATCGGCGACGCCCGAAGTCAATGCATGGGTTGTGATCGAACCGGATGATTCAGTCCGCATTCGGGTGGTGAAATCCGAAATGGGGCAGGGCACACTCACTGGCCTTGCTCAGCTCGCGGTTGAAGAGTTGGAGTGTGACTGGGATAAAGTCACTACGGAATACCCAACACCGGGCGAAAGCATTTTGCGAGATGAGGTTTGGGGAAGTTTTCTAACTGCGGCGAGTTTTGGCATCCGCAGAAGTCAGAAGATGGTGCGCGAGGGCGGTGCAGCAGCCCGCATCATGCTGGTTGAAGCGGCCGCTGAACGCTGGGGCGTTTCACCGACCGAGTGTTCCGTTGAAAAGGGCATGATCACTCATGACGGGACGGGTAGGACCCTATCCTATGGGCAAGTCGCAACAGATGCGGGTCAGCGTACACCGCCGACTGATATCCCACTAAAAGATCCGAAAGACTGGAAGGTTATCGGTCAGCCAGTTAAACGGATTGACACGAAAGCTAAGCTCGACGGTAGCCAGGTTTACGGTGTAGATGTTATGCTTGACGGCATGTTAAATGCCTCGATCAAGGGCTGTCCGGTGTGGGGCGGCAAGTTGATCTCGTTTGACGCTGCTGAGGCGGAAATGATGCCCGGCGTTCAGAAGGTTGTCGCCGTCGATGGCAATGCGGTCGCGGTTGTGGCCGATACTTGGTGGCGCGCCAATAAGGCGTTAGAAGCCGTGAAGATTAACTGGGATCTAGGTGACAACGCCGCTGTCAGTTCTTCAACTATTGATGCGATGCTGGACGAGGGTCTCGAAGCGACAGAGACATTCACTGGCAACTCTGTTGGTGATGCGGATGCTGCAATTGCCTCAGCCTCGCAGACGGTAACAGCGACTTACGATTATCCCTACCAGGCACACGCCACAATGGAGCCAATGAACGCGACGGCGATTTGGACACCGGAAAGCTGCATGGTTTGGGCTCCAACTCAAAATGGGCAAAGCGCTCATGGAGCGGCGGTAGAGGCATCCGGTCTGGCGCCTGAACAGGTGGATATCATAAAGGTGCATTTGGGCGGTGGTTTTGGGAGACGTCAATCCAACGATTGGCTACGTCAGGCAGTTCTGATCGCTAAGGAGGTACCGGGGACTCCGGTCAAACTTCTCTACACGCGTGAAGAGGACCTCACGCAAGCGCTTTACCACCCTGTAACCAAGGCCCGCATGACAGCGGGCCTCGACGAAAACGGCGACATTACTGGACTGAAGATGCGCATCTCAGGGCAGTCAATTTCTGTCTTTTCGTTGAAATTCCTGTTGCAGGAGGACGGCGCTGATCCTTTAGTCTTTCAAGCCGTCGCGCCAGAAGGTGACTTTCAAATCAGTTACAATTTTCCGGCCCTACACATTGATCATGCGATGCGAAATCCTTTCGTCCGCCCGGCAGTCTGGCGGGGTGTAAACATCAACCAGAACACCATTTACATGGAGAGCTTCATGGACGAACTCGCCGAAGCGGCGGGGAAAGATGCACTGGACTTTCGGCGTAACCTGATGACAGATCGCCCGCGGCACTTGAGCGTGTTGGATGCCGTTGCCGAGCGGGGCAACTGGGGTCGGCCGTCAGCACCGGATCGCCACCAAGGACTTGCGGTGAGTTTCGCCTTCGGCAGCGCCGTTGCGGCGCTTGCCGAAGTGTCGGTCATCGATGGTGAGTTGAAAATCCACAAAATCACTGCGGCGACAGATCCCGTTCGGGCTGTAAATCCTCAGCAAATCGAGGCGCAAGTGGAGGGCTCCTTTGTTTACGGCCTTTCGGCGTTGCTCTATCAAGAGATAACAGTGGCGAATGGACAGATCGAGCAGAGTAATTTTGACACATATCCACCAATGAGAATTGCCGAAATGCCAGAGGTTGAGACAATTATCCTAGAGTCGGGTGGGGATGGTGAATGGGGCGGCATCGGCGAGCCGACAATCGCCGTGGCTGCCCCTGCTGTCCTCAATGCGATTTACAAAGCGACGGGGACACGATATAGATCTTTCCCGCTGTCGCGAGGGTCGTTCACGGCAGCATAGGTATTTATCCAGAGGAATGGGCGCAGTTTGAGAAATGACCCGGCTCAATCTGCGCGAAAATGACCAGCTTATTGAAAAGCAGGATAGTTTAAACGACGGCGCGCCCATCCTGGATCATCTCTAACTTGGATTTCGGCGCGCAAGCCGTTGGTCGATAAGAAAACTGTAAGGATCTATTTTATTGCAGGCAGATCGCGTTCAAGCGACTAAACACTGACCTTCCTTGAGTTCGATAAGAAGCTCAAAATAGGTGGATCTACCGACATTTTTTGCGACATGAGTGGCGGGAAATGGCGCTCCTTTCGCGTCGCCCGACATTACGGTCAATGTATTGTCTCCATTACATCTAATGTCCCAGATGCTGTTGGTTGGAACATTGAAAAACCTATTGGCTCGCCATTCGCGTCGTGACAGTCGAGCGGTCCACCGGCGATACCAAACCAGAGGTATGAATGCTGGTGGGGGTGTATGGTAGTTGATTTCGCCGGGCCCTCGCTCGAAGAGCCAGACCTTAACTTTGTCGTTTTTGTGGAGTTTGGTCATGCCAAGTTTAGGCTCATTCAAGACCAGCTCGATAGTTTCCTGGTGTCTCTCACCACGAATACGCTTGCAAACCCGACCCGGCGCCGGGGGGGCGGTCCTAAAGTATCTCCAAGGAGCGTCTCACCGGAAGGTGGGATTGTTAAACGGTCCAGTTTAGAATGGCATCGGATTAGCACGGTTGGCGGTTGATAGGTCGGAAATGACCTCGGCACTCAATACTACGTCGCTGCCGGCTGCAATATGTTCAAGTTGGCTCAAGGTTGTTGCACCTACTATCGGAATGCAAGGAAAGGGGCGTTGCAGGCAAAAACTTATTGCCATGTGAACCGGATCGACACCATGTTTTTCGGCAATCCCCAAGACTGCGCGCACCGCCGCGTCCAAGCGGGGGGATGAGCGGGGCGAACCACCAGCAATATGGTGCCGCGATCCTTCAGGTAGAGCACCGTCGAGATACTTGCCGGTGATGAATCCTGTGGCGAGGGGAGAAAAAGCTAACAGTGTTATATTCTCGTTGTGTCCTAGTTCAGCCATATCTGCATCATAGGGCATTCTACAGAGAAGGGAGTATTCATTCTGAATAGAGGCTATGCGCGGTCCTTGTTTTCTCTCAGCGGCTGCTAACCACTGCATCGTCCCCCATGCGGTTTCATTCGACAAACCAAAGGCGCGAATCTTGCCTTCTTCAACTAAAAGTGACAGCTCACCCATAACATCGTCAAAGTTCTGAATTGTGTTTTCCCGATCCTGATTGGATGGATCGTAGCCCCAGATTTGCCGAAAATGGTATGAACTCCGGTTTGGCCAGTGGAGCTGATAGAGGTCAATGTAGTCTGTCTGAAGACGGCGGAGTGAACCCTCGCAGGCTTTGCGAATTGCCTTGCTATCGACCAGTTGGTTTTCACGGACGAATGACCTGTTTTCACCTGCGCATTTGGTCGCTATAACATAGTCTTTACGACGACCCGATTTCGCATTCCAGCGACCAATTATTGCCTCTGTGTTTCCGATAGTATCCTTGCTTACTGGGTTCACAGGATACATCTCGGCGCTATCGAGAAAATCGATGCCGAATTCAAGACTAGCATCCAGTTGGCGATAGGCCTCTACCTCAGCTGTGTTGCTACCGAATGTCATGGTGCCGAGGCAAAAGGCGCTTACATTAATGTCTGTGTTGCCGAGTGTTGTACGTCTCACGCTCACGCACCTGATGTTAGTGTTAACTGGAGCTGATCCCTGAAAGAACCAGCGCAAGGGCAAAGATTCATATCCGCTCTCCTAAAAGAGTCCATCATTTTCATTCCTCTTAGCTATAAAACTAATTCGTTCACCTCAGGCGACTGGCTCATCGAGTGTTCCAGATTGGATTGAGAAGTTAGCTGATACTTTTGGCAATGAGCGCCGGTTTTTCAATTGGCTATCGGGACATATGATATGCGATTTATGACATTTTTGTTGATTCTGAATATCATAATTTTGGAGCATAGATGACAGAGTGGGGTTGGCTCCTGATGTTTCGTATCTGGCTGTTTTGGCCACCTATGCAACGGTTTTATCTCTTTCAGCGCGGTACTCTTTGGATGGACGACCAAATTCGCACAGAGAATGGTAATAAACGCAATTGAATTTACAGACCTTTAGTTCGAGATTTAAAAAATCAAAAGATGCACTTCCCGTCGAACCATTTGACGCAGAATGTGCATTGCAGAACTACAGGAAACAATATGGAACTCAAAAAATTTTTTGGCTTCGCACTCCTACTAAATGCTACGACAGTTTTGCCACTATCGGCTTTTGCAGACAGTGATAAAAATCCAGTGGCCGACACGCCGACAAAGGCAATTCAATACCTTGAACGGTTTTTCGAGGAAGATGATGTCGACGCAGTTTTGTCGCTGTATCGGGAAGATTCGGTGTACATTTTTCCTCCGGGGTCTCCGCCTATCCAAGGCCTTGACGCTATTCGGGAACTTGTCGAAGTTTTAGAGGAAAATGGCCGTAACCTAAAGTTAAGCCCGCGTCATATTCATCAAAATGGTGACATGGCACTGGTCGTGGTCGATTGGGATATGGAAATGCGAGGCGAGTCTGGCGAATACGAAGAATTTGTGGGTACCGCTGTTGATGTACTGAAGAAAAGCGAAGACGGTAGCTGGTACTATTACATAGATAATCCATTCGGTTCTGCAGAGGCGGAGTAACTT
>JBCCHN010000029.1:0-49653 GCA_039028695.1 Pseudomonadota bacterium
CGCCCGAGATCAATGCTATCTCGACCATTATCATCGTCTTTTCCATGGCCCTCCTCTTGGGAGTTGCCCGTTTCTATCGCTTTGGGGGAGAGCGCTAATGGCCCAGGTCTCGGTTCGCGGGGTTTCCCGCCACTTCGGCGCGGTGGTCGCCTTGGACGATGTCACGGTCGATTTCGCCGATGGGGGTTTTTATGCCCTGCTCGGCCCGTCGGGCAGCGGCAAGACCACCTTGCTGCGCATGATTGCCGGCTTCGACTTTCCGGATGGTGGCCAAATCCACATCGCTGGCGAGCCGGTGGAAAATGTGCCCGTGGAAAAACGGGAAATCGGCATGATGTTCCAGAACTATGCCCTCTTTCCCAACATGACCGTCTTTGACAACGTGGCCTTTGGTCTCTCGGTCCGCCATGTGAATAAGTCGGAAATTGCCCAGCGGGTCGGCGAAGCCCTGGAACTGGTCCACCTCACCGGCTTCGACAAACGCAAGCCCCACCAGCTCTCCGGCGGCCAGCGGCAGCGGGTTGCTCTGGCCCGGGCCATTGTCACCCGCCCCCGGGTTCTGCTGTTGGACGAGCCCCTCAGCGCCTTGGACAAATCACTGCGCGTGGAAATGCAGGTCGAGCTGAAACGCATCCAGCGGGAGGTGGGCATCACCACCATCTTCGTCACCCACGACCAGGAAGAGGCGCTGACGCTGAGCGACCGCATCGGCATTCTCAACGAAGGCCGCCTGGTTCAAGAAGGCCCCCCGCTCGACATCTACGAGCGCCCCCGCACCGCCTTTGCCGCCCGCTTCCTGGGCGAAGCCAATCTTTTTCCTGTTTCCGCCAATAGCGCAGGAGGCTTAACCTTAGTTGACGGCTCCGTCATCCAATCATCCAAACCCGCCGACGATGCTACCCAAGTCGCCGTGCGCCCGGAAAAAATTCTCTTGCAGGCAGTCACAGAACCTCTGTCCGACGGCGCAAACAGCATCACGGCCACCGTGCAACAACATATCTTCGCCGGCAGCAGCCTTACTTACCTCCTCGATTGGCAAGGCCAACAGCTCAAGGTCTTCGTACAAAATCGCTCCGGCGACGTCATCGGCGAAGGCGAAACCGTCCGCCTCTCCTGGTCACCAGGAGATACGGTGGTCTTGGAGGGCTAGGGCATAGCCGGCCTCATCAAGTATTGCTCGGCCAGCCACCTGTGAGTTCGGACTCAACCAGTTTCACCCAAAAATCGGCGCCGGTGGTGAGGATCTCGTCGTTGAAATCGTATTCCGGATTGTGCAGGCCGCAGCCGCCCGGACCCTCGCCGTCGTTGCCCAGCAAGATATAGGCCCCGGGCCTTTGCTGCAGCATGAAGGCAAAGTCCTCCGACGACATGGGCGGCTCGAAATCTTGCGTGACCTTTTCCGCGCCCACTAGGTTTTCAGCCACCTTGGCCGCGATGCTGGCCTCCTTCACCGTATTGATGGTGGAGTCAAAATTCCGGTCGTAGGTCACGTCGCAAGAAATGCCTTGCGCCGCGCAGATGCCCTCCGACACGCGCCTGATGCCTTGTTCAATCGTATCTTGAACCTCTGCGCGGAAGGAACGACAGTCACCTTTCAGAATTACCGTGGTCGGCACCACATTGACCGTGCCGTCGGTGATGAACTCGGTGACGGAAATAACGCCGCCCTGGCTGGGGTTGATATTCCGGGACACAATTGTTTGCAAGCCCAACACCACCTGTGAAGCGACCACAATGGGATCGATGCCCCGGTGTGGCAGGGCGGCATGGTGGCCCACGCCGTGGATCACGATCTCGAAGTTATCCTCCGAGGCCATGGCCGGCCCCTCAGGCACGATAAAATGCCCTGTGGGGACAGAGGGAAAATTATGAATGGCATAGACATCCTGAACCGGAAAGCGATCGAAGAGCCCGTCTGCGATCATGGCCTTGGCCCCCTTGCCGTGTTCCTCGGCCGGCTGAAAGATGAAAACGGCCGTGCCGTCGAATTCTCCCTTGGTGGCCAAATGCTGCGCCGCGCCCAAGAGCATGGCCGTGTGACCGTCGTGGCCGCATGCATGCATGTGCCCTGGAATGCGCGAGCAATGATCGAAAGTGTTTTGTTCCTGGATGGCCAGGGCATCCATGTCGGCGCGCATGCCGATCATGCGCCCGCCATTGCCACGCTTGACCACGCCCACTACCCCGGTGCCGCCGATCCCCCGGTGGGTTTCAATGCCCCAAGCCTCCAACAACTCGGCCACCTTGGCTGAGGTTTTGTCTTCCTTAAAGCCCATCTCCGGATAGCGGTGAATGTCGTGCCGCCAGGCCTGCATGGAATCTTTTAAGTAGTCCGTGATCATGGGGCTTCCTTTCGCAACACGCCTCATTTCCTAAAAACAAGGGTATAGCACATCGGCAGACCGATGTCGGACTCTTCCACGTTCCACCAGGTGTTCGAGATATGGTGGGGAAATTCCTCAAAATGCTCGACGGCCAGGCCGTTGTCGACTCCGCCCATGATGACCTCGGACATGGTATGGAAAAATGACGTGACCGGTTTGGCCTCATAGGTCTCGCCGCCATAGTAGTCCAGCCCGTCGGTCTCCACATAGGGTTCTTTGTCGAAGTAAGACAGCTCCCAGACAATGGGCTCGCCCGCTTCTGCCGGTTCGATCATGTCCATGATCGGGTGTTGCTCATAGATGAACAACGCCCCGCCGGGCTTGATCAACTTGGCGACGGCCGAAAAGAAGCCCTTCAGGTCGGGCATCCAGCTCAACACCCCAATGGTGATGGTCATGAGATCGAAGCTTTCCTTGAAGCCGTCGTCGATGTCGTAAATATCCGTGCAGACGAACTCCACGTCCAGCTTGGCAGCCGCCGCCAATTGGCGGGCTTGGTCCACGAACCCTGGGGCGCCGTCAAACCCCACGCAGCGCGCCGCGCCCATGGTCTTAACCGACAAAAGCTCTCGCCCGTTATTACAGCAAACTTGGGCCACATCCTTGCCGACCACGCCCAAGGCGTTCAGGCGCTCAGTTTCAATGTCGTCAAGGCAAGAAAATCCAGGCTTGCTGAACTCCTCGATTTGCCGTGCCAGATTGTGCCGGGCATGGATGGGCGCTGCTTCATCCCAGGCGGCCCGATTGGCCGTCGTGAAGTCTTTGGTCTTGTTTGGGTCAGTCATGGCGTCGTCCCTAGCATCAAAAAAAGCCGGCCAGAATAGGGAAGCGCCGATAAGCGGTCAATCAGGCATTGGCTTGCAAAAAAGGCAGCAGCACCCGGTGCAGGGCTGCGGGATCTTCGGCGAGCCCCATGTGTCGCAATCCCGGCAAGATCTCACAGGTGGCGCCGGGGATGAGGGCGGCCATGT
Organism: Pseudomonadota bacterium; assembly: GCA_039028695.1. GTDB lineage: Bacteria > Pseudomonadota > Alphaproteobacteria > Kiloniellales > Kiloniellaceae > JANQKX01. Next base: position 3,356 of record JBCCHN010000029.1, read on the forward strand.
TTCGGGCCATCTCCGGCGAGTTTCCGAAATCCTCCTCGCCGGTAACCACCAAGGTAGGGCAACTTATCTCGGAAATAGCTTGGGCTAGGGGTTCATCCGCCTCGGCAAGCAAGCGATAGAGGGCCGGATAAACTTGCGGGTCATTGGCCTCGATCCAGTCCTTCACGCGGGCTAAGGTTTCGGGGTTTTCGGCGGCGAAACTTTCGCTGAACCATCGAGTGAGCGCCGCACCCACGGTGGTTTGCGGCCCACCCGCAGCGGCTTGCTCGACCCGCACCATCACGGCAGCTCGTTGCTCGGGCGTGCGGTCATGGGCGGCATTCAAGATGGCAAGTGCCGTCACCCGCCCTGGATGGGCCAGAGTGAAGGCCTGCACAATCAACCCGCCTAGGGAAAAGCCCACCAAGGCGGCCCTTTCCATATTAGCACCACTCATGAGGGTGGTGAGCTGTTCGACCATCTGTTTCATGTAATAGGGACCGGCCGGTTTGGGGCTCTCTCCATGGCCCAGCAGGTCATAACGCAGCACCCGGAACTGAGCGGTCAGGGTCTCCCACTGCCAATCCCACATGCGGTGGTTCATGCCCAGCCCATGCACCAATACGACAGCCGGGCCGTCTCCGCCTACCTCGACCAGGCTGCCTTCAATACTTTGTGTCATTCGCCCACCCATACTTCATCGTCCCTTGACTCGGACACCCATAGCCTGAGATCTCGCAAAAGACCATACCCTCTGGGGTCTTACTTGCCTGAACCGGCGGTCTCGGAGCCCTCGCGGGTGAGATAGTAGGCACCCAGGATCGGCAGGAAGGTCACGAGGACCACCACCATGGCGACCACATTGGTCACCGGCCGTTGCCGGGGCCGCACCAACTCCTCCAGCATCCAGATGGGCAAAGTCTGCTGCTGCCCGGCGGTAAAGGTGGTTACAATCACCTCGTCAAAGGACAGGGCAAAGGCCAGCATGCCGCCGGCCAAAAGTGCGGTGGCGATGTTGGGCAGGACCACGTAACGAAAGGTCTGGAAGCCGTCGGCGCCCAAATCCATGGAGGCCTCGATCAGCGAAGCGGAGGTGCGGCGAAAGCGGGCAACCGCATTGTTGTAGACCACGACCACGCAAAAGGTGGCGTGCCCCAAGACGATGGTCCAATAGGAAAAGGGGATGTCGGCCAAATTAAAGGCCGAGCGGAGGGAGATGCCGGTGATGATGCCGGGCAGGGCGATGGGCAGGATCACTAGCAAGGAGACGGTCTCTCGCCCAAAAAACTTTGAACGGGACACGGCCGCCGCGCACAAAGTACCCAAGACCAGCGCCATCGCCGTCGAGGCGGCTGCCACTTGAAGGGACAGCTTAAGAGCCTCCCATACATCGGGGCGGTTCCAGGTCACGCTCAGCCATTTGGTGGTAAAGCCCGGCGGCGGCCACTGATAGCTTTTATCCTCGGTGGTAAAGGCATAAACGAAAATCAAGAGGATGGGCAGATGGAGAAAGAGCAGGCCAGCGGCGGCCGCGCCCTTTAATATCATGGGTGCCCTGGCTTCTCCTTTGAGGCGTGCCGCTCCCTTAAAGCGCATCGAAAGCCCCCCGCCTTTTGGCAACCCAAAGGTAAAAGCCCATGATGACAATGGGCACCACCGTAAAGGCCGCTGCCAAGGGGATGTTGCCGGCGGTGCCTTGGTGCGCATAGACCGCTTGGCCGATAAACAAACGGGACGATCCGATGATCTGTGGGATGATGTAATCCCCCAGAGTCAGCGAAAAGGTAAAGATCGACCCGGCAATGATGCCCGGCAGGGCCAGGGGCAAGATGACGTGGCGAAAGGTTTCTCCCGACCGGGCGCCCAGATCTGCTGAGGCCTCCAGCAAGTTCACCGGCACCCGCTCCAACGCGGCTTGCACCGGCAGGATCATAAAGGGCAGCCACACATAAAGAAAAACCAGGAAGGTACCCGTATAGCTGACCGATAGGGAATTGCCGCCGATCACCGGGATGCCCAGATAGGCCTGCAGCACTCCCTTCAGGTGCAACGCGGAAAAGATCCAGTTGAGAATGCCTTCCTTGGCCAGGATCAACTTCCAGGCATAGACCTTGACCAAATAGCTGGACCACAGGGGTAGCATAACACCGATGTAAAACAGGGCCTTCCACTTGCCCCGGGCATAGCGCGCCGCGTAGTAGGCGATGGGAAAGGCCACCGCCGCCGCCGCCAAGGTCACCGCCGCGGCCATGGTGACGGTGCGCAAGATGATATCCAGGTTGGCCGGGACCAAAAGTTCGCGATAGGTTTTCAGGGTGAATTCGCGTTTGATCAGCCCGGAAAATTCATCGATCGAGAAAAAGCTTTGGATCAGCAGGGAAAACAGCGATCCCAGATAGACGATACCAAGCCACAGTACCGGCGCCAAAAGCATCAGGAAAATCGTCAGGCCGGGCCGGCGCCACAGGCCGTCCGACAGACTTCCCAGCCAGGATGGCTTAGCGGGGCCGCCGGGCAGGGCCAGGCTCATGGCGCCGCCTCCATCAGGTGCAGGTCGCCTTCTTCCCAGCTGATGTGAATAGTCTCGCCGTCGGCCGGCACCCTGGCATCGGCAGGCACCAGGGCGCGCAGTTGCTCACCCTCTCGCTCCAGGACCAGCCGGACCTGGCCGCCGAGGAAGCTATGGCCGCGAACCCGGGTTTCTAGGCCGCCGCTGAGGACCAGCTTGATCGCCTCGGGCCTTAGACTCGCCCAGGCTTCCTTGCCGGCCAGCTTAACGGTCAGCGCTGGTGGCAGCACATTCGATGCGCCCACGAAATCGGCCACGAAGGGCGAGCGGGGCCGCCGGTAGATGTCCTCCGGCGTGCCCACCTGCATGATACTGCCCTCATTAAAGACCGCGATCCGATCGGCCATGGAAAGAGCCTCGCCCTGGTCATGGGTGACAAAGACAAAGGTGATCCCCAGGGTCTGCTGCAGGGCCTTTAGCTCTTCTTGCATCTGCTCGCGGAGCTTCAGGTCCAGCGCGCCCAGGGGCTCGTCCAGCAACAAAACCTTGGGCTGGTTGACGATGGCCCGCGCCAGGGCCACCCGTTGCCGCTGCCCGCCTGAAAGTTGGGCCGGCCGACGGGCCTCATAGCCTGGCAGGCGCACCAATTCCAAGGCCTCGCGAGCTTTTTGCCGTCTCGTCTCCTTGGCCAGACCCTTGATCATCAGGCCATAGGCCACATTGTCCAACACATCCAAATGGGGGAAGAGGGCATAGTCCTGAAACACCGTATTGACGCTGCGGCGATAGGGCGGCACGCCCTCGACCTGATCGCCGAAGATCTCGATATGGCCGTCGCTCGGTTGGTCAAAGCCGGCGATCAGCCTAAGGCAGGTCGTTTTTCCCGAGCCCGAGGGCCCGAGCATGGCGAAAAACTCGCCCGCGTTTATTTCCAAATCGACGGCGTCAACCGCGGTGACGCTTCCGAAATGCTTGGAAACCCGGGAAAAAAGAACGGCGGTGTGCATGCTTTGTCCGAAAAGGGGCGCCGCCTGATTTGGCGACGCCCGCGACTGTAACGAGGAATCGAAAGGGCGACTCCCTTAGCGCCCGCCGATCACTCCAATGTAATCCGAGACCCAGCGATAATAGGGGACGCATTCGCCCTGACTGGCGCAATTCGTGACCGGCGTGGTCCAGAACTTGATCTTTTCGAAATCATCCAGGCCGTTTTTCGTGCAGCCTTCGGCTGTCTGCATGCCGCGTCCGTCCGTGCAGGCCGCCGGAACGGAGGGATTGGCCCCGAACCAGACGGACAGATCGCTCTGCAGGTTCGACGACAGGGTATGCTCCATCCACATGTAAGAACAATTTGGGTTTGCTGCTTCCGAATGCATCATGGTGGTATCCGCCCAACCTGTGGCCCCTTCCTTGGGAATGGTTGAGGCGATGGGTTGGCCGTCAGCTTGTAGGAGGTTGACCTGGAACGGCCAGGAACCCGATGCTACCACGCCCTCGTTCTTAAAGTCGTCCATCTGAATAAAGGCATCATGCCAATAACGGGACACCAACTGACGCTGCTTACGCAGTTGATCCAATGCCGCCTGGTATTGTTCCTGATTGAGCTCGTAAGGATTGGTGATCCCTAGTTCCGGATTGGTCACCATCAGGTAATTGGCAGCGTCGGCCACGTGAATCGGGCCGTCGTAGGCCTGCACTCGTCCTTTATTCGACTGGCCGTCGGGCAGGGTGACTTCCTCAAAAACCACGTTCCAACTCTCCGGCGGGGCATCGAAAACCTCGGTGTTGTACATCAGCACATTGGGCCCCCACATATAGGGTACGCCGTAATGGACTCCGTCCACCGTATGCCAAGGTGCTTCCTTTAGGCGGTCATCCACCGTACCCCAGCTCGGGACCAGGTCGATATTCACGGGCTGGACCCGCTTGCCGGCAATCAGCCGCAGGGAAGCATCACCCGAGGCGGTCACCAGATCAAACCCGCCTTCGTTCATGAGAGCGACCATTTCGTCGGAGGTGTTGGCGGTCTTAATCTTGACCTGGCAGCCGGTCTGTTCCTCAAAAGAGGTGACCCAGTCGAAGTTAGGATCGGTTTCGCCCCGCTCGATATAGCCGGGCCAAGCGACAATATTGACTTCTCCTTCGCCGGCGCCCAGTTCCTGGATCATCTCCGCCGACAGGGCCGGTGCCGCCAAACCCAACGGCAGCGCCACAGCGGCACAAAAAGATAAGAACCTCCTCATATCGAACACTCTCCTTCGATTTTAATGGTCTATGGAACGGCGATATTAGGGTATAGTCCTATCTCCGCCGAAAATTGGCAAATGGATTTGTCGGCTCATTCAGGCTGGATTGCAGTATTGGGTGTACAAAAAGCGATCGCCAAAGTGTAACCTCTCTTGGCAATCCGGCTTGTCATCTTGGATGCTAGTTTAACGATCCTTTTGGATTTTTTGAAAAAGGTACCTGTCAAATGCTCGAGATTTGGTTCTCATTGGGCTACCTGCTGCTGATTGCTGTTCTGTTATTCTGTTTTATCCTTTGGCGATATGACGCCAAGGTCATGGCGATTGCTGCTTTCGTGATTGGCGTGCCCCTTTGGTTCGCCTGGGAATATGCCCGACCGACCTGGACAACCGGCATCATCAGTGGCACCGAAGTCCGGCGCAGTGGGACTGACGCGGCCGACAAGGTTCGCGACATTCAATACATCTATATGCGCAATCAGGCCGATGCGGGTCTAGAGTTGGAAAACGAGGATTCATGGTGGTGGCTGAAGCGCAACAGCGAGCGGGTCTTTAACAACGCCAAAACCGCTGAGGACCGCAAGGCCGAGGTCACCGTGCTGTGGAATCAGTGGCGCTCCACACTCTTTTCCTGGCACCCCAATGTGATTTCATTACGCAACGCCGGCTATTGGCCCTTCTGGTCCTGGCGGGTTCTGGGCTTCTACGGCCTCTCCATCGCGCTATGGTTTGGCTACTTCTTCAGCTTCACTTGGCTTAGCAAAAGAATAGGATAAAGCTAGCCGATCTGCAGGCTTGGATTATGGGTCCCAAGGGGACTATTTTCCGTAAAAAAAGGGGAGAGCTTGCTTGCAACGCAGACTGGCCGCCATTCTTGCCGCCGACGTGGTGGGCTATACGCGGATGATGAGCGCGGACGAGGCTGGCACCCTGTCCCGCCTGACCGACCTTCGTAAAGAAGTTATCGAGCCGATCATTGCAGAGCACCGAGGCCGCATCGTTAAGCTGATCGGAGACGGCCTGCTAGTGGAGTTCGCCAGCGTCGTGGATGCCATCGCTTGCGGCCGCGCTTGGCAGGAAGCCGTGAGCGAGCATGAAAGAGCTCGGGATGAAGAGCATTGCCTGTGTTTTCGGATCGGCATCAACATGGGGGATATCATCGTCGAGGACGGCGATATTCATGGTGACGGCGTCAACATTGCCGCCCGCCTTGAGGGCCTGGCTGATCCTGGCGCCGTTTGTCTTTCGTCGTCGGCCTGGGATCAAGCTAAGGGCAAGGTCGATGTGGCGATCGAAGACCTGGGCGAAAAAAGGCTTAAAAATGTGCCCGATCCCGTTCGCGTCTATCGATTACAAAGAGATTACATATCAAGGACACGGACTGGTGACGCCCGGGAAAAACTGTCCTTGCCCGACAAGCCCTCCATTGCGGTTTTGCCTTTTGACAACATGTCGTCGGACCTGGACCAAGAATACTTCTCCGATGGCATCACTGAAGACATTATCACCGAGCTGTCTCGCTTTCCCACGCTCTTTGTTATTGCTCGGAATTCCACCTTTTCCTACAAGGGCAAGCCCATCAATGTAAAACAGGTCGCCTGGGACCTGGGTGTCCGCTATGTCTTGGAAGGCAGCGTGCGTCGGGCGGGGCAACGGGTCCGCATCACGGCCCAACTTATCGACAGCCAAAGTGGCAATCATCTATGGGCAGAACGCTATGATCGGGATTTGGAGGACATCTTCGCCCTTCAAGAGGAGATAACCCGCCATGTGGTCGGCAGCATTGCGCCGCAAATCGAGATGGCGGAGCTCGCCCGTGCCAACAGCGCAAGCGCAAATGAGGTTTCCGCATATGATCTGTCTTTAAAGGCCTTGGCCCTTTTTTACGAGGCTGTTCGCCGGGGCAAGCCTGAGGTCTATCAGTGCTCGCTGGAAACGGCCGCTTCAGCGCTCGAAAAAGATGCAAATTGCACCAGTGCGTTATGGCTGCAAGCCTGGGCTAATTTCGAGGGCTTTCTTCTGCGCTGGGAGCCGGATGCGGGCACCATGCTCGACCGTGCCGAAGAGGCCGCCGAGCGGCTTGTCGATATAAGCCCGTCAGATCCCCGGGGCTATTCAGTGCGCGGTGTCGTGCGGTTGTGCCGTGATGCTCACGAGGACGCGGTCGCGGATTGCCGCTATGCTTTTTCCCTGAATCCCAATTTTGCCATCAACATCTTTTTTATGGCCTGGTGTGAGTCCCTATCCGGCTATACCCAGGCTGCGCGGGATCATGCCGCGCTTGGGCTCCGCCTTAGTCCTCGTGACAGCGAACTTTGGCTTGGCGTTGCTTATCTGGCACTTGCGCAAGCCTGTTTCGGCGATGGTGACTTCTCTGAAACTCAAAAATGGGCGCGCTTGGCCGTGCAGATGCATCCCAAGGCTCCCATTCGCCGTGCGCTCATGATCGCCTGCTGTATGCACAACCAAGACCTGGAGGCGGCCAAGAATCACACAGTCCAACTTCGTTCCTTCGCGCCCGGTTTCATCCAGAGCATAATCTCCGGCGATCTCACCCTTTACAAAGATTCTAGTGTTAACAGGCTCTTAGCGGATGGTCTCGCAAGAGCAGTAGCCTTGCTCTCAGAAAAGTGAGGAATATCTCTGTTCACGCCGTGCGCGCCAAGATCATATCCGCCGCTTTTTCCGCAATCATGATGACGGGGGCATTGGTGTTGCCGCTGATCAGCCGCGGCATGATCGAGGCATCGACGACCCGCAAGCCGTCCAAGCCCCTGACCTTTAATTCCGGATCCACCACCGCTTTATCGTCGCCGCCCATGCGGCAGGTGCAGCTGGGATGATAGAGCGTCGACCCGCATTGCCTTGCGTGCGCCAATAACGCTGCGTCGTCCGCGGCCAAGGGGCCCGGGTTCAGCTCTTGTGCTACAAAGGGCGCCATGGCCTTCGTGGCCATCAAGGCGCGGCCAAAACGCAGCCCCGCCACGTGAACCTGACAATCGGTTTCTGTACTGAGGAAGTTGGGTCGGATTTCCGGCGCATCGCGAATATCCGGGCTGCGGGCATGAACGGAACCCCGACTTTCGGGCCTCAACTGGCAGGGCGCTAGGGTCAAGCCGGGAAAGGGGTCGAAGATCCTTTTGTTGGGATCCTTAAAGCTGGCATGGGCGATATGGAACTGGATGTCCGCTTCCTCCAGATCGGGTCGGCTTTTCACAAAGGCCCCGATCAGGCTGGCTGGCAGGCTGAGCGCCCCCCGGCGCTGCAACAAATAACGCAAGACCTCTCCGGCCAGGGGCAGGCCGTGCAATTTGTTGTTCAGGCTTTCCGCGTTTTTGAGTTCGAAGGTCAGGCGCGAGGTATAGTGATCCTGTAGGTTCTCGCCCACCGCCGGTCGATCCAAAATTACGGGCAGGCCGAGGCTTTGCAAGTGGGCACCGCCCCCGATCCCTGAGAGTTCCAGTAGTTGCGGCGACTGCACGGCACCAGCCGCCAGGAGGACGGTTCGCCGCGCATAAACTTCTACGGTGCCATTGTGCTGGTCATAGGCTACGCCCTGAGCCCGGCCTTCACGGATCAGGATCTTTGTGGCAAAAGCGCCACAGCGGATTTCCAGGTTCTTTCGGCTGCTCTGGATGGGATCGATATAGGCCTTCTTCACGCTGAAACGCCGGCCATCCCTTTGGGTCACTTGGTTATAGCCGAAGCCCGCCTGGGTCGCCCCGTTGAAATCGTGTTCGGTCGCATAGCCGAGCTCGCCGCCACCGGCCATTAAGTGATCCAGGATTGCATAGCGGTCTCGCGGAAAGGTCACGTTCAAGGGGCCGCCCCTGCCGTGATAGTCGCTTCCATGGGAGGAATCGCCGCCAGGCTCAAAATGCTCGGCCCTTTTGAAGTAGGGTAGGATCTCGTCATAAGACCAGCCTCGACAGCCCATCTGAGCCCAGGTGTCATAATCACCGGACTGGCCGCGCACATAAAGCATGGCATTGATCAGGCTGGATCCTCCCAGCCCCTTGCCGCGGGGTATGGGAATCTTGCGCCCAGCGGCGCCGGCTTCCGGTTCGGTTTCGAAAAGCCAGTTATAGGCCGGCTTGACCATGGTTTTCACATAGCCCGCCGGAAGGTCGATCCAAAAGCGGCCGCCCAAATCTCGACTGGCATCGCCGCCCGCTTCCAAGAGGCAGACCTTGTATTTCGGGTTTTCGCTCAAGCGGTTCGCTAAAACACAACCAGCCGATCCGCCGCCGACGATCACATAGTCAAAGGTCTCGTTCATGGGTCCGTGGGGTCTTACCGCGGCCGATAGGCCACCACTTCTACCTCGACTCGCACGTCTACCAGCAACTCGCTGACCACGGCTGATCGAGCCGGCGGATCCTCCGGAAAATATTCTCCATAGACCTCGTTAAAGCCAGGGAAATCGGCCCGATCGCGCAGCCACACCATGGCCTTGACCACGTCGCCCAGCTCACATCCGGCTTCGGTCAGGGTCTCCTTGATCAGGTCCAGTGTTACCCGGGTTTGCTCCTGAATGGTGCCGCTGGTCATGGGTGCCCCCTCGTGAAAGGGGATCTGCCCGGTCAAATAAACGAAATCACCCGCCCGGACGGCGCGGGACAGACTGAGCCGGCGCCCATTGATGATCAACGGCTCTCCGATTATTTCCTTGGTTTTAGACATTTCCTGCCACCCTCCCTGGCCTTTGATGGGCGCAATTACCTCCTCGGACAGGCGCTTTTGTCAAGCGATGTAAGGGCTATGGACAGGAATCGTAAGTTAGCGGCCGCAATCGCACACGGCTTAGCGGCCGCCTCGGGTCAGGGTTTGGTCGATGGAAGTATTCAGCTCTTTACGGAGCTTCGCTAGATAGCGCTCCAAGGCGCGGCGGTCTTCTAAGATGAAGATCGCTCGCCGACCATCGAAGCACTCGACCTTATAATTTTGGTCGAAGTCGAAGTCTCGTTGCAGCCATTCCAGCAGATAGGGCTCCTGGCTCAGCTGGGGTTCTCCGTGAAGATCGAGATTGTCTTGAAAGATCGAAGCACAGGTCAGGTTTGGGTCGACCTCTTGAACCTCGATTCGATAGAGCTGTCCGTCACCGGTTAGGTTCGTGGCAACGTTTGTCACGCGATCACCGTCGACCATTTGGCTAGACCCTGTGATCTGGGCGATCGCCTCTTTGCCGTAAAAGGGGACATAACTGAGTCCCACCGACGGATCTTCATAGGGCACGTTTTGAAAAAACATGCGGGGCAGGGCGGATTGGACCTCTGATTGACTGGCGCCCAGTTTCAAACCCTGCAAAGAAATGCTTCGGATGTCCGTCATCGCCCAACCGGGCGTAAAGATCAGAAAAAGTGCCAAGGCGGCGACGGAAAGAGGCCCCCACAAAATCGGCTGGCCACTAAGAGACCTGTCGTTGCTCATGACCGTCCTCCCAGATTGAACGTCATGACGCCGCCGGAACTTTGGCTTCGTGTGCGGTTGCCCAGAGCATCTCGGGCTTCGATGGAAACCGGCCCGCTGGCGGTAATCTGACAAGTCAACGAGGTTCCTTGAAAGGTGAGATCAAAGGGCAGCATTTGATCGATGTCGTGTTTTTGGGCCTGGTCACCAGTGATTACCCGGCAGGTGCCGGACACATGGACATCCGAGGTCCCGGTAAGCTTGAGCGAGAAGTCATTGCCCTGCGCCGCGGAAAGGCTGGGCGCGGTCAAGAGAGCGCCGGTCAAGACGGACGCCGCCCCGAGGCCGGCCTTTCCGGCCGCAGCTTTTACACCTTTTTTGATCACATGACGCATTTGGCCGATTCGCCTAGTTGGACTGAGTTACGGTAATTGTGCGACTTCCGCCCTGATAGATCCTCGCGGAAAGTCCGTTGCCATACTGATTGTGGGTTACGCTGCCATTGTTGCCCGTTTGTTGAACGAGACTGCTGTTGCCCTGCCCAACCTGATTTTGGATGGCCGTGTTATTGCTGCCATATTGCGCGGACACGGCCGTGTTGCCGTCACCAATTTGGGCCTGGGAGGCGAAATTGTTCAGTCCGTAGAAAGAGCCGCCTTGGGTGATGAAACCCAAATTTTGGTTGCCGGCCTGAAGCTGCTGCGCTTGATGGAAGCCGCCGCGCTGGGCGATGCCCAACTGGTTCTCGCTGCCCAGTTGGAGGCTATGGGCGCTATTGCCAATACCGCCTTGGAGAATCTGATAGTTGTTTGATGTCCCGGCGCTCAAAAGCTGGGTTTGATTGCCCAGACCCGTCTGCCGGACCTTACCGCGCTGCTCACCGTTGTCCTGACCCAGCAAAGTAACGGTTGCTTGGTTGCCGGCACCTTTTTGACTCAAAGCCGTGCTGTTGTTTGAGCCTTTTTGCGCGATCGTGGCGTCATTGCCGCTGCCGTAACCGACCTGCTCGACAAAAATATCATTGTTACGGCCGCTGGTCTGGGAAATGGCGAGTGAATTGTTCTGGCCCTTTTGCTCCACTTGGCTGCTGTTGTCGCCGGCAAAGCTGGGGCTGGTGGTTGCCAGTCCGATCCCAAGCAGCACTGTCGCGAGGGCTGTTTTGGCGCTACGACCCTTAAGTGTTTGGGTCCGGTCCTTGGGAAGTTTGTCGAACATGGCTGAATTCCGACTGATTTTGAAAAAAGGTGCGGTGAGGGGTCGGACATTGAGGTCTAGAGATTGACCCCCTACCGCTGATGTTTTTGATGGATCGCCCCGCCAAGATGGCGGGGCGTCCTAATCCTACTTACCCGAAAAACTTAGTACTGGGTCGAAACGTAGGAGTTGTTGGTACCATGGATGCTGGCGGTGTCGCTGTTGCCGTAGCCACCCTGCACCTGCAGAGAGTAGTTACGATGACCAACGATCTTCACCGAAGCCGTGTTACCAACGCCGCTCTGATAGGTGTAGGCGTGGTTCTTGTCGCCATAGATGCTCTGAGAAGCGGAGTTGCCCAGGCCACGCTGCTCGATCAGAGCATGGTTGCCCCAACCAGCAACATACTGAGACGCGCTGTTATACCGGCCGGTCTGATTGATCTCGGCGTCGTTCTCGTAACCGTAGACAACCTGCCTGGCCCGCAGACCCACACCGTATTCCTGGTTGATGCTGGCAGTGTTCCAATCACCTTCTACATATGAGCTGGCGCGGCTTCCGGCCACCAGGGTCTGGTCGATGGAGGCGTCGTTGTGATCGCCGTCAACGCTCAGGCGAGCCGTCGAGTACTTGGTCGCAAATTGGTCAACGTGGGCTTCGTTGTGGTCGCCGCTCACGTAGATCGAGGCGCCTGAACCCAACACGCCAATCTGGTCCACGGAAACGTTGTTGTAGTCACCGTTGTTGACCGTCACATCGGCATAGGCGCCCAAGGAATAGGCTTGACCGATGCGTACGTTGTTCTCGTCAGCGCCGTTCTTCAAGGTAGCGCGTGCGCCGGACAGAGCTGTTTCGTACTGGTTGATGCCAACCCAGTTGTCATCGGACGTACCGGGGCGGATCTCGATCCGAGCGTGGCTGTACTTGGCAGATTCCTGATTGATGCCCACCCAGTTGCGATCGGCGTCGTAGATCTCGACTTCAGCTTTGGACTCTTCTGTCCATTTATCCTGATAGGTCTGCACGTCGTTGTGGTTGGCGTCGGTCAAAAGGTCAATTTTGACGTCAGAGCTCTTACCATACTGCTCGTTGACAATGGTGTTGCCGTGACCGCCCGGGCCAACGTTGGTTTCTGCAGTGTTGTCACCGGCAAAGGCAGAACCCATGGAAAGGGCAAGCACTGCACTGGTCGCAAAAAGAACTTTTTTCATAATATAATCCTCTCTTCCACTTAAATGTTTGCCGCAAAAAAATCACCGCGACTGGTTTGACAGCAATGGTCGCTGCCTTACGTGAACCTGGTCCCACCCCACCCTTTGGTGATCATCCCGGGTTCGTACGTTCTCACTTACTTATTTTCTAATCTGGATTGCTGTTCGAGTTTAGCGCTGGAGGCGTCATCGCTGGAGGCTTGGCCGTCTTCGAATTCCAGGCCACCGTTCTTCTCGTTGAGTTCGGCGAACTCTTTCTCGGACATGAACTCGCGCGCTTGCTTCTCGGCACGATACTGGGCGATGATCTCGTCGCCGGCCGAGGCGTCTTGGAAGTCCCAGATACCCTCATCGGCACCCTCGACCACCATGGCGATGACCGCCTTCTCGATGGCTTGTTTCAGGGCCACATGAACGGGCTCGTTCATGGTGAAACCGGCTTCGATTTCAAGCAGCTCTTCGAAGCCCACGAATTTGAATACGCTGGCATTCAGGCCGAAGGACAAGATGGTCTTGCGCGCCAGAACCGATTTCAAGACTTCACCCGTATTGGTGCTGACGGCCCGTAGGTAAACTGTCACCGTATCTTGACGATATTCGGTGCTGCCACCGATGCCCAGATACCGGGCGCCCACACCACCGGACAAGGTATTGCTGTTGTAGGAGATTATGCCGCCTTCCAAAAGCACGCCGGCGAATTGCATCGGCGGCAGGTAGTTTTTCGAAAGGTCGCCGCCGCCGCTGTAAAGGGCGCGGGTTTCCTTAATGATTTGACGCTCTTTCAGGAGGTTATCCAAGCGGGCCCGTTCAACAACCGAGAACCAGGAGCCGTCGCCGGCATCTTGCAGGGCCTTGATCAGGATCGAGGTGCCGCCTTGGGTCACCGCCCGCGACAAGGATTGAACCGAGTCGCTGAATTTGTACTGGCCGGTCTCGTCGAAATAGCCGTAGACGGCGACGGAAACAGGCTGAGGCGGCCCGGGCAGATCCAGCAACTCCATGTGGGTCACGGTGGTCTCCGCGGTCGTCGGCGCCTGCGAAATCGGCGTGGCGCTGTTCTGACAGCCGGCAAGTGCCAGCGAAGCGGCCACAGTCAGGCCAAATCCAAATTGCCGAATAGTCATAACAAAATCCTCAGAATGCGTTTAAAAATAAATGGTACTTATTATTGTGGAGCTATTGCGTTGTGATCGGAATTATTGGTTCGCCCGGATTTTGGAAAAGGTACTCATCGCTAAATTCAGTAATGTCGACTTCGCCGGTAGTGGTATTTGTGACGGTGATCCTGACAGTTTTATCGATTGCAAACCGATCAATGTTAATTTTGGTATCTTGGTAGGTGTACTCCCCCGTCTCAAAACCGGGATTTTCCAAGTCAGTGCGGATTTGATCCGACATCTTGTTCAGGATGACCCGCTCGACGCTACGTACGAGTTCGCCTCCAGCTGTATTGCCGGCTAGACCACCGGCACCACCGGCGCCGCCGCCACCACCGCCTTCTTCGCGGAATTTGTTCTGCCGATCGGCCGTGCCCAAGAGGTGAGCCGAGTTAAAGGGGTTGCCACCGAAGCTGGGGTTGATGGGCTTATAAAGCAATTCGCTGGCCTGAACCGCGCCGGCGCTGCCAATCAAGAGGCTTGCAGCCAGGGTCATCGAAGCCAGCTTAAGAGCCAAAGTCTCTTTGCCGTGGTTGTGAGTGGAATTCAGCGACTTCATTTGGAAAATACTCCCTACCACTTTGATTTGGATAAATTCCGAACGCGCTTTCTTGGATTTATTTGAAATATTCAAGAAATACGGTTCAAAAATTATTTTCAACATGGAAATTAGTGATCTCTATGTGGATATATGAATAAACTTTTAGAAAAAATAAGTCAATATTTATTTTATAGTTTAAAAGAAAGAGACTATAAGTAAAATTTATTGGTAAATTAATAGATTTTCCTTGAAAAATTAACCAATACATTTGAGGGGTCGCGGGATATTCACTGTTAGCGCCGGTCTTTTCTTAACCTTTAGGAATCGTCAAATTTCGATTCTTTGCCGTTTCTCAACAGTAATTTTTTTGAGAAAAAATGACGTGTTCCATCTATGCGGCGCCCGGCAACAAAGCTTCCCCGACGGGATTTGTCGAAAATTTGCCAAGATCGGGCCAAGGGGTTAGGCATAAGATTGGTTCGTATTAAAGAGAGGGAACCTTAAAAGGGAGGCGCCGATGTCTGATCTCGCACGCTATCAAATGCTTATTGACGGGGAATGGGTCGATGCCGGTGACGGACAGACCTTCGAGAGTGTGAACCCGTCCACCGGTCAGGCCTGGGCCGAAATCCCGGCGGCCACGGCCGAGGACGTGAACCGGGCGGTGACGGCGGCTCACAAAGCCTGCTGGGAGGGGCCCTGGTCCAAGATGACCGCCACTCAGCGGGGCAAGCTTTTACGCAAGCTCGGCGACCTCTTAGCGGAAAACTCTGAAAAGCTAGGCCGTACCGAATCCGTGGACACGGGCAAACTCTTTAAAGAGACTCGCTGGCAGGCCGCCTATATCGCCGACTTTTTTCATTATTACGCGGGGCTGGCCGATAAAGTCCACGGCGATACCTTTCCCATCGACAAACCGGACCTTTGTGTCTTTACCCTGCGTGAGCCCCTAGGTGTCGTAGCCGCGGTGGTGCCATGGAACTCCCAGCTCTTCCTCGTTGCCGTGAAACTGGGCCCGGCCCTGGCCGCGGGCAACACCGTGGTACTTAAAGCTTCCGAACACGCCTCTGCCGCCATGCTGGAGTTTGGCCGCTTGGTTGCCGAGGCCGGCGTCCCCGATGGTGTGGTAAATATCGTCACCGGTTTTGGCGACCCTTGCGGGCGCACCTTGACCTCCCATCCCTTGGTGACCCGCATCAGCTTTACCGGCGGTCCCGAGACGGCCCGTCACATCGTGCGCAACTCGGCGGAGAACTTCGCCGAGGTCTCCTTGGAGCTGGGCGGCAAATCCCCCTTTATGGTCCTCGAGGACGCGGACCTGGAAAGCGCCGCCAACGGATCGGTGGCCGGGATCTTCGGGGCCAGCGGTCAAAGTTGCGTGGCGGGCTCGCGGGTTTATCTCCATGAGTCAGTTGCCGATGAGTTTTTGGACCGTCTGGTAAGCCAGGCCGGCCAGATCCAAATCGGCGATCCTTTGGCCGAGGAAACCCAGATGGGCCCCTTGGCCACCGTGGGCCAGCTGAACCATATCGAAAAGCAAGTGGCTAAAGCGCAAGAACAAGGGGCGACGGTCCTCCACGGCGGCCGTCAGCCGGCTCATCTCAATGCGGGATGGTTTTACGAGCCCACTATTGTGGATTGCCCGGCCCAGGACCTGGAGATCGTGGATACGGAACTCTTCGGTCCCGTCGTTAGCGTCTTACGTTTTAAGACCGAGGAAGAGCTGATCGAAAAGGCCAACGATACCAAGTATGGCCTGGCCTGCGGAATCTTCACCCGGGATGTGGCCCGGGCCATGCGCCTGGCCAAGGCAACCCGCGCCGGAATCGTTTGGGTGAACACCTACCGGGTGGTCTCGCCCATTGCCGAGTTCGGAGGTTATAAGGACTCCGGTTATGGACGGGAAAGTGGCTTTCAGGCGATCTACGACTATACCCGGCCCAAGACGGTATGGATTAACACTTCATCCGATCCCATCGCCAACCCCTTCGTCATGCGGTAAAGCGCGGAGAGTGAAATATGGAAAAGCCCCTCATCACTGCCAGCGATCCGGTTCGGGTGCCCTACCAGTTGGACGAGGGACCGGGCCGCTATCGCCTCGGCCTTATCGTGCTCGCCTCGGACAATGCCACCGAGCAGGACTTCATGAACATGCGCCCCCATCGGGACGTGACGATCTATACCAGCCGGGTGCGCAATGTGAATCCGGTGACCATCGAGAACCTGACCAAGATGGCGCCGTTGTTGACTGAATCCACCGCCTCCATTGCTGGGGATTTGCGTCTGGACGCAGTGGCCTATAGCTGCACCTCCGGCACCCTTGCGATTGGTTATGATCGGGTGGCCGAGACCATTCACGCCGCCCGGCCTGGGGTGCCCGTGATAACCCCCATGACGGCCGCCATCGCGGCCTTCGAGGCCCTAAAGGTGAAACGGGTGGCCGTGCTCACCCCTTACATTGATGACATCAATCTACCCATGGCCGCCTACATCCGCGAACATGGTCCCGAGGTGGTGGGCTTCACCGCCTTTCAGATCGAAGATGACAACGACATGGCCCGCGTCCCACCCGAGGCCATTTACCAGGCGGGGCTGCAGGCCGACCGGGCCGAGGCCGAAGCACTTTTCATCTCCTGCACCGCCTTGCGCGCTGCCGAGGTGGTCGAGCGTTTGGAGCAAGCCTTGGGCAAGCCCGTGGTGACCTCAATCCAGGCTATGTTCTGGCAGTCCCTACGGGACGCCGGCTGTACCGACCCGGTAACGGGCTATGGCTGCCTTATGGAAAAGCACTAAATAGAGTCGCTCAACTCGGGTTCATAGCCGAACAGGGCGGGCTGCCCCCCAGTGTGGATAAAGAGCAGATTTTTGCTGGAGGCGTTTTCTCGGACGCTTTCTCTTGCTCGCTGCAAAAAGCCGGCGAAGGTCTTGGCCGTATAGACAGGATCCAGCAGTAGCCCTTCCTTCTGCCCGGCCAGGCGAATGGCCTCCCGCGTCGGCTCGTTCAACTGCCCGTATCCCGGCGCCAAGAAGGAGTCGGTGACACTCACATCTTCGTCGGCTACCGGGGACGGCACCCCTAGCAGCTCGGCGATTTCTTCACAACGCTTGGCGATGCGCGGGGCTTGGGGCTCGGCGCCGCGGCGCACGCAAACGCCGGTCACCGGCACATCACAGCCTAGGGCGCGCAGCCCGAACAGCATCCCTCCGTGGGTATTGCCGCTGCCTGAGGCCACCACCACCTCGTCAAAGGCCAAGTCTCTCTCGCGCGCCTGTTCCAAAACCTCCCGCGCCGCGACCATATAGCCCAAGGCCCCCAAGGGCTTATGCCCCGGCGCCAGGGGGATGACATAGGGACGCTTGCCTTCTGCCTTTAGCCCTTCGGCGATCTCGCGCAGGCGCCGGTCGGCCCCTTCCTCGTCTTCGCCTTCGGGATAGCTATAGAGCTTGGCGCCCAGCAGTTTGTCCAAGAGAACATTGCCCGAGTTCTGATAGGCTGGCTCCTCATGGGGGACCCGCTGTTCCAGCTGTATGTGGCAGGTCATGCCCAACTGGTTGGCGCCGGCGGCGGCAAGGCGCACAAAGTTGGACTGTACTGCCCCGGTGATCAGCACGTTATCGGCCTCTTGGGCGACGGCTTCGCCCAGATAGAATTCCAGCTGGCGCACCTTGTTGCCGCCAAGGGCCAGCCCCGTGCAGTCGTCCCGCTTGACCCAAAGCCGCGGGCCCTCAGCCGATAAATGGCTGGACAGATTTTTCATCTCCTCAAGGGGGGTGGGGGCATGGCCCAGGCGGGCGCGAGGCAATTTTTCCAAACTGTCGAACGCGGCGGACATAAAAAAGGGTCTCCTTCACCAAAGACTATCGTACAATAGGCCTCCGGCCGTGGCCACGAGGATCAGCAAAATGGTCCAGCGAAAAACCGCTTCACTGATGCGGCTCGCTGTCATGCGCCCGGCCAAGACGCCGAGGATCGTGGCTGGCGCCAAGGTCAGGGTTAGAACGAGGCTTTCTTGGGAAATGCCCGCCATGGCGGCCTGCAAGAGCAATGCGGCCCCGTAGGACAAGACAAATAGGGCCAAGATCGTGGCGCGGGTCGTGGCCTTGGGCCGGCTCATCGCCACCATACGGGCGGCCACCACGGGCCCCGGCATGGCCAAGGCGCCGCACATGGCCCCCGACACAAGGCCGGTCGCTCCGTCCAGGGCACGCCCCGTTTTGTGATTGCGCGAGGTATTGGGCTTCTTAAACAAAGAATTGCAAAGGCCCGAGGCCAACAGGGCCATGAACAACACCGCTAAGCCGGCCAGAGCCTTCAGCACATCCACACTGACCTGCAAAAAGATCCACAGCCCGATTGGCAGCCCGACCAGGCTGCCGACGGCTAGCCGCCCTAGCAGGGGTCGATCCACCTCCTTCATTAAACCCGGCGCCAGGACCACGGCGATCAAGAGGTTCAAGATCACCGAGATTTGTACCGCCGCCCCGTCATTCAGCACCAAAAGCAGAATCGGTCCGGCGAAGATGCCAAAGCCAATTCCCGTGGCAGCTTGCAGCAATGAGGCCAGAAAAACCGCTGCATTTAATATGATCAGGTCATGGCTCATAAATAAGTCGAAGTAAAAGCCGCTCGGGTTAAATCAAATCAATTCGTCTTTGCGATCGTCTGTTTCCCCATAGCGGCTAAGGGCGGGTTTTTTCAAGCCTTTGTAAAGGCTCTCGATCTGGCTGTTGATCTGGCGGTTGTTGTTTTCGAAAAGGCTGGCGCCCGTGCTGTCGCTCTCCACCAGAAAGGGGCCCAGTCCCGACACCTCAAACACCCATAAGGCCTGCGCCAGGCCCAGTTCTTCCAGCCAAAAAACCTGTCGCACCTTTTTGATGCCCCGGCCCAAGAGGGCGCCCGTGCCATAGCCCACGGTGGTTAAATAAACCGCCCCAGCCGGCACGAAAATGGACTTATAGACCTCCTCGCTCATGCCGCCCTTGCCGATGATCATGCGACAGCCCGAGATCTCGAACCAACGGGGCAGCCACTTGGCAAAGCGAAAACTGGCGGTCGCCGTCACCGCGCCGATGGAAAAGGAGCCGTCGTCTTCTTGCGCCGCTGCGGGCGAGCAATGAAAGTTCACATTGCTGAGGCCCGCCAATTCCGGAGGCAAGGCCCACCCGTCCTCGAGCACGGCCTGGTAAACCCTTTCCCGGCCCGTATAGATCATGCCGTCCAGATAGACAACGTCGCCCAGCCTTAAGTCGGCGACGGCTTCGGCAGTGACCGGGGTGTTCAGCCGGACTGTTTTGCGGTCTCTTGCGGTGTCGGCCATTCGATACCTTCCCGTCTCATATAGGGGGTGAACCACTGGGGATCGGTGCGGAACTCAACGCGGCCGTCGCCATGAACACGGGCTACGGCCCGGCGCGAGGAGAGGCAGAAGCAGTGCACCGACACGGGCATGCCGCCCGTGTGGGTATAGCCCGCCTCCACATGGCAATCCACGACCATGGACTTGCCGACAAATCCCATGGCCCCCATGCCGATGGAATTGCCCAGTTCCTTTAACTCCGCTTCCAGGGCGGCGATCTGCGGATCAGGATTGCGGTCTCCCACGACCCGCAAACAAGCGGCCTGCTTGCCCAAAGTCATGCAGACGTCCTTGGATCCACCCACGCCCACGCCCACGATGGCCGGCTGACAGGCCAGGCCGCGTTTGCCGAAGGCCACAAGCACATCCAGGAAGAAGCGCTTTATCCCATCGATGCCGTCCCCGGGAAAAAGCATGCGGTAGTCGGATCCAAAGAGCCCGCCCTTATGAACCGTGGTGATGTCGATCCAATCCCCGTCCGGCTCGAAGCTATAGTCGATCTCGGGCGCATTAAGGCCCACGTTGTTATTGTTGTCCTGGCGGGTGAGGGGATGGACCCGGTTGGGCCGCAGCGGAATTTCATGGGTCGCCCGGGCGGTTGCCGCACGTAGGGCCTGCTCGAGGGCGATGAACCCCCCCTCGATCCGAGCCTCGTTGCCCACCTTCACAAAATATCGGGGCAAGCCCGTGTCTGCGCACATGGGCCGGCGATCTTCCTTGGCGGCCTCCCAATTTTCCAGCATAGCTTGTAAGACAAAGGCACTCAGGTCCCCGTCCTCGGTCTTGGCCATGGCCTTGATGCCGGCCAGATAGTCCTCAGGGATCTCGATGCCCGCCTTGCTCATGAGCTGAAAAGCCGTTTCTTCCATTGCGGCGTAGGTGATGGCCATAGGTCCTGTCCTCGTCCAGGGTTAAATCATCAGCTTGGCGGCGCACCGGCCTCATCGCCGATCAGGGACTCGCCGGGTTTGACAATCGAAAAATCAACGGGCTCGCTCGAAACCTCCAACTTGTCCGATGTTAAACTCACCAAAGAATAGCGGCTCTCCGTCAACTCGCCCGCATCTGGAAAATCTTCCCTATAGTGGGCACCTCGGGAATTTTCCCGCGATAGGGCCGCCATGGCAATGGCTTTGCTGATCAGGATTTGGTTGTCCAGGTTTAGCCAATCATGCCAGGTCAAATTAAAGGCCTGGGTTCTGTCGACAATTCCCGTTCGGTCAAGTTCCTCGCCCAGGTCCTCGAGCGCGGTAATAG
Source organism: Pseudomonadota bacterium (assembly GCA_039028695.1). Classification (GTDB taxonomy): domain Bacteria; phylum Pseudomonadota; class Alphaproteobacteria; order Kiloniellales; family Kiloniellaceae; genus JANQKX01. The sequence goes on from JBCCHN010000029.1 coordinate 24,216, forward strand.
CTTTTTTCAAGCCGGTTTCATCCCGCAAGATGCCCACGTCTTGCCACATGATTTGCATTAAGCGGTCCCTTAGTGCGTTCAGATTCCCTACTGGCAGGTTAAAGGGCCGACAGACCTTGGCCACTGCCTTTTCCATGATTTCGTTGTTCGGTGCAAAAATGTCCCCGTTTTCTTCAATCCACTTTGCCATGGACTCACCGGCGATGCCGCCGAACACGGTCGAGTTGGCGACGCCGTTGCCGCCCAGGCGGTTGGCGCCATGGACGCCGCCGGAATCTTCACCAGCTACATACAGGCCGGCAAGCTTCGTGCTGCAATCCACCTCGAAAACCGTGCCGCCCATCATGTAGTGAGCCGTTGGCACCACCTCGACCCGATCACCGGCCAGATCGAAGCCACAGTCCTCGCAGCGTTCCACCATGCCCTTGAACATTTGGCGCACCTTGTCGGGACCCAAGTGCTTCATCTCGATATAAACCCCGCCCAGGGGCGTCCCCCGGCCTGCGCGCATCTCTGCATAGATGGCACGCGAGACAATGTCACGCGTGGCTCGCTCACCGTGAGGATGATAGTCGCTCATAAAGCGACGGCCCGATCCATCCAGCAGATAACCACCAGCGCCGCGCAGGCCTTCCTCCAGTACGGTTCCAGTCATTCGTGTTTCCGGCCCGGCAAGAAGGCCGGTGGGATGAAATTGCACCATCTCCATGTCTCGCAAGGCCAGCCCGACCTTCAGGGCCATGGCCAAGCCGTCGCAGGACTTATCGCCCGACGGTGTGTGGTAGAGATACATGGTCGGCCCAGCGCCCGTCGCTAGCAGGACCGCCTTGGCTGCGACGAAGCGAAAACACCCGTCGCGCATATCGATCAGAAGAACTCCAGCTAAAGCGTCCCCGTTTTGGCTGGGAATCAAGGCGACCGCGCGATGCTCCTCCAGTCGTTCGATCTCGCGTGCCCAGACTTGCTCGGCAAGGCGATTGATAATTTCAATGCCAGTTAGGTCCCCCTTGTGAACCGTGCGATCGAAGCTTTGCCCGGCAAAAGCTTTTTGATGCAGGCTGCCGTCCCTGTTGCGGTCGAAAAAGCAGCCCACCTCGTTCTCCAGCTCATAGAGGCGCTCCACCGCACCCTTCACCAGGCGCCAGGCAAGGTCCTGACGAGGCAGCCATTTGCCGCCCACAATGGTGTCCATGAAATGGCGTTCAAGAGAATCGCCCTCGGCCAGGGCGACGTTATAGCCCCCCTGCACCATGCGGGTGCAGCCGCATTTGCCCAGCAAGCCTTTGACCGCCACCGTCACCTTCAAATCCGGATTGGCTTGTTTGGCGTGCAAGGCAGCGAAAAGGCCGGCGCCCCCACTGCCCAAAATCAGGATGTCGGTTTCGTGGTGCTGGATGCGATCGGGCATGTCACGTCCCCGCCGACAAGGCGAACGCCAATCCCGCCGTCAGGGATAAGCCAAAAGCGGTGATGATGAGGGCCCGCTGCTTGGCCCAAAAGCCGGCGCCCGAGGGCCAAAGTTCCAGGACCAAAAGGCGCAGGCCACCCAGCAGATGCAGGGCCAAGAGGATGACCAGGCCGAATTCGGCGGCTTTGACCGGCCAGGCAGCGCTCCAGGCAATCGCATCATGAAAGGCAGCGCCTTTTTCCAAAGCCAAACCCAGGACAAAAAAATGGAGGGGTAAAAAGACGGCCAAGCCCAGTCCGGATAAACGGTGTAACAGGAAGGCCCCATAGGCCAGATGGTTGCGGCGTGCGTGCTTCATTCGACCGGCTTCATGGGGCCACCACAGCGATCACCGCGCGCAGGCCCAGGCCCAAGAGCACGGCACCGAAAATCCAGACCGCCGCCTCCAAGCTCGGGCCACGCCAGCCCGTCCACTCCCGGACCATGTTCCGCAGGCCGAGGGGGGCATGCACGGCGGCCGCCACAACAAAAAGGCCGTAAAAAATTCCCCAACCCCAGCTGCCCCGGGTGCGCCCTAGAATTTCCTCTGCCGTCAGGCCGCCCTCGATGGCATAAAGAATGAGGCCCAAATGGACCAGGACGAGGGGTGCCAGGACGGCGGCGGAAAGTCGTTGCAAAAGGAAGTATAAGGCAGCTCTTGCGTGATCCTCAGGTGGTTGCCGGGTCGTCATGAGGTCAGCCTTTTTTCAAGAAACGGGCGGCCAGGCTGGCCCGTTTAAGGCCGGCAATGGCGGCGGTCGGGTTGAGGCTTTTCGGACAGTGAAGGCTACAGCTCTGTTGGCTGTGACAGTCGTAACAGCCGCCGTCCTGGGAGACAGCGACCAGGCGGACGGCGCCCGCGTTGTCCCGGGAATCCTCGACCAGGGTCCAGGCCCGGTTCAGAGCCGCCGGACCCAGATAGTCCGGGTTCCAGCGCACAACGTCGCAGGCGGCATAACAGACCGCGCAGTTGATACATTCGATCCCCGCATCGGCGTTTTGCCGGGCCGGGCTTGTCGGATCGATTTTGGCCGGCGGCGCTTGCCGGTTTTCGGTCCCTTGAAAGCGCCCCTTCGCGCGTTGCCATTTTTCAAAAAAGGGTGTCATATCAACAACTAAGTCCCGCACGATCGGGAGGTTGCTCAGCGGTTCGATGCGCAGATCGACGCTGCCGCCGCCGGGGTTCTTAATCTTGGAGACATGGGTCCGGCAGGTCCAACGGGGCCGACCGTTCACCGTCATGGCACAGGATCCGCACATGCCCACTCGACAGGCGAAGCGGTAGGCCAAGGCCGGCTCCAGCTCCCGCTGTACAAAGGTGACTACGTCCAATACCGTTTGATTGGCCCGTCGCGGTACGGCAAAGCGGGTGAAGTGGCCCTCTTGGCCGCCCCGCCAGATATCCACCTGCAGATCCTGAGAAATTTCAGACATATATAGTTTATTGATTGGATTGATGTCAGAATTTCGTCAAATAGTGGCTCAGTTGGGCCTTGAGGTCAAGAGTCCTATATAGTAATTTTGATGAATGTCCAGCGACATTCCTGCTCCCGAACAGGGTCCCAAATATCGACAACTGGCCAATCTCATGTTGAGTGAGATCGAATCCGGTCAATGGAAGCCGGGCGATCGCTTGCCCAGCGAGGCCGCCTTGGCGGAGCGTTGGCCAGCGAGCTTGGGCACGGTCCAAAAGGCGCTCAATCATTTGGCGGACAGTGGTGTGGTGGTGCGCCAGCATGGGCGGGGCACCTTCGTGGCGGGGGCGGAGACCCCCGCTCAGGACCTGCGCTATTTCCGCTTCTTGGACGAGGGCGGCAACCGGCACCTTCCTGTTTTTTCTCATGTTTTGGCCATTGGTTGGGTGGATGAGCAGGGGCCCTGGGCCGGTTTCTTGGAGACTGCGCCACAATACCTGAGACTTCAGCGCCGCCTTTCGGTCAATGGCGAATTCGATCTCTTCAGCGAGATGTTCTTGGCCGGCGATCCCTTTGCTCCCTTGGCCGACCTGGAACCAACGGACCTGGATGGGATCTTAATCCGCGATTATCTGAGTCAGCACTTTTCGGCCCCAACATTGCGGGTGCAGCAGTCCGTGCGCTGTGGCCTGATCCCGCCGCGCGTGGCCCCCTACTTAGGCTTGGCGCGGGACGCCATGGGCTTGATCTGGCATATCCTCAGTTTCGGCTATCGGGATAAGCCCCTGATTTTCCAGCGTGCCTACGTGCCACCCAGCGATCGACCCGTGCAGTTTCTGGAACGCCTTTAGAAAGTCGTTGCAGCCGCTCTCAGCTGCCCCTAAGCAGGAGGGGTCACAGTAAGAGAGGGCTAAAATGAGCGAAGACAAGCCAAAAGCAACCGAAGATGCGGCTAAAGAACGCTACCACCAGCTTTTTATGGATGCGCTTTACTGGTGGGGCATACCCACCCTGTTCCGCTGTCCTCACGAGCCGGATCTGAGCAAAACCGATATTGGCTTGGTCGGCGTGCCCCATAGCACGGGCAACGGCACAACACAGCGGGACCAGCACTTGGGTCCGCGGTCGGTACGGGACGTCTCGGCCATCGGTCGGCGGGTCCACATGAAATTCGGCTTTTCCCCATGGGAGACTTGTCGGATCAATGACTTAGGGGATGTTCCCTTGCCCGAGGGCAATGATAACGAGGCCTCGATCCAACGCATTACAGACTTTTATCGTGCGGTGGAGCAGGCCGGTGTTCGGCCGGTCTCAATCGGTGGCGACCACTCAATTACCGGCGGGATTTTGCAGGCTTTAGGCGGATCCGAGAGCCACCTAACCGGCGGCAAAAAAGCGGTGATCGTGCATTTCGACGCCCATACCGACGCCTTCCATCAGATGGACCATTTCTTGGGCGCTAAAAAGTCCGCCGCTCACTGGGCCAGCTATTTGGCGCGAAACGGCCATGTGAACTCGGAAAAGAGCGTGCAGATCGGCATTCGCGGCAACCCGCGTTCATTGAACTGGCTCCAGTCCAGCTACGACCTGGGCTATGAGGTGATTACCAAAGACCGCTATGACGAGTTGGGTCCCGCCCGTTGCATCGATATCATTCATGAGACCATCGGCGATGAACCCATTTACATTACTTTTGATCTGGATTGCCTGGACCCAATGGTCGCGCCGGGCGTCGCTAATATCGAATATTGCGATGGCTTTCGGGTTAATCAAGCCCTTGAAATGCTTCAATCTTTAAGGGGAAAAAATATTATCGGCGGCGACGTGGTCTGTCTCATGCCGACTGTAGATAATCCCAACAAGATCACATCCTATGTGGCCATGGGCATTATGTTTGAGATCATTTCTCTGATCGCGGAGCGGTTCCGAAAGGACTAGTTGCCGGAAACAAGCGCTGTTAGGCGTGATGCCTCCCTCTTCCAAAGCCGATAAACCTTGTTCATACTCAATCGAGTAAGTTGCGGCCTTAAAGGAATAACCGCAAAAAGAGGCCGGCGGCGGAGGGGGCGTCATTGGGCAGGCTCATCACTCATATCTTGAACATGGCTCAAGGCCATCCGGCAGCGAGAGTCGTGATCCGACTGCTCCGTTTGACCCATAAGGGCCATAGTGTTCCATGGGAACCGCTGGTGATCTCGATAACGAATGTGGATGGCCGCCGTGATGGCCCTTTGCTGGAAGCGGAAGCTGTCCTGTCTGAGCGCCATCATGTGCCGATGTTGATTTCGCCTGTTGGATATCCCACCGATCAAGGTCGTTAGCAGGACAGCCACTCGCAATATAACACGACAAGGGGGCAGCAGAGCGGGGATGTCGGAAAGCGCTCACACCAAAGCGCCGCAGCTGGAGTTACGCGGAATCCGTAAGGAGTTTCCGGGCTGTATCGCCAACGATGATGTCTCGCTCTTGGTTCAGCCAGGCGAAATCCACGCATTGCTCGGTGAAAACGGTGCCGGTAAGTCGACGCTGGTCAAAATCATCTACGGAGTTTTGCGGGCCGACCAGGGCGAGATGCTATGGGAAGGCCGTGCGGTTACGGTATCCAGCCCTAAAGCGGCGCGAGAATTGGGTTTGGGGATGGTGTTTCAGCACTTTTCCCTCTTCGAGGCCATGAGTGTTGCGGAGAACATTGCCCTCGGTATCCAAGGCAAGCTTGACATGAAGGGCTTGTCCGATGATATCCGCCACATCTCTGAGAGCTATGGTTTGCCCCTGAACCCCGACCGCATGGTCCACAGCCTTTCCGTTGGGGAGCGTCAACGGATCGAGATTGTGCGCTGTTTGATCAACGGTCCCAAGTTGCTCATCATGGACGAACCTACCTCGGTTCTGACGCCCCAGGAGGTAGAGCAGCTTTTCAAAACCTTGCGTCGCCTGGCCGATGAAGGCTGTGCGGTTCTTTACATCAGCCACAAGCTTGAGGAGATCGTGGCCCTATGTCACAGGGCGACCATTCTTCGCGGTGGGTGGGTGGTAAACACCTGCGACCCGCGACAGGAAACGGCCCGCAATATGGCTCAAATGATGATCGGGCAAGAACTAAAAACACCAGAACAGGGCGCCGCCAAGACATCCGGCAGCCCGGCGTTGGTGGTGCGTAACCTAAGCCTGGTATCGGCGGATGCCTTCGGCATGGACTTAAAGGATATATCCTTCGAGGCTCGTAGTGGCGAGATTGTTGGTATTGCTGGTGTGGCGGGAAACGGCCAGATCGAGCTGTTGTCGGCTCTGACCGGTGAAAGCCGCCTGGCCGATTCGGCATCCGTTGAAATCCTGGGACAACCGGCCGGTCACTTGAATCCGCGCGCCCGTCGGGCTTTGGGTGCGGCCTTTGTGCCGGAGGAAAGGCTTGGCCACGGGGCCGTTCCGTCCCTGACCTTGGTTCAAAATGCTTATCTCAGCGGTTACGAGCGCATGGGCTTGACTCGCGGCGGCTTTATTCAGAACCAAGCACAAGAGGCCTACGCGGCCCAAGTAATCGCGGACTTTGATGTGCGCACCACGGGTCCGTCGGCGCCCGCCAGCAGTCTGTCCGGGGGGAATTTGCAAAAGTTCATCGTTGGCCGAGAGATCCTGCAGGATCCAAAGTTGATCGTCATTTCCCAGCCGACCTGGGGTGTTGACGCAGGGGCGGCGGCAGCCATTCATCAGGCACTGATGGATTTGTCCGGCCGCGGTGCGGCGGTGGTGGTGATTTCTCAGGATTTGGACGAGATCTATAGCCTTGTCGACCGCTTCTTGGTGATCAACGAGGGCCGCTTATCGCAAAGCTTGGATCCGCGCACCGCGACAGTAGAAGAGATTGGATTGCTCATGGGTGGCTTTCACGGTGGCCATGAGGAACAGCACCCGGTACCCGCTAGCCGCCCGGTGCGACCTGGGGATGGTCGGCCATGATCCGCTTGGAAGCCCGCGGCGGCGCATCGCCAATTTGGATCTATGCCACGCCATTTTTGGCGGCGGGTCTGACCGTCGTGGCCGGAGGCATTTTGTTCGCCCTATTGGGCCATCCTCCCATCGAAGGCTTGTACCAATTTTTTATTGCGCCGATATCGAGCCTTTACGGTCTCTCCGAATTGTTTTTGAAAGCCACACCCATTGTTCTTTGTGCTGTTGGTCTGGCTTTGGGTTTTCGGGCCAATATTTGGAACATAGGGGCCGAGGGACAGTTGACCTTAGGGGCGATGCTGGGTGGTGGAATGGCCCTGGCTTTTTATGATGTGGACACGCCCTTTTTGCTGCCTTTGATGGCCTTGGCCGGTATCGCGGGCGGCATGGCCTGGGCCTCCATCCCGGCCTGGCTAAAGGTGCGCTTCAACGTCAATGAAATTCTCGTCAGTTTGATGCTGACCTATGTGGCGGTCTTATTGTTGAGCGCCCTGGTGCACGGCCCTTGGAAAGATCCCGACGGCTATAATTTTCCGGAATCCCGGCTGTTTCATGATGCGGCCCTATTGCCCGTCGTTTGGGACAGCACACGCATGCATGTCGGGGTCCTCTTGACCCTTGCGGCGGTGGTGGCGGCCTGGGTGATTTTAAGCCGGACTCTTATCGGATTTCAGGTCAAAGTCGTCGGCTTGGCGCCCATGGCAGCCGGCTATGCCGGGTTTAGCCGCAAAAAGATAATCTGGTTCGTTTTGCTTGTGTCTGGCGGGCTTGCGGGGCTTGCGGGCATGTTCGAAGTGGCGGGCCCCATCGGTCAGCTTACGCCTGTTATCTCGCCCGGCTACGGCTTTACCGCCATTATCGTGGCATTTTTGGGCCGCCTGCATCCGGTCGGCATTCTCTTTGCCGGACTCTTGGTCGCTTTGTCTTACCTGGGCGGTGAATTCGTGCAGATCGAGATGGGCATGCCCGAGGCGGTCACCGGGGTGTTCCAGGGCATGCTGCTGTTCTTTCTCTTAGCCAGCGATGTGCTCATCCGTTACCGCTTGAGACTCCGGTCGCCGTTGGAAGGACATAGCCGATGAGCGATACGGCCTGGATTGTCCCGACGATCATCACCGTCATTTCGGCTTCTACACCGCTCTTGCTGGCGGCACTGGGGGAATTGGTGACAGAAAAATCCGGTGTTTTGAATCTGGGTGTGGAAGGCATGATGTTGATCGGCGCCATCTCCGCCTTTGCAGTCGGTGTGACAACGGGCAACTGGATGCTAGGAATTCTGGCCGGCGCAATCGGGGGAGTTTTTATTTCTCTCCTTTTTGCCGTATTAACTTTAAATTTTTTGGCCAATCAAGTGGCCACCGGATTGGCATTGACGCTATTCGGCATCGGTTTATCCGCGCTTATCGGGGACAGCTTCGTAGGCACACCTTTTGCCGGTCTGCCCAAGTTATCCATTCCCGGTCTTTCCGATCTTCCACTCGTGGGACCTTTGATTTTCGGCCATGACTTTTTAATCTACATTTCCTTTGTAATGGTTGTTGCGGTGGCTTGGTTCTTGAATAGATCCAAGGCCGGTCTCGTTTTGCGGGCCGTAGGGGAAAATCACGACGCTGCCCATTCTATCGGCTATCCCGTGGTCGCCATCCGGTATATGGCGATCATGTTCGGAGGTTTGATGTCCGGGTTGGCTGGGGCTTTTCTATCCCTGTCCTACACGCCTATGTGGGCGGAAGATATGTCAGCGGGCCGGGGCTGGATTGCATTGGCCTTGGTTGTCTTTGCCACCTGGAAGCCTTATCGGGCCCTCTTGGGTGCCTACATTTTTGGTGGTGTTACGATTTTACAACTCCATGCCCAAGGAATTGGGGTGGACATTCCGGCGCAACTGCTTTCGATGTTGCCTTATCTGGCGACTATTTTGGTGATGGTTCTCATTTCGTTGGATAGCTCCAAATTGCGCGAATCGGCGCCGGCGTCTCTGGGTAAAATTTTCCACCCTGCCGCATGACGGAAGGAATGGATAGTCCGGTCCGACATCGCCGGCGAACGCTGGTTGGTCCAGCGAGGCGGCTTCTGCCTGGCGGAAAATCATAGGGCGGCGATGGAAAAGATGTCCAAGGCGCTCCATCGGTTCAAATAGGGGGCCTATTTCACCTGGTTTCCCTCATTTTGGGGCGGGTTGCCGTGCCGATCCTGCATGGGATCTTCGGGCTCTGCAACGATCCTTCCATGATAATTTTCTGACTCTGCCGGTACACCTTTTTATGATCAGGATTCACGGCCCAGTCCTGGATGTCGTGAACCATTTAAGTTCTGTGGGACGGGGTGTTCTGGCCATGGGCGCCTGGATGGCCAGGGCGCCGGCATCAAATAGCGATGCGACTTTCCCGGAATTCAGTTAGGGCGATTTTAATCAGCGTTCCCCGATGCTTGCGGCGACTCCCCTATGATGTTCACTCTGCGCTTAATCTGGCCTTGGAAAGATAAAATGCTATCACCGACGACATTACCCGCTTGGAAGGCTCTTCAAAGTCACCACGAGGTTGCCGCCCAGCATCATCTGCGCGATCTTTTCGCCGACGATCCCGAGCGTTTCAGCAAATTCTCGCTGCGCTTGGATGACCTTCTTCTGGATTATTCAAAAAACCGTGTCACTGAGGAGACCATGCGCCTGCTCTTGGACTTGGCTCGGGATGCGGGGGTCAAGTCATGGCGCGAGCGCATGTTTGCCGGAGAACGGATCAATGTAACCGAAGATCGCGCCGTCTTGCATGTGGCCTTAAGGCGACCGGCCGACCGGCCTTTAGAGGTCGAGGGCGTGGATATCATGCCCCAGGTTGACGCTGTGCGGCGGCAGATGGCGGCCTTCGTTGAAAAGGTACGCAACGGCGATTGGCGGGGGCATAGCGGCGAGAGCATTACGGATGTGGTGAATATCGGTATCGGCGGCTCGGATCTGGGCCCTTATATGGCCTGCGAAGCGCTCAAGCCCTATCAGCGCGCCGATTTTCGCCTGCACTTTGTGTCCAACGTGGATGGTGCTCACCTGGGCGATACCCTATCCCACTTGGATCCGGCGCGAACGCTCTTTGTCATTGCCTCCAAGACCTTTACCACCCAGGAGACCATGGCAAATGCGGCGTCAGCCCGGCAGTGGCTGGTTCGCGGACTTGGCAACGAGGCGGCGGTAGCAAAGCACTTCGTCGCCGTCTCGACCAACGCCCGGGCGGTCGCCGAATTCGGCATCGATACAGCTAACATGTTTGCTTTCTGGGATTGGGTCGGAGGGCGTTACTCCCTTTGGTCGGCCATTGGCCTTCCCATTGCTTTGGCAGTAGGCACAGCTAATTTTGAGGCGCTTTTGGCCGGCGCCCATGACATGGATGAGCATTTTTGCACGGCGTCCATGGATCAAAATATGCCTGTCATCCTGGCCCTCATCGGCATTTGGTACAGAAACTTCTTTGGCGCCGGCAGCTATGCCGTTTTACCCTACGATCAACATCTCCACCGATTGCCGGCCTACTTGCAACAGGCGGATATGGAAAGTAACGGCAAAGGCGTAAATCGGGGCGGAGAAGGCCTCAAAGCGGTGAGCGGACCGGTTCTTTGGGGGGAGGCCGGCACCAACGGGCAGCACGCCTTTTATCAGCTCATCCACCAGGGAAGCGATTTGGTGCCCACGGATTTTCTGGCGGCCGCTGTAGCTCATGAGGTGTCGGACCAACCCGATTTGGCAGCCCATCATCCCCTGTTGCTCTCCAACTTTTTTGCCCAGACAGAAGCCCTGATGCGCGGCAAGACCGAAGCCGAGGCGCGTGAGGAACTGGAAAAAGGAGGTTTGGAGGATACCGAGGTGGCCAAGCTGCTTCCCCACAAGGTTTTTGACGGGAACCGGCCCAGCAACGCCCTTTTATACCGCCAGCTCACGCCCCGGACCCTGGGACGGCTTATCGCCCTTTACGAGCACAAAATCTTCGTTCAGGGCATCATCTGGGGATTGAACTCCTTTGATCAGTGGGGGGTCGAACTGGGCAAGGAGCTGGCGAAAAATATCCTGCCGGAACTGGATGGGACGACCGCGGTCTGCGGACACGACAGCTCGACCAATGGATTGATCAATCATTTTAAAGAGTTGTCGGGCAAGGATGCTTGATCCGTCGTCGACTGATTCTCATTGGGCTGATCCTCTTTAGGCTGATTTTCGGCGGGTTTCTCTGCGTTCTGTTGAATAGCATCCAACTGGGATTTGAGTTGCTGGCGCGCTCGCGACACGCGGCTCTTGATGGTTCCCACCTTGCAGCCGCATATTTTCGACGCATCTTCGTAGGATAGGCCGCTTGCGCCCACCAGCATCAAAACCTCCCGCTGGCTTTCATCCAGCTGCCAAAAGGCACGAAAGAAATCCCTGAAGTCGAGTGTGGAATCTTGGTCTCCTTTCACCGCCGTGAAGATTTCGGCAACTTCCACATCCTCTCCCTTATCGACAAAGCGGCCGTTGCGTCTCAGCTCGTTGTAGTAAAGATTGCGCAGAATTGTGAAGGCCCAGGCCTTGAAATTAGTGCCTGGCTCAAACTGCTCGGCGGCAGACAGAACCCGGACAATAGCATCTTGGACCAGATCATCCGCGCGATCCCGGTCCTTTACCAAGAATCGCGCAAAAGCCCGCATATGGGGCAGATTCTCCATCAGCTCTTTTTGAATATCAAAGGTCAAAATCGATCCCACTCAAAATGTTCACTGCCGGAGAGGGCCCTCAAACCCCTTGCCCTCAGGCATCACTTAACCCCTTGTTCCCAGGCGATTTTGATCTGGCGTCGTTATTTCCGTCGAGGCTCCCGAACTTGTCGATTATATCCGTGAACTCTTGCGGTAGAGGCTCGCTGATCACCTCCTCATAGAGCCGGCTAATTTGATCTTGAAGCCAGCGCTCGGCCGCCGCGTTCCCCCGGCTTGGCCTAGTTGTTTTTGCGGATCTTGAGATTTTTTCTCTCCTGGAGCTTGCTATTGGGCCGGCCTCGCTCAGGCTTGTCGGATGTTTGGGCCCGTTTTTTGTCATCTATTGACCGTAACCTCCGCGAGAGTCGCAGGATTTTTGCCTGCAGGTATATCCGGCTTCCAGGGCAAGTGCATCAAATCCTTGATTGTTCATTAGAATTCCCTTTACCCTAGGCTTATTCAAGGCGGATCTTGAAATTGATCCTTCGCCGCGTACTTAAAACAAGCCGCCCGAGCGGCAATGGTTCCCTGACGGAACGAGAATAGGATTCGGTCTCAGGCGCCAAGATCTTAAGCGTTACAACCTTTTACCCGGAAAAGCATCGTCGACCATGTCGGATTTATCGCAAAAAGTCATTCGCCATATTCCCTTTTTACGCCGTTATGCCCGTGCTCTGACAGGGACTCAAGAGCGTGGCGATTTTTATGTCAAAAACTGCTTGGAGCGCCTGCTAGAGGGCTCCGGTGACTTGAACCACGATCTGCCGACGCGATTGCAGCTCTTTAAATTCTTCCACGAGGCCTTGGCCCTCACGAATGAGACCAATGTGGCCAATGCGGCCGGTGCCGATGCATCCGTTTCCCGCCTTCAGCGCCACTTGCAGCTCTTGCCCTCTCGAGAACGCCAAGTTTTGCTTTTGAGCACCATTGAAGGTTTTTCCACCAACGATGTGGCCTTCATCTTGGGCCTGGAGGAGGGGGAGGCCGGTGTCCTGCTTGAACAGGCCAAGAACGATCTGATGAAGCAGGCCCGTACCACGGTGCTGGTCATCGAAGACGAGCCGGTTATTGCCTTTGATATTGCCGGGATCGTTACCGAAATGGGACACCGCGTTGTCGCCACCGCGTCGACGAAAGATGAGGCGGTTGCCCTTGCTCGGGCCCAAGAACCAGGCCTCATATTGGCGGATATCCAACTTGACGACGGCAGCTCGGGCATTGATGCGGTTCAAGACATTTTGGCGGAAAGCGCAGAAAACGACGTGCCGGTGGTTTTCGTCACCGCCTTTCCCGAGCGGCTCCTGACCGGCGAGAAGGCCGAGCCCACCTTTTTGGTGACCAAGCCTTTTGAGCCGGACGTGCTGAAGATCACCATCGCTCAGGCCTTGTATGCCAATCGGGATAGCGAACGGTCTCGGGCCGCCAGCTAGCCGGTTAAGAGCTTTAACGGGCTGGTGTGAAATAAGTGGTCGTTTTTGGGGTTTTATCTCCTAAAGGCCATTTCTAAGGGAGATAACTTGGCGCGCCATGTTCGATAAGCTACCGCCATCTTTTTTGTATCCCTTTGATTCCCTGCGTCGCCGCTTGGCGATTTTGTTTGCCGTGGTGTTGTTGCCGCCGACGGTCTTATCCATCTACTTGGCCTGGAGCGCCTTTGAGGAGCAGACGGAAAAGGCCCGCCTGTCAGTTCGGCAATTCGCCGTATTGGTCTCGGCCTATGAGCGTGATTTTTTCCGCGACACCCAACGCTTGATCACCAGCTTGGCGGCCGAGCCGTCCATTCAGGCCATGACCGCAGGCGACTGCCAAGATACCTTAGGGCGGGCGTTAGAGAACTTCCCGGAATATGTGAGTATTTCCGTTGCCGATCCAAAAGGGCGGGTTCTCTGTTCGACCACTGAATCGGATACACCGGTAGACATTTCCCATCGTCGTTGGTTTCAAAATGCGGTTTTAAGCCGCAGCTTTACCATCAGTGACTATACACTTGGACAGAATACGTCCGAGCCGGTGATCGTTGCCGCGGCCCCAATCCGCGACGCGGATAATAAGATTCAGGGGCTGCTTTACATTGACATTGATCTGGATTGGTTGGGCTTGTTTGTGCGCGGTGCCGGTCTGCCGCCCAATGGTGTCGTCTTCCTGTTGGATAAGAACGGCGTTATTTTGGCCAGCCCAAAGTACATCTTCGAGCCAACCGAGGCCGGCCTGCCCGATGCGGCAACTCTGCGCCAGGTTACGCAGCGCAAGCTGATCGATTTCGAAGCTCTAGGGCGCGATGGACAAAAACGAGTTTATAGCTCCGTGGCTTTGCCCCACGGTAATGTTTTGGTCCTTTTCGGTCTGCCCTCCGCAACCACCCTGGGCTGGATCGAGCGGGATCTTCTGACCCGCATGCTCAGTTTGGCGGCCATTTGGTTGGCGGGTATCTTCGCGGCGGGAATCGGCACGCGCCTGTGGGTGACCCGTTGGATTTCCCAACTGGTGCGTACGGCTCGGTCCTACAGCCGCGGTAATTTTGACGTGAAGGTGAATCTGGATCGGGCCCCGGTCGAGCTTCGCGACCTTGGGGACACGATGGAAAAAATGGCGCAGCGCATTGAGCTGCGCGAGGAGGATTTGCGGCAGTCTTTGGAACAAAAGGATGTTTTGCTGAAAGAAATTCATCATCGTGTCAAAAATAATCTTCAGACCATCACCTCGATGGTCAATATCCGCATGCGCTCGGTGGTCTCCAGTGACGCTCGGCGTGCCCTGGAGGAGGTTCAGACTCGTGTCCGAGCTCTCGCGCTGGTACATCGCTACCTCTATGAGAGCGATGATGTGCGTCAAGTTGACCTCAGGCTTTTTGTTGGCGAACTCTGCCAGGTCCTGGACGATACCTTGGGGGGTACAAAGCGACATATTTCTGTTGAAGCTGAAATCGATAATATTACGATTGCGTCGGATCGGGCCGTACCCATCGCCTTGCTCATAACAGAGGCTGTCACCAACGCCTTCAAGCATGCCTTTCCCAATGGACGCGAGGGCCAGGTGATGATCACGATTAACCGGCGGGACGAGGACCATGCCCTCTTGGTGATCCAAGATGATGGCGTGGGTTATCCTGGTGATGAGGCCGCGGTGGAAAAGACCCAAGATACCGCCACCGGCAGGCAAGGGCTCGGTATGTCCTTGATTTCTGCCTTTGCCCGCCAATTGGGCGACGATTTGGAACTATCGGGCCCGCCGGGGGCCAGGCTATCCTTGCGGCTGCGGTTGCGTCCCGCTGCCATGAAGACAACTTCTGCAGCGCCAAGTCGCCATGACGATGAGGAGATTGAAGAAAGTCTCCCCCACCAGGAACGGGACCAGTCTGGTACGAGCGCCCAACCGGAACCAATAACATCACCAGCCGCGTCTCGATCTTCTCAGGCTGCTTCCCATCAAGCCCCATCGGGTGCCCGGCGGGTTTCCTAGAGCATAAGAATCGCTAGTCCTGACCCAAGGATCTTGCGTTCCATTTGAGGCCAAAAAAAGGTCGTGGATCCAGGCTATCCGATCGTTCATACGACCACGCAGATAATGAGTCGTTCGCGCGTGACTGAGGCTTCTCCGGCGGTGCGGTGGCTCTCAGTAAATGCTCGATGCAGAGGCTTTGCCCTTTTGTCGTTGCCATCAAAAATAGGGCGCGATCAAGCGCTAATGCATTGTGCCGGGTGAATAATTTGGCTTTCCTTTTGCGGCCCTCCCAGGCTTATAAAAAAAAAGAAAAATGTAATCAGAAAAAATCTTAAAAATCGACCTTTGGATGCGGGAACCAAGTTTGCTCTGCGTTGTTTCCTAAGTGGATCTTTTAATGCAAAAGGTCGTTTTGAACCGCACCAAAATGTTGGGAGAATGCGTTATGAAGAAGTTTTTGGCTCCGGTCGCCGCCTTGACCTTTGCCCTTTCGATCTCAGCCGCCCAGGCGGACGATGCGAGTGGCAAAATTGCAGCAGTTGATGCTGCGCAAGGCACAATAATCCTGGAAGATGGCACGGCCTTTACCGTGGTCGAGGGTCTTCCCATGGAAGGTTTGCAGCCCGGCACGGACGTTACCGTATCTTATGAAGAACAGGATGGTCAGTTGATCGCTACCGAAGTGGTGCCAAGCAACTAATCATTCCCATTTCTTTTCGGAGGGGCGGAGAGGGGGCGTGTTCTCGCGCGCCCTCTTCGTTATTTTCAATCAGCAGCTGTATGGATTCGGCCCTGCAGAGATATATTCTGCGGCTTGTGGATCGCCTTGCGCGGCCACGAGAAAACAGCCGATGTCTCGCGTAGAGACGACGGTGGTTTCGCCGGCGATGGGCAGTTTTAGGGGCGCTTTTTCCGACGACAAAGAAAGCTGCGCCGTGCGATAGCCCCTGACCAGCCCCACCAGCTGACCGTTACTCTTGTCAAAAATGCCGCCGCCGCTCATGCCGTAACTAACCGAGGCGTCGATCAGGTTCACCGCACCCCAAATAGGCGGAAGATCTTTCAGAATTTCCTCTTGCTTGATTTGGCTGACGGCACCGTTCACCACCGTCCGGCTGCGCCCCCAGGGAAAGGCCACCACCAAAACCTCATCGGCCAACTGGGCGCCGGGGGCTATTTGGACTTGGTCTCGAGCTACCAGCTCTGCGGATAAGAGCGCCAAATCTTTTTCCGAATCAATCGCGAGCAATTGCGCCGGCGCCCGGATGGCGTGAGGCTCCAAAGTCACGCTTAAGGATTGGTTCTCAAGAGGTTCGAAAGTGTGGGCCGTGGTCAAAATAATCGCAGGACGATCCTGATCGCCGGCTTGCAGGATGACCGCCGATCCGGCCCGTCTGACACCGCCCTCCCGCTCGCTAAAGACCTGCACTGTCGTTGCCAGGGCATGGCTCAGCACGGCACGTTTTTGGTCGGTCGTGTCAGCGACGGGAGCCGGCTGAGCGCAAGCCGCCAACAAAAGACCCATGATAGTGAGAAAATGGAAGCGAGCCACGCTTCGGTCCTCGGGAAATTGAGCCATCGAATGATCAAGGGTCAAAGCCCGCGGTTAACAATTGGTTAAACAACGCAATACTTGCCCCAAACATCTGAAATCCGGATAACTTTTTTGGGAGGCTGAGAGCCTATTTAAGGACGAGTCGCAGCGCTAGGACTGTGCCGGGCATAACGTGGCGATTGGGCAACCGTTACAGGCCGGCGCGCCTGGCGACTTCAACCGCCATGGCGAGGGAACTGGTTAGACCCGGTGATTCGATGCCGAAAAGATTGATCAGTCCGGGGCAGCCATGGTCGAGCGGATCCTGGATGATAAAGTCAGCAAAGGACTGATCCGGTCCATGCAATTTAGGTCGCACCCCGGCATAGGACGGCTGGATATCCCTGTCGTCGACCCCGGGCCAAAACCCCCGGACGGCGGCGTAAGCGGCCGGAAGATAGTCGGGGGAAATGTCATAGCTTATGTCTTCCACCCATTCCAGATTGGGTCCAAACCGCAGTTGTCCAACCAAATCCATGGTCGCGTGAATACCCAGATAGCCCGGTGGTGGCATGGGATAAATGAGATGGGTAAAGGGGTTGGGGCCGCTGCATGAAAAATAGGTCCCCTTAGCAAAGCGGGCTAAAGGGATCTTTTCGCTTGGAAAACCGACCATTCTTCGCGCGACCCCAGGGGCTTGAAGGCCGGCGCAGTTGAGCACCAGGCGGCAGGCAAGGGTCATGTCATCCGAGCCCGATACCTCCAAGAGGATACCTTGTTCGGTCACGCTACCGCCGGTGACGATGGTGTTGAAGGCGATCATGGCGCCGTGATTTTCCGCTTCTCCCAATAGGGCCAACATGAGCCCATGACTATCTACGATACCGGTTTCTGGAGACAACAAGGCGCCGCTGCAGGCCAATTCCGGTTCCAAGGCTTGTGCTTGCACTTGTGTTATTTGTTTGAGGCCCGGCACCCCATTCGCTTCGGCTTTTTTTTCCAGCGCGGCCAGGGCAGACAGTTCATCATCGGTGATGGCGACGATCAGCTTGCCGCAGCGTTTATGGGCGACCCCGTGGCTCCGGCAGAAGTCGTACAAAAGCTCCCGCCCCTCCACGCAAAGGCGGGCCTTCCAGCTGTCTTTTGGATAGTAAATGCCCGCATGAATGACCTCTGAATTCCGCGAAGAGGTTTCGCTTCCGATGGTCTCGGCTTGTTCCAGCACGATCACGTCGCGACCCTGAAGAGCGAGCTGCCGGGCGACGGCTAATCCCACGACACCGGCGCCAATGACCACAACATCACAGTGTTCAGCCAAAGCAAAGCTCTCCCTAGTTTCGAAGAAAGGCTTGATACCCTAAAGTCCTCTTTCCGTTGAAAGAACCAGAGCCGCGCAGTTTCTTCAAGAGAAGGGGCGAAAAATTAGCAAAAGAGCGCAAAACCTCAGGTGTTGAGGGTTTAGCGTATATTGACCAGACCGCAGGGCTCGTGGAGAGTGGGGCCGCAAAGAGGATCTCTAATATCTCCTCTTGTCTGGTGTAATTCATTAAAGAGCCAATTGTTCTGACCCTGTTGCGGAGCTCGCTGAAATGAGAATTGCCGTCGGTGGCTTTCAGCACGAAACCAATACCTTCGCGCCTGATCGGGCGGAGTTCGCCCATTTTGAGATGACCGATGCGTGGCCCGGTTTGACGCGCGGAGCCTCTTTGTTGGAGGTGATGGCAGGCCGCAATATCCCCTTTAGCGGATTTGTGGAACAGGCTCAAAAGGATGGTTGGGATCTGGTTCCCCTGCTCTGGTGCAGCGCCGAGCCCAGCTCCTATGTGAGCCGCGATGCGTTCGAGCGGGTGACCGCAATGTTCTGTGAGGACTTAGCTGCTGCCGGTCCACTGGACGGCCTTTATCTTGATCTCCACGGGGCGATGGTCTGCGACCATGAAGAAGATGGCGAGGGGGCGCTCCTGGCGCGCCTTCGCGATCTGGTGGGGCTGGATCTGCCTATTTTCATCAGTCTGGATTTGCATGCGAACGTAACCCAACGGATGGTCGAGCTTGCCGATGGCATAACGATCTTTCGCACCTATCCCCATTTGGATATGGCCGAAACCGGTGCGCGAGCTTGTGCCCTCATGTCCCAACACTTCGCAAGAGGGAGCCTTTGCAAGGCCTTTCGTAAACTCCCCTATCTGATTCCCTTGACGGCCCAGTTCACTGGCGAGGACCCCATCAAGAGCCTTTATGACGCCCTTCCCGGTATCGGCTCGCCCGAGGTGTTCAGCGCCGATTTCGCCGCGGGTTTTCCGCCGTCGGATATTGAAGAATGCGGCCCGGGCCTCGTGGTCTATGGGTCGGACCCAGGAGCCGTGGATGAGGCCGCAGACCGGGTTTTTGACATGACCATGGCGGCCGAGGCTCATTTTGACGGGTCGCTACTCGAGCCTGACCTTGCCGTCGCGCGGGCTATTGCAAATGAGGAGACCAAGCCCGTGGTTTTAGCCGATGCACAAGATAACCCCGGTGCGGGTGCCACTTCGGACACCGTCGGGCTTCTTGCGGCCCTCCTGGAAGCGGACGCCGAAGGGGCGGTCTTGGGCGTTCTGAATGACCCCGAAGCCGCCGCACAGGCCCATGCCGCGGGGTGCGGCGCGATCTTTGCCGCGCGCCTTGGCGCTACGAGCAAGATGCCGGGCCACCACCCCTTGATGCTGACGATGAGAGTCGAGGCTTTAAGCGACGGCATTTTCGATTTCACGGGTGAAATGTATGCCGGTTCTCAGGCTGACGTGGGCCCCATGGCTTTGGTAGCCGCGGTGGCGGGCGGAGACTTTCCACATTTTGCCGGTACTGTTCGGGTGGTTGTCGGCTCCCAGCGGCTTCAGTGCCTGGATCAGGCCATTTTCAGACATCTGGGCGTCAAATTGGAGACTACTCGCATTATCGCCGTGAAAAGTACGGTTCACTTTCGCGCCGATTTTGATCCCTTAGCGTCGGAGACCCTGGTAGCCGCAGCACCTGGCGCCCATCCCTGCCGCCTTGAGACCTTGAATTATAAGTTTCTCCGGCCCGGGGTCAGGCGCGGCCCCAATGGCCCGGTGGATTGATAGAAATCGCAATTTGCCGACAAGCCGTCGGCCCATCGAGAAGGTTAACCCGCTGGAATTAATCGAATGGTGTAGATCGCGGCAATTATTTGCGGTCTCTTTGCGAAAACTGTTATAGTTCCTCCAATAAAAAGCATTGTACCAAACTTCGATGCATCAAAATCTGGGAGGAAAAATGTCTAAAGATCAAAAAGATCCGGTATTGGATGGCCTGATTGCAGGCGCCAAGTCGAAAAAGGTAAGTCGCCGCCACTTTATGGAAGGCGCCTTGGCCATGGGCCTGACGGTATCCGCCGCTTCGGCGCTCTGGAGCAAGAAGGTAGAAGCGGCCACCCCAAAGGCGGGTGGACATTTCAGAGTCGGTCTGGACGACGGCAATACCACCGATAGCTTGGATCCGGCCACCTATGAGGGCATGTTCCAAATCTGCACCAGCCACACTCACCGGAACTATCTGACTGAAATCACGCCTGAAAACGTGGTTGGCGGCGAACTCTGCGAGAGTTGGGAAGCGTCGGACGACGCGACGGTTTGGCGTTTGAATCTACGCAAGGGTGCGGAATTCCATAATGGCAAAACCTTTACAGCCAATGACGTCCTCGCCTCTTTAAATCACCATCGGGGTGAAGATTCTAAATCGGCCGGTAAGGCCTTGTTGGAATCCGTTGAGGAGATCAAGGCGGAAGACGAAAATACGGTGGTGGTCACCTTGAAGTCCGGCAGCGCCGATTTCCCCTATGTGCTTACAGACTATCACTTCGTTATGCTGCCGTCTGATGGTGAAGGCAATGTGGATTGGAGTGCCGACGCCGGTTCCGGCGGCTATGTGCTCGACGAATGGGAGCCGGGCATCCGGGCGTCCTTCAAGAAATTCCCCAACTATTGGAAGGAGGGCCGTGCCCACTTCGATTCGGTGGAATTCCTGGCTATTCCGGATGTGAACGCCCGCCAAACCGCCCTTAAGACCGGCGATCTGAATGCGATGATCGAGGTAGACCTTAAAACCGTCGACCTGTTGGCCCGTGATGACAATGTCATTATCGACGAGGTGGCGAGCGGCACCCACATTACCTTGCCGATGCACACCGATGTGGCTCCTTTCGACAACAATGACGTTCGTCTGGCGTTGAAATATGCCATGGATCGGCAAGGTGCTTTGGACAAGGTACTGCGCGGTCACGGGACTTTGGGAAATGATCAGCCCATTGGCGCGGTCCTGCCTTACTATGCCGAGGGATTGGAGCAACGCCAGTATGATCCGGATAAGGCCAAGTTTCATCTGAAGCAGGCGGGCATGGAAAACCTGAAGGTTGATCTGTCCGCTTCGGATGTGCCCATGCCGGGCGGTGTTGATCTATCCATTCTTTTTCAGGAAAGCGCCAAAGCCGCGGGCATTGAGCTTAACGTGATCCGCGAGCCCAACGATGGTTATTGGTCCAATGTTTGGTTGGTCAAACCCTTCTGCCTCTGCTCTTGGGGCCAGCGTCCCACGCCTGACGTGATGTTCTCCCTGGCCTATGCCAAGGGGGCTGCCTGGAATGACACGCACTTTGACAACGAGCGCTTCAACCAGCTCTTGATCGAGGCACGGGCCGAATTGGACGATACCAAACGGGCCGAGATGTACTTTGAGATGCAGCAGATCTTGCGTGATGAAGGCGGAACCATCATTCCGTTCTTCCGTAACTACGTCTATGCGCGCCGCGCCGACATCCAGCATGATGAAGCCGTTTCGGGTAACTGGGCCCTTGACGGTGCCCGTGGTGCCGAGCGTTGGTGGCAATCAAGCTGATCCTGAATGGGGAAACTTGATTGAGGCCGGATTTTGGGCCTTAAAGGCAAATTGGGCCGGCATCTTGGTAAGAGGTGCCGGTCTTTTTTTTCGGGTTGCCTTGCATCTAAGGAAGGAGACTGCCGTGACAGCTAGGTCTTATCTTTTGGGCCGTGAAAGTTCAGGTTACGCGGATCTGAAGCGGAGACTGGCGCAAGGGTCCGTCCTTCTGCTCGACGGTGCCGTCGGCACGGAACTGCAGGCCTTGGGGGTGCCCATCGGCCCGACAGCTTGGGCGGCAGTAGCCTTGGACAGTCACCCCGACACGGTCCGCTTTTTGCACGAAAGCTATATTCGGGCCGGTGTGGATATTATCACCACCAATACCTACTCGGCGGCTCGTCATTGTTTTGAACCTTTGGGGATGGGGCATCTTACCCGGGAACTGAACCTGCGCGCGGTTGAGCTGGTCATGCGCGCCCGGGACCGCGTGGCGGGCAACCAGGCGGTCTATGTTGCCGGTTCGGTCTCAAACTTCGGCATGATGGCAGGGGGCGAAGAGCTGCCGGAAAAACTCGATGGGAAATGGGGGGATTATACAGAGACGGCCCTGCGGCGGAATTTACATGAGCAAGCCCAAATCTTGGTGGATGGTGGTGTCGATTTCCTGCTGGTCGAATCAACCGGCAGCGTGAAGCAACGTCAATGGGTGCTTGAGGCCTGCTTGGCAACCGGCCACCCGACCTGGCTGGGCACCAAGTGCCGGCTCGAGTCGGGCGGCGTATTTGGCGGGTACCAGGAAAACCTCCGGTATGAGGAGGGTCTGGAGGAAGTCCTGCCCAAGGGCGCTGATTTGGTCAGCATTTTCCACTCCACGGTGGAGGCGACGTCGGCTGCAATCCCCCTCTTGCGGGAAAAATGGAATGGCCCCATCGCGGTTTATCCGGATGCCGCCCGCCAGGACTATGTGGACCGGCAGCAAAATGCCCAAGAAACGACCCACACCTCGCCGGATGAATTTGTTGACCTGGCCAAGGAATGGGTGGCAGCAGGTGCACAAGTCATCGGCGGATGTTGCGGTTTCGGCCTGGATTACATTCGGCCATTGCGCGAGGCGCTGCCCGAAAAGCTCTCCCAATAGAGCCGGTGATTGGGATCTTTCCAAGGTTTATATTTGATTTTATTTGACTTTATTTTCGTCTCGTCTTGGGATGGCGGCTGGAGACCGATTCCTTTTGTTCGATTTGTGAGACAGCGGCATTTTTTTCTTAAAGTCATATAAGCCGGATGGGTCAAGTGGTCTGCCGTGGCGGATCGTTACGGCCTGTGAGGCAATCTACCGCCGGCTGCCAAGGGTGCGGGCCCGCTATGTCGTGCTTCTCGCGGCTCTGTTGGTGGTCGCAAAGGTAGCGCACGACATTGCACGTCGTTCATCGGGAGAACCGGTGGCCGTTGCCGCCTTTAACGGCCTTACCAGTTTTATCCGCGGCCGGCCGCAAGAGTTGATCGACCCCAACTACTACCGGGCCCAAGCCGATAGCTTTTTGCGACAGTTTCACCAGTCGGACCCCCGTCTTCCACGGTATGATCTTTACATCGATCCTACAGAATTACATCGCCTTGAAATGCCCTTCGAGGACGATCAGGACACCCAAAATCTGCGGGCGAGTTGGAACCGTTGGTATCCTTTGGGCCAGCGCAAGACCGCTGTGGCCGTCCTGAAGCAAAACGAGACCCTTTATCCGGTCCACATGCGGGTCCGCGGTACGGGGAGTAATCATTTCCTTGGACCGGCCAAGTCCTGGCGTATCACCCGCATTCCTTTGCCGCCGGAGGAAGGGTGGCAAAAGCCGTGGGATTTGCCAAGCGACGTCGTCAATCTAACCCTGCCCGAGCATTACCTAATCGAGTGGCTCGCTTTTGAGATGGCGGAGCGGGCCGGTATGATAACCCCCTTCGTCGAGCCCGCGGTTCTTTATATCAACGATGTTTATCAAGGTATCCGACAAGCGGGCGGCCAAACAGGCCCCTCGTTCATGCGCCGCCAGGGTCTGCCCATCGGCTATTTCATCGATGCCCGCAACGATCGCTGGGATCAGGAGGATCAGCCTCCGCCGGATGTCCTCTATGACTATCGCTTTGGCGACCGGCGCATGGGCGGGGACTATCGCGATGACGTGGAATTGAGGCTAACCGATCAGCAAATTATTGATATGTTTGTTTTTTATCTACTCTATCGGCCGGCACACATGGTGGACTTGCGATTCTACGTAGATCCTCTTTTTCGCTTTGTCACCTTGGTGCCCTGGAACCTGGAAATACCGCGCGCCAATCCGCGCTACTATGCTACCACTCCGCCGGTCAACCGACGAACCTTCGATGTATCGGTCACAAATTTTGAAGACTTGGGCAGTGTCAATTATCTTTTTCGAGACCTCATTTACCCGCGGGTGACGCCCCAAATAGTCTATGAAATCTTGGCCAAGCTCTACGCGCTGACCCAAGCCGGCGCGCCCTTGAGTCTGGCGGTGATAAAGGAAGACTACCAGGCCATGGAACAACGGTTTGCCGGTGAGCTCGACGCTTTTCCTTATTGGTACGGCAGCCGGGATTTCGATTTCATCAAGGACACGCGCCAGGTGGCCCAGGACCTCAAGACCAACGTGTTGTTCCAAGCGCTGGATCAGTCCTATGAACAGCTTGGCCAGGAACTGGATACCTTCAGTGCCAACTGCGCATTTTCGCCCAATCGGATCGCGGGGTCGGTGAGGGGCCGTTTGACGTGTGGTAGCGGCGCCGGACTTGGCGCAACTATGATGTCCCTTAAAATGACAGGTAGCGCTCCGCAATCTTGGAGCCTGGTGTTAGATCGGAACAAGAACAACCGGATAGATCAGGGCGATGCTTTGATCCCGGTTGGCGCGGAGGGCCGTTTTCAACTGGATCAGGACGGTTTTCATGTATTTTATGACGGTCGTGAGTTGGTTTCCTTTTATGAGTCCGGCCGCCTCAATCTCTATGATTTTTTTCTTGTCGGACCCAGTGCACTTGGCCGGCCCGATGCCGTTGGTTTTCGTCGCCCCTTTGGTGAAGATTTGCGGGAGGTGACCGTCTCATTGGAGGCGCCGGGAGACTTTGCGCAGGACCTTTCCCCTGCTCTTTTGCCGCTTTGGCAGCCGACCGCGGAACCCGCCGATGGCGAATTTGAAGTGCATGATCTGCCGAACTTCATACAAGAAAAAGGCGACAACAAGTTTCTCATTCCATCGGGTCATCACCGATTGACATCCCCCACAGTTCTTCCCCTCGGTGCGTCCCTTGAGATAGCGCCGGGGACCAAGGTGAGCTTTGATGGAGGTACTTATCTTTACCTGTCTGGTCCCTTAAAAGCTGTGGGCGATGCGAATGCGCCAATCGAGTTTCTGTCGAGCGATCCGACGGATCCAGGCGGCGGGGTCATTATCAACACCACGGCAGGATCCCCTAGCACGTTGGGTTTTTGTCATTTTCAAGGGCTGGCAGGGAGCCAAATCAACAAGGTCGACTATGGTGGTGCATTGACCGTTTTGGGCGGCCGAATTCAAATCGAGAACTGCAGTTTTGACAAAATCCCAGCGGCTTCGGCTGTTGAGTTGCGCTGGGCCGAAGGCCGCCTTTCGAAGCTGACAATCAAGAGGACGAAGGGTAGGGGGGTTTATCTCGAATCCTCGGCAACAAGCGTGCAAGATCTGTCGGTGAGCAACGCATTGGGTGATGGCCTGTATTTGCAAGATAGTAATGTGCGCGTCAGCGGCGCTGCCTTCAGTTCGCGCGGAAGCGATGCCATCGTTGCGAAACGGCGATCCTTGGCAAGTTTGTCCGGGGTCACCATTAACGGAGCCCGCAAGGGTCTGCGGATCAGCGATGATTCCCAAGTCACATTCACAGAGAGTCGCGTCGCCCGCAGCGCGACCGCGGTTCATGTCCATTGGGAAGAGACCAACCGTAACGGGATGAGCGTGACCCTGGCGGCAGTTGAGTTCGACGATAATGGTCAGGATATCCTGCAAGATCCCGGCACCC